>JBMQEM010000107.1:0-22555 GCA_049363815.1 Bacteroidota bacterium
TAACGTTTAGCATTGCCGAAGCATTATTTTTTACCGAAATATAAAAATAAAAAGAGTCAAAAAATAATGTTTTGGCAATGCGGTGTTAGTGGCTGCTTTTGTTTTGTCAATAATTCGATTGAATGTTTCCATTTTTCATCCAATGTTCGTAAATGTCTTTATTTCGCCCTGTCAAAAGTTGTCGAACAATGTCGTTACATTTTTTACTTGCATAAAGTCCTTCATAAACATCAATAAGCAAACTGTCAATTCTCTCGTCATTTCTATCAGCAATCAAGTTGAAAAATTGAAAACATTTTCTGGTAAAAATGGTGGTCTCTTTGTTTGTTGTTATATCGTCAAAAAGTTTACGACTTAAATCTCCGTAAACACTATAAGATAATTCGTCATCCATATGATCTACAACATTGCTAAACTCTGGAACATAGTCATAAAGTTCTTTTACTAAAGGATCTTTGAAAGTTTCAAGTTGTCCAGTCGTTGTGTTCAACATTACTGCTTTCCCGTATATGTGACAATTGTTTAAAATTGTCCCGTTCATTTTGGCTTTTTTAAATTCAGCATTTTCAAGATAACAATTTTCAAAAACTGTGTTTGTTAAATTGCATTTCGTGAAGTCGCAAGATTTTAAATCACAGTTGGAGAACTTTGAATTCGTAAAGTCTGTTTGCGAAAAATCAATGGAAAAACTACAGTTGTCAAATATTACATCAACAAGTATTTGTCCGACTAATTTTTCTTCACCATTTAAATGAATGTTTAGAAAATAACGATGTCCGACTTTATAGTTTTCAATAATATCTTGCATGTCTGCTGTTGTTGTCCTTAAAGTAGCCACTAACGTTTGTGTTTACGCAATTATTGCGTTTATTTCTTGAATTGGGTGGCTTTGCGCAACTGTTGTATTAATATCGAATATGGAAGTTGGCTTTTTGGTGTCTCTAATCATTTTAAAAATTGGTTTACCATGAAATGAATAACTCAATGTTTGAATAGGTTATAATTATTGAACATTCTGTAACAGTTAATTTCATTAAATTCTATGCTTTACAAGTATAGCAATTTTTTAAGATTCCGTGAAATATTTTGTTAGAGTTCTAGTTGATCCAAAGGATTTTTAATCTGATCAAAGCCTTTTGTTGTAATATGAGTGTAAATTTCCGTCGTTTTACTACTCTCATGCCCAAGCAAACTTTGTATATATCTTAGATCTGTGCCATTCTCTAATAAATGAGTAGCAAATGTGTGTCTCAGGCTATGTATTCCGATATTCTTTTTAATACCGGCCTTTTTGGCTGAGGCTTTTACTATCATCTGAATACTTCGAGCCGAGTATTGTCCTCCTTTTTCACCCTCAAATAACCACTCTTTCGGCTTGTACTTCACAAAATATTCCCTGAGAACAGCCAACATTTTATTCGATAATATTGTATATCGATCTTTCTTTCCTTTAGCTTGTTCTACCCGGATCTGCATTCGTTTCGAATCAATGTCTTTTATCTTCAGATTAATTAATTCACCTAATCTTAAACCGGATGAATAAGCCATCATTAAAATCGCTTTGTGTTTTAAATTGTCAGTCGCTTTCAATAGCAATCGAGTCTCTTCTTCATTTAATACTGTCGGAAGTTTCTTTTCTTTCTTCGGACGATCGATCAAATAAGTCTTTCTCTTACCTCGGAGAACTTTTTCATAATAGAATTTAATGGAATTGATGACTTGGTTTTGATACGATTCCGAAACTTTTCTTTCAACTACAAGATATTGCATGAATTCTAGGATCATCTTATCATCAATTGCATTCAGATCAATGTCTTTGTAATAATTAATGAAATCTTCAAATGCATTTTGATAGGTTTTAAGTGTCCTTTCACTGTACTGAATTTCCCGGATCTTTAAAATATATTCTTCCGGACAATTTCTAAATCCTTCGTCTCCACGTTTCGATAAACGTTTTATTGCATCATTCTTTTTGGAATTTACTTCAAACGTAAATTTGATTTTATTTTCTTCAGCAAATTTCTGTAATTCTTTTACATAATTTTCTGCATATGGAATGCTCCAGCACTTTTCACTTTTATCCCATTTGTAATATGGAAAATCTTTGATCTTTTTTGAAACAAGTTTGTCGTATGCAAAATAGATCTTCAGCCTCCCTTTGACTGTTTCAACTACCAGCATTTCATTCTTATCTATACTCCTTGTTTGTCCGGAATTATTTTCAATAGTGATTGCTTCGGAAATTTCTATTACAGAGATCCTTTCACCAAAAAATTGTTTTATCAATTCTATATTCCCGGGATAATTCGGAACGATCCAGCAAAAATTTGCTTTATCCCAACGACTGTACCGCAACGATGTAATAAATCGAACGTCAGTTTCATTTTTTGGAAGTTTCAAAATTATTTTTCTACCCGCAATTAGTATTGAGACATTTTTACTATTATCTAATGCCGCAGGTTTTACCTCTTTCTTTTCCGGAGACTGAATAGTTGTTTCTATTGAAGGAATTATACTGCCGGATTTTATAATTTCAATCCCCGGAAAAATATTTTTTAATTGTGTAAATGCTTCTTTCGAATAAGGAATATGCCAGCTCCTCATCGTAGCACTCCACTTGGCATCATTAATTTGTTTGATCAGTATAGTCGATTCTTTCGTATTCGGAAATTCAACCTTTATCCTTTTTTCATTCTTGTGTATAATTGAACTTGCTTTCATCATAATATCTTTTTAAAGTAAAGATATTTATGAAGGAAACTTCTTTGAGATTTGAAATCAGATTTTGTATTATATTAAACAGCTTTAAAAAAATGCAAATGTTTTCTTAGTACTCAACGAAAATTACTTCCCGCAGAGTTCACAGGGATCGCTGATTTCCGCAGATAAAAACGCAGATATGCTATATGTTAATTTATGGAATTATGCAGCACTAACGGAGTATAATTTTATCGCATTTAGCTCCGCACCTTTATTCCTTCTTTCTTCCTCTATGTCAAAATCATCCTGAATTCCTAACCAAAACTTTGCACTGTTGCCGAAATATTTTGAAAATCTTAAAGCAGTATCTGCTGTGATTCTTCGGTTTCCTTTTATAATTTCCGAAATCCTTGTTTGTGGAATGGAAAGATCTTTTGAAAGTCTATATGCACTTATTCCAAGTGGAGTTAAAAATTCCTCTAATAGAATTTCTCCGGGATGTATATTTTTTAGCTTTTTCATTTTTTCTGCTATTAATGATAATCAATAATTTCGACATCTGTTGAATTGCCATCTTTCCATTTAAATACTATTCGCCATTGATCATTTATTCGAATTGAATAGTATTCCTTCAAATTTCCCTTAAGTTTTTCTAGTCTGTTAGAAGGAGGAATCGTTAGATCGTTTAGGTTTTGTGAGTTGTTAAGCATTCTCAATTTCCTCCGTCCAATTTCTTGAATTTCATGAGGAATACCTTTAACCCTTTCACCTTCCCAGATTTTCTGAGTTTCTTTACTTTCAAATGTTAATATCACAATAAATTTGCATTACTAACGCCAAAGGTAAGTAATAAATTTCCTTTTGTCAAGTTTTAGATGTTGGATATTTTATTAAACTCGTTCCATTTAAATGTGTATAAAATCTTAAACACGCTTTATCTATTCTTATCTCAATAACCTACTTTTACCCCATGAATTTCGAAGAAAATTATCCCATCCTAAAAAGTACCGACCTCGTAAAACTTACCGAAGAATTCGGTAGCCCGCTTTATGTGTATCATGCGGAAACTATAAAACGACAATATGATCGCATCACAAATGCATTCAGCAATGTGTCGCTGAAAATTAAATATGCATGCAAAGCGCTGACGAATGTACAGGTGCTGAAATATGTTCATAGCCTCGGAGCCGGACTGGATGCTGTTTCTATTGAAGAAGCTATTATAGGGATCAAAGCGGGATTTACTCCGAAGGAAATCCTTTTTACTCCAAATGGTGTTGCTTTCGATGAGATCAAACAGGCGGTCGAAATGGGACTTGTCATTAATATCGACAACATCTCCGTACTCGAACAGTTCGGTCATGAATACGAAGGGCGGATTCCTTGCTGCATTCGACTCAATCCACATATTGCAGCAGGAGGGAACTCACATATTCAAACCGGACATATTGATTCGAAATTTGGAATTTCTATTCATCAGCTCAGACATGTTCTGCGTATAGTGACTTCGTGCAAAATGAAAGTGAACGGACTGCATATTCATACCGGTTCGGAAATTCTTGATAGTTCCGTTTTTCTGCGTGTGGCTGAACTGATGTTCGAGGAAGCAAAACAATTTCCCGACCTTGAATTCATTGATTTTGGAAGCGGATTCAAAGTCGCATACAAAGAAGGCGATTATACAACAGACATTGAAGAACTGGCAAGTGAATTTACATTGCTCTTCAATAATTTCTGCACCGACTACGGAAAAAAACTTGAACTATGGTTTGAGCCGGGAAAATTTCTCGTCAGTGAAGCCGGTGTTTTGCTTACTCAAGTCAACACGGTGAAACAAACAATGTCAACTGTTTTCGCCGGTGTTAACTCCGGACAAAACCACTTGATCCGGCCAATGTTCTATGATGCCTATCATCATATCATCAACATCAGCAATCCGGCCGGCAAACAAAGGCTTTATACTGTCGTCGGTTATATCTGCGAAACTGATACATTCGGTTGGGACCGCAAGATGGCCGAAGTCCGCGAAGGTGATATCCTCGCCATCCTCAATGCCGGTGCTTACGGTTTCTCCATGAGCAACAATTACAATTCCCGCCTCCGTCCAGCTGAAGTATTGATCGAAAACGGAAAAGCTAGGTTGATCAGGAGGAGGGAGACAGTGGAGGATCTTCTCAAGACCCAGATCATGTAGGGCATTGATTATGAGTATTGTTGCAGGTTCCAAGTTACAGGTTTCAGGTTGCGACAACCTGAAACCTGTAACCTGAAACCTGCAACATACACTCTGTATATTCGAGTCAAATTCCTTTTAATTTTCCGTCCAACCTTCAACCCTATTGCTTAATTTCGCATTTCAATGTCCCTCCACTCCGATCAATTTCTCATAGACGCCGAAGACCGTGTGTTCAACAAAGAACATCGCCGGAAACTTGCATTTAATATTCTGCAGTACGATAAGAAAGTTGTTGACGGAAAACTTCAGTACGACGATTTTGAAACTGCCCGGCAGCGGGCTGCCATGTTGAAGTGGAAGGTGATGGAAAATCTCGACAAATACCTTACGGAATTTGAATCGAATTTTACAAAGCGTGGCGGAAAAGTGATCTGGGCTCAAGATGCTGATGAAGCGATATCGGAAATGATGCGCATCATGAAACATGCAAAAGCGAAAACTGTCGTCAAGGCAAAGTCGATGACGACGGAAGAGATCCATGTCAACGAAGCGCTTACTGCGGAAAATATTGAATCGCTTGAAACAGATCTTGGGGAATTCATTGTGCAACTGCGGAATGAAACTCCTTATCATATAGTAACTCCGGCAATGCATCTTTCAAAAGAAGATGTTGCTAAAACGTTCAATGAGAAATTTAAACTTCCGCTGACAAGTACGCCGAAAGAAATTACAGCTTTTGTCAGGGAAAAATTGCGTGAGAAATATCAGATCGCTGATGTAGGAATTACTGGCGCAAACTTTTTAATTGCGGATTCAGGTTCTGTTTGCGTAACGGAAAACGAAGGCAATGCTCTGATGTCAATCGCTTTTCCAAAAATCCAGATCGCTATTGTAGGAATAGAAAAGATCATCCCGACGCTTACTGATCTCGATCTGTTCTGGCCATTGCTTGCTACTCATGGAACCGGACAAAATATTACTGTGTACAATTCCATCTCCACCGGTCCACGCCAGGAAGGTGAATTAGATGGACCGGATGAAATGTATGTGATCTTGCTTGATAATGGCCGTACGAATTTACTTGCACAGCAAGAACAGCGTCAGGCATTATCCTGTATCCGTTGCGGCGCTTGTCTGAATGGTTGTCCGATCTACAAAGGAGTAGGAGGGCATGCGTATGGATCTACTTACAGCGGACCGATCGGATCGATCATTACTCCGCACTACAAAGGAATGGAGGAATTCAAACATCTCAGTTATGCTTCTTCGCTCTGCGGAAAGTGTACGGAAGTTTGCCCGGTGAAAATTGATTTGCATAAATTGCTTTTATACAATCGCCGCGATTCAGTAGAACAAAAACTGAATCCGTTTTCAGAGAAATTTATTTTTACGATCTGGAAAAAAGCAATGCTGAATAGAAATCTGATGAATGGCGGCGGATCCAGAATCAAAAACTTTTTCCTCCGAAATTTTTTCCGTTCTAAATGGGGCGAACGACGTGAACTTCCGGAAGTGGCGCCGAAGTCGTTTAATGAAATGTGGAAGAGTAAATAATAGTTAAAAGCAAATTGTTACGATATTATAAATTTGTCCCTTGTAATTTTGCTCACACTTATAAAAGGTCAAAAGCTTTTCGCAATCCCAACTTCCAGAGCCTGCCTGAACGATAACATTCCGCTTCCATTTGTTAGTTCACCGGTAATTCCACAAAAGAGATTAATTTTTGGAATTAGAAAAAGATTATTTTTGAGTGCTATTTCGTGATCGAGCTGTAATAATATTCCACCATAACCTTTATTGTTAAGGTCACTTCCATTTACATCTTTCATACTTGCTCCGTTTAAATTATACCTGAACTGAAAATGATGAGCTTCAGTATTGTTATGCAAGAGCAATCCCAGTCCAAAACCTAAACTAAATTCAGTTTTCTTTTTTCCAATATTTAGAAAATAAATTCCGAGTGTAAGAACTGATTTATTTACAGTTCCGGATGTTGAATAACTTCCACCTAAAGAACCTCCACCGGTCCTAAATTCGCCGCCATAATTTTCATATCGCAAAATAAAATTTGAATCATGCTTATTTCGATCGGACTTTTCTGTGAATATTGAAAAATTAAATCCTGCGCGACCTCCGAATTCACCATATGAATAATCATCTCCATCGCTGATAATGAAAAAAGTATTATAATTTAGCCCAGATGAAATGCCAAATTTCTTGGCAGATGCCTCGTACGAAATTGTGGCTAGGGAAAATAAAAAATAAACTAGTGTTTTCATCTGGGAATGTAAAGCTAATGTAAGGCTAAAGGTATGTCTTAAGTAGTTTACTGCAACTTCCTAGAAATAAAAAAAGCCCACCCCCCGGCAGACTTTTTCATTTTCATGTATTCAGAATCCCTTATTGAAAACTCAGTCGCTGATTTCTTTCGGCAAGTAATTGCATGATCACTTTGTAATCTGACAAGGACACCGGACGAACGTTCAGGATCTGATCTACTTCAACATGTTGTGCAATGCGGCGACATGTTTCTTTATCGTAGCGATCGAAGGCGTTTTTATATGCATTCATCTGTTCTTGAGGAATGAAGAAAAATTCTACCTCCGCTTTTTCCAGATTGTATTTATTGATAACGATTCCCGGTTCTTTTCGTCCGTCTCTGAATGAAAACATGCTGTAAACATGTATGAAGTCTTGTATCTCAATTGTTGTCATGTGTGGGTTGTTGTTGAATTGTTGAATAAAAGTAGTCCTGAAGCAGCCCGGCATCAATTCCGTTTGGTAAACACCGGACATTAATGGATGAATGGAAGGCAGGCTTTGGTTACCGGATTATGTTGATGTAAGAATTAATTAAAAAAACACGCCAGACGAGACCGGGATTAGGATTTAAGGATTGAAGGATTTTGACCGGGATTATTGGGATTTCCGGGATATTTCTTAAAATTTGATTGGATTTAGCGGATCACGGCGATTTTGAACTTTTGAAATAGGATTAAATTAATGAATTTCAGGATAATGTCGATCGGAATCCCGGTAATCCCGTCAATTCAAATAATCCCGGTCCGGAATTAAAGTTAAAAACCCGCGGGCTGCGTTCCCACGGGTTTTATAAAAAGGTTAGAGAAAAATTGAACTAATGTGAAAAGCTGCAACAAAGATGGACCGAATAAAATGTATTCCCTATACCTACTACTAGTAGTATTTCACCTGATTTTTAAGAAAAATGGCAGGTGAATTTGCTTGAAAAGCAGTAAGATTTCGTATACTGCTGTTAATCAATAAGATGAAAAACATATAAATTGGGGTGAATTGGAGCTTTTGCCTGATTCAAATATTTCTAACACAATGAACACAGTGAAAATAAAGGAGTTCTCTTTTTTCTTCCTTTTTTTCCATGCACTCTGTGTTTAAATATCAAGGTTTTCTAACACAGAGAACACACAGAAAAAAAGGAAGCTCTCTTCTGCTCCTTAACTCTGTGTTAAATTTTAATCACCCATCCTATTTCGCTGAATGAAAGATCCTGATCAATCCTGCAACGTTCTTAGCTCCCAGTTTTTTCATGATCTGCTTTCTGTGCAGGTTTACAGTATGAATGCTGATACTTAATTTTTTTGAAATTTCATTTGATGAATGCTCTTCAACTACAAGTTCAAGGATCTGATTCTCTCTTGCTGAAAGGCTAGAAAAAATATTCGGTGATGGTTCATTCTCTCTTTGTTCTCTTAACTTTTTTAAATAATCAAGATCAACGTAGGTCCTGCCGTCGATAATTTTTATTGCATAGGAATTGGAAGGTAAATTCAAATTCTCATTTCTATCCGCTTCAGCAACTCTGAAAGAACCAAAAACAAGTTTTGTTTTCCCTCTCTCATCGCGCTCAAGTACATTTGAGTTGGCCTCCATTGAAACAAAATTTCCTTCAACATCGCGGATCCGGAAAGAATTGGTGTACTCAACATGATCATAAAGAAGACCTAATTTGTCTTTCATGATCACCCATTCCAGATGACTCTGAAAATAATGGTTGATGTCATCAGGATGAATGATAGAGAAAAAGAAAAACCATCCGCCAATGGAAAAATGTTCAGGCTCCCAACCAAGAACCTTCCTCACAGTATCGCTGGTATAGGTGCTTTTTCCGTTCTGGACATTTGTCATGAACCAGATGGAATCAGAACGAAAGTTCATTACATTAAGAATGCTATTCTGAAAAAGATTATTCTTTAATTCCTCCCTTTCATTATTCCCGTCTGAAATAACCAGAGCTCGTCCAATGACCTGATCCCTTTTCCAGATATTGAATGAAATGAATGGTAATTTATGCTGGCCGTCTTTAAATTTGAATAACTCATTTCCGGTAATTACATTTATTTTCTTCTGTTCAGTTTTCAGAAGTCGCCTGAAAATTTTTCCATACAGATCCTGAGAAAGTAATTTCTCTTTTTCGTTCCTGTAAATTCCGGTTGACCGAAGTAAGGCGTCATTTGCATAAACAACTTTTCCTTCCACATCTGTGATCAGAACCTTGTCAGTAGAAATGAGCAACAGATCCTTCAATCCAAGAATGTAATCTTTGAGTGAATACATGGTAGGTGTTTAGATCAGTTTAAAATGATCTGGTTTGATTTCTGAACAAGCTCTGCAGTATTACGTGCATTCATTTTAGTCATCAGATTTTTCCTGTAGGAATTCACAGAAGTGATCTTGATGTTGAGTATATCAGCAATTTCTTTTGTAGACATTCCATCCCTGACGAGTTGTAAAATTTCTTTTTCTCGTTTAGACAGAATAACTGAAGAGTATTTTATTCTTGTTTTTCCGGGAACGATCAGTTCTTCAATTTCTTCAGTGATCCGCTTATCAACCGCTTCATCGGTTTTGTTACTATCCTTCTTATGAGAGACATCTTTCAAAAAAGTAATAAGATATTTCGGATTCAATTCTTCATCTCTTTCAAGTATTAAACTCTCCGAAAGAACATTTATCCAGTTTCCGTTTTTATGTCTTTTCCTGTATTCGTAAATTATCGGTTTGTGATCATGATCTGTCTTTCCTTTTTTCCGGAGATTCATTTCTGCAGAAAACTGTTTTGCAATTGCCTTACTATCTTCCGGATGAGTTAACGACATGGCAAATGCCCAGCCGCCATCGATGAAATCCTTTTGTGACCAGCCGGTAATTTTTTCTACTGAACGGGAACAGAAAATGTTTTTCTTTTCAATACAATCACTAATGATCACTATTTCCCTGGTCTGATTATTCAATGAACCAAGCATTGCGCTTTTCTTTTCAAAATATTGTTGTTCATCATTCAGAACAAGCGGATTTTTGAAAATGATCTGTATTCCAATAGGAACTTCATTTTCATTCTGAAGTAATGAAAATGAAAGAACAAAAGTCCCTTCAACACCATCTTTTCTCTTGCAGGTATTTGTCGTGACAAGACTCTTTTTTGTTGCAAGATTTCTTGTCATTTCTTCAAAATAATCCGGATCGGTAAAACTATCTTTAATGGATTGGTTTTTCAGATTGTTTTTATTTTCACAATGCATGATAACACATGCAGCATTATTTACATAACTGATCTTACCCGAGAGGTTAGTGATTACAACCCCATCAAGGATCAATTCATAAAATGCCTTAGTAGGCTCGATTAAACTATTGATTTCATTCATGAAAAAGAGAGATGCATTAGTTCATTCCAAATTTAATAATCGGAACAATATAAGCAAATGCAAAAAGGCCGGAATTCCGTAAAGACCGGAAAAGACCACTAAATCGAAGTGAATTCCCAGTTATACTGATCTAATTCCTGAGAACATTTGGTCAACAGATCGATACAGTTTGCAATATCGTCCTGATTCGCCATTTCTATTACCTGATGAATATGACGGGTCGGAATACTGATGGCTCCTGCAATTGATCCGGTCTTGCCCATTCTCTGAATACCGGCAGTATCTGTTCCTCCTGCTTGTAAAATTTCCGGTTGCCATTTAATGGAATGCTTGTCTGCTGTCTTTTTCATAAAGTCGATCATCCGGTAATCACAGATCGTCGATGAATCCATGATCTTGATTCCCGCTCCTCCACCCAGTGAAGTTACTTTCTCATGTGCTTGAGCACCCGGAACATCGAAGGCAATCGTTGTGTCCAATCCAAAACCAAAATCAGGTTCGATCTTATGTGCAGCAACACTTGCCCCACGGATACCCACTTCTTCCTGTACCGTGAACACACCGTACACATCGTATGGAAGATCTTTCATTTGACGCATCGACTCGATCAGAATGAAAACAGAAACCCTGTTGTCAATCGATTTACAGTTTACACAATTTCCCATTTCAATCAATTCCCTCTGACGAGTTATTGGGTTTCCAATACGAATATATTTTTCTACTTCCTCTTTCGGCATTCCAAGGTCAATGAAGTAATCCGTAATGGCAGCGACCTTATTTCGCTCATCTGCCGTCATGATATGAATAGGCTTGCTACCCATAACGCCAATGATATCTTTTGTACCATGTACAATTACCCTTTGTGCAGTAAGTGTTTTCGGATCAAATCCTCCAAGCGTATGAAAACGCAGAAATCCATTATCGTCAATATGTGTTACCATAAATCCGATCTCATCCATATGTGCTGCGATCATGACCTTCTTCTTTTCACGGCCTTTCTTTATGGCAGTAACATTTCCCATGTTGTCAACACTTACCTCATCAGCAAGTCCTTTGATTTCACGTAAAACAATTTCACGGATCCGTTGCTCATACCCCGGAGCTCCGGCAGTCTCGCAGATTTCTTTAAGTAGTGGGATGTTTAGTTTCATATAATTTTCAGGTAGTTGTATTTTGAATTCGGCTTTGAGTTTTCATGATGAAAGTGTCTGTGTACTGCTCTGTTCACTCACTGTTTCTGACACTATAGTGAACAGAACAGAAACAGAGTCAGAAACAGTGGGGTAAGCCCCTCACTGTCTATTTCACTCGCCCTAGTTTAATCATATTCGTTCTTCCTTGCTCTTCCAGAGGAATACTTGCAAGGTTGATGATAATATCATCTTTATTCACATATCCTTTTTCCTTAAGGATATTCTGAAGTTCGATTATCGTTTCATCTGTTGTTACAACGTGATCGTAGAAAAACACTCTTACTCCCCATACCAGACTTAACACATTCAGCATGTCAGGGACGTCTGTAAAGATCAGAATGTCTGCATTCGGGCGTTGAGCAGAAACCTTATATGCAGTATATCCCGATCTTGTCATCCCTACTATTGCACGGGCACCAACTTGTGATGCCATCACACATGCATTGTAACAAACGGAATCAGAAATAAAAGTGTCACTTGTTACACTTGGCAAATGTTTTCTGTTGTAAAAATATCCTTTTGATTCAACTTTTGCGATTATGGTTCGCATGTGTTCAACTACACGGACGGGATATAATCCTACAGATGTTTCACCACTTAGCATCACTGCATCAGCTCCGTCGATCACAGAGTTTGCAACATCGTTGACTTCCGCACGGGTAGGTGTGTAACTGGAGATCATGCTCTCCATCATTTGTGTCGCAATGATCACCGGCTTTGAAGCCTGGATACATTTATTCACCAGCATCTTCTGGATCAGCGGAACTTCTTCCATAGGTAATTCTACACCCAGATCACCGCGTGCTACCATTAATGCATCCGTTTCATGGATGATGTGATCGATCTCCGATAACGCTTCCGGTTTTTCTATCTTGGCGATCACCCTGCATTTTCTTCCGGCTTGTTTGATCCGGTTCTTCAGATCGATGATATCTAACGGACTTCTTACAAAAGACAATCCGATCCAGTCTACATTCTGCTTCAATGCAAAATCAAGATCATGAAGATCCTTTGATGTCAGACTCGGCAGAGAGATTTTTGTTTTTGGTAAATTGACTCCCTTTCGGCCCGATAATTTTCCACCGCTTTCTACCAAAGCAACTACTTCATCCGTGTGATTTGTTTCAAGTACATTCAACACGATCTTTCCGTCATCGATCAATACGATATCGCCGATCTCAACATCTTTCGCAAAATCCTTATAGTTCATGTAAAGACGGTTGGCATTCCCTATGCATTCATGCATTGTGAATACTACTTTCGCTCCATTCTCAAGAAAGATCTGGTTTCCTTCAACTTCACCAATACGTAACTTTGGCCCCTGAAGATCGACTAATATAGATGTATGTAAATTCAGTTCCTTATTTAAATCGCGGATCGTATTTATCACTCCTTCATGTACACTGTCTTCGCCATGCGATAAGTTCAACCTGCATACATCAACTCCCGCAATCATCATTTTTCTCAAAACTTCCTGCGATGATGATGCCGGTCCGATCGTAGCAACAATTTTTGTTTTATTAAAAGGTACTTTGTTCATTATTTATTTTAGAATAGTAAATTGTCTTTTGATTTTAATTTCAATACTTCAAGTTTATATACTCCAAGAAGTATTCTGATGTTCTTTAACTTTTGCAATAATTCAATTTCGTCGATCCGTGTTTTATCTGGACGGATTATTAAAAGATAGTCCAGAGCTTTTTGTTCCGGAAGTAACACACCTTTCGGACAACGATTAGAGATGAGATTATACCGGTCACCTTCTTCGTTTGTGTATTCGTAAAATGAAAATGCATGATCTTCCATTCTCTTATTATTGAAAACGGTGTAGTCATCTTTTTTCAGCATACTTATTCCAAGTGTCTTATTCAACTCATGACATAACCTGTAATCACGGTTCTGACATGCCATTCCGATCAGTATAAAATCGTAATCGTCCTCATTAGTGAATTTTATAACGGTCTTGGCCATGGGTTGTTTCCGGGTACGAATATCGCAATTTTTGGGTGAGTAGTGAGTGGTAAGTGGTTAGTAGCACCAGTTTCTTTATAACAATCATTGTCATATAAAGAGAAACTGTCCATTTGAATGGATCCTTTTTCCAAATCAATGAATATTACTGAATAATTGTAAGTGGTGCTAATTACCACTTACTACTTACTACTTACTCCAAGTGCAACGCCAGACAAACCTTCTCCGCAGCGATCTGTTCTGCACGCTTTTTGGAAAAATCTTCACCACGGGCTTTTTCAACGCCGTCTATGAGTACCCTTACACGCAATAATTTTTTTCCGCCATTGTCAACTTCTTCGATTAATTCGAATTCCACAACTTTCCGTTCTCGCTGTGACCAGTTAATGAGTTTGCTCTTGAAGTTCTTATCCTGTTGTTCAATTTCTTCCAGGTCAATGTGGTGTCTTACGATTCGCTTGAGGACAAATTTTTGTGCAGTGATATAACCTTTATCAATATAGATGGCTCCGATCAATGCTTCAAAAGCATCGCCATAAGCAGATTTATTTTTTGCTGCAGGATCGATGGAGTTGACCATGAAATGATCAATGCCCAGTTTCAAAGCGAGTTTATTAAGATGTTCACGATTGACAAGTTTACTTCGCATCTCTGTCAGAAATCCTTCTTCGCGGAACGGGAATTTTTTAAATAATAATTCAGCTATGATCGCTCCAAGAACAGCATCACCTAAATATTCAAGGCGCTCATTACTGATCTTTGCACCATTATGATGTTCTGTAGCTGTTGAACGGTGACGGAAGGCAAGATGATAAACGGCCGGATTCCCGGGAACAAAGCCAAGGAGATTTCGCAGTGATCCGACAAATTTTTTGTCCTTGGAAAAGAAAAAACGGATAGTAGATATTACACTCAAGCAGAAGTGTTTTTATTCTGAGAAATTATCAAACGTACTTTTTGAAAATAACAGAAGCATTATGTCCACCAAAACCAAATGTGTTACTCAATGCTGCACGAACTTCTCGCTTTTGGGCAGTGTTGAACGTCAGATTAAGTTTCGGATCGAAAGCGGGATCATCTGTAAAGTGATTGATAGTAGGAGGAATGATGCCATGAACAATTGCTAAAATACTTGCAATCGATTCAATCGCACCTGCAGCACCAAGTAAATGGCCTGTCATTGATTTTGTTGAACTGATATTCAGTCGATATGCTTCTTCACCAAAAATGGTCTGGATCGCTTTTATCTCCTGAGGATCTCCGATTGGAGTAGAAGTACCATGAACGTTGATGTAATCTATATCCGATGGTTTCATTTCCGCATCTTCCAGTGCAGCACGCATAACATTTGCAGCACCGATCCCTTCAGGGTGTGGTGCTGTCATATGATAAGCATCTGCCGACATACCGCCGCCGACAATTTCCGCATAGATCTTTGCACCACGAGCTTTGGCATGTTCCAGTTCTTCCAGGATCAGACAACCGGCACCTTCGCCAAGTACAAATCCGTCGCGGTCAAGATCAAATGGTCTCGATGCAGTTTTTGGGTCATCGTTACGTTGCGATAATGCTTGTAATGCATTGAAACCACCAATACCAACTTCATTTACTGTCGACTCTGATCCTCCTGTTACAATTATATCGGCTTTACCTAACCGCAGATAAGTAAATGCATCATTGATCGCATTCGTAGAAGAAGCACAGGCAGACACAGTCGTAAAGTTGGGACCACGGAAACCGTACTTGATGGAAATATGTCCTGATGCAATATCAGAGATCATTTTTGGAATAAAGAATGGATTGAAGCGGGGAGTTCCATCTCCTAATGCAAAAGCAGTTACTTCATCCTGAAAAGTTTTTAATCCTCCGATTCCTGAACCCCAGATCACACCGATACGGTCGTGATTCGCAGTTTCAAGATCAATCTTTGCATCCTTAATTCCCTGATCAGCTACAACTAATGCATAGTGTGAAAAGCCATCGAGTTTACGTCCTTCTTTTCTTTCAAAGAAGTCATTTACATCAAAGCCTTTCACTTCACAGGCGAATCGTGTTTTAAATTTGGAGGCATCGAATTTCGTGATCATATCAGCACCGCTGACACCATTAACCAATCCGGTCCAATAATCTTGAACATTATTCCCAAGGGGAGTAAGAGCGCCAAGGCCCGTTACGACTACTCGTTTCAGTTGCATTCCTGTGCTGGAATTTTAAGGTGAAAAATTCAGCGGCCGGAGAATAACCTGCTGAAAACACAACATGACCTGTTTCTTCAAACCGGTCATGTTGTATCTGGGAAAAATTATTTTGCGTTTTTCTCGATGTATTCTATTGCCTGACCTACAGTGGCAATTTTTTCTGCCTGATCATCCGGAATAGCGATATTGAATTCTTTTTCGAATTCCATGATCAACTCAACCGTATCAAGAGAATCTGCACCCAGATCGTTTGTGAAGCTCGCTTCAGGGGTAACTTCTTTTTCATCGACACCTAATTTGTCGATGATGATTGCTTTAACTTTTGCTGCAATGTCTGACATGATTAATCTTTTTTGTGATTTTGTTTTTATTTGTGTTGCAAAGTAAAATTTATTCAGGCGAATAACAAAATGTGCCTTTTTTAAATCTTATTCTTTGCTGTTAATTGGTCTTTATTCTTCAGAGCTCAGCGTTATTGATTTTCTGAAATCGAATTAAAGTTTTGATTTGCAGGTCAATAAATAAAACCAAACTCATTATTATTCCACGAAAATACTCTTTTTTAAGTCACTTGGTGATTATGGTAAAAACCATTGTATTAAATTATAGATCAAGGCTGCCATCAGAGCGGAAACCGGAATCGTCAGAACCCATGCCCAGATCAATTCTATTGTTACTCCCCACCGTACTGCACTCACCCTTTTTGTTACTCCTACACCTATGATACATCCAGTAATAGTATGCGTAGTACTGACCGGAATTTTAAAATGCTGTGTTCCAAATAATGTGATCGCTCCGGCAGTTTCAGCGCTAAAACCCTCAAATGGAGTTAGTTTCGTTACCTTTTGACCCATCGTCTTCACAATTTTCCATCCGCCGAACAAGGTTCCGAATGCAATGACTGAATAACAGGCCAAAGGTACCCATTCCGGTAATTCTTTGGTCTCGGCAATCAAACCGGTCGATACCATGGCCGCTGCAATAATTCCCATTACTTTCTGGGCGTCATTTCCACCATGTCCTAAACTGTAGGCCGCTGATGAAAGTAACTGTAGCCTCCGGAATATCCGGTCAACCCTGGAGGGATTTGCCCTTTGGACAATTGTAATCGTAATCACTGAAATTATATACGACATGAGCATACCAATTACAGGAGCCAATACAATGAAATAGATCACAGGCATGATCTTGTCAACTTGAACGGCATGCAATTGACCGGCATTTGCCATTCCGGCACCGGCAAAAGCTCCAATCAATGTATGTGATGAACTCGATGGAATTCCCCACCACCACGTTAGCAGATTCCAGATGATGGCAGCTATCAATCCTGCAAACACAACATTTAATGTAATAAATTCCGGTTTAACTGTTTTCGCTACGGTGTCAGCCACTTTCAATTCAAACATCCAGTAAGCAATGAAGTTAAACATTGCTGCCCAGATCACGGCACTTAATGGCGATAATACCTTGGTCGAAACAACTGTTGCTATTGAATTTGCTGCATCATGAAAGCCATTGATAAAATCAAATATCAATGCCAGTATAATGATAACTATGAGGAATGTAGTCATAAACCGAAAGAATAAACCTGATTATGCTTGTTTAACTATTATTGATTCGATTACGTTGACAACGTCTTCGCATTTATCTGTTGCAGTCTCCAATGCAGAAAGTACTTCCTTGATCTTAATGATCTCAATGGCGTTTTTCTCATCTTCAAATAAACGTGCTACAGCATTGTCGAAAATGTCGTCTGCATGGTTTTCAAGACTGTTTACTCTCACAAGAGATTCTTTTATCCTGATAATATTTTTCATACTTCTCAGAGCGCATACTGCGATGTTGATCTCTTCTGCAGACTGAAGGATCAATTCCGAAAGCTTGATCATTGAAGGGTGAATAGGATCAACCTTGTATAATTCAATTCGCTTTGCAGAACCATGGATATAATCGACAACATCATCCATAGCGGAAGCTAAATGCTGAATGTCTTCCCGGTCGAAAGGTGTAATGAAGGTTGTACTTACTTCCTGAAAGATCTTATGTGTGATCTCATCCCCAACGTGTTCCAGTTTTTCAATTTCCCGGATAAAAGATAATCTCTTTTCACCTGACGGAGTTGTCAATGCTTCAACGAGCACCTTTGAAATCGCTACTAAGTTAGCGGAAGCGCTTTCGAATAAAGGATAAAATTTCCGGTCCTTCGGGACGAAATACTGTAAGATTGGATTTACTGACATAGAGTTGGTTCTTAGCTTATTAAACTAATGATTTTGTGATTCATTTTCAGGAAGCCTGAGCTATCCTGAGCATTTTTAAGGTTGGTAAAGTAATAAAAATAAAAGCGGAGATTTTTTAGAAATAAAAAATATTCTTACACACAGTTGTGTACTTTTGTTCTTATATGAAACGTCTTGCCATTTTTGCATCAGGTTCAGGTTCAAATGCCGAAAATATAGCCTTACATTTTCTTGATCATAACCTTGCTGCAGTTTCTCTCATTGTTACCAATAATGCTGATGCTGGTGTGATCCGGCGCGCGGAAAAATTCAGTATCCCGGTTGTGATCGTTTCAAAAAAGGAGTTTTCCGAACCGACCGGACTAATTCATATCCTGGAAGAAAAGCGCATCGATATGATCATCCTGGCCGGATTTCTGTTGTTAGTGCCGTCAATGCTCATCGATAAATACAAGGGCAGGATCGTGAATATTCATCCGGCCCTGCTTCCACACTTCGGCGGAAAAGGCTTTTATGGGGCAAATGTCCATCAGAAAGTAATCGAAACAAAAAGCCTGATTTCAGGTATTACGATTCATCACGTGAATGAGTTTTTTGACGATGGTGAGATCATTTTCCAGGCTGCTTGTCATGTCGATGCAAACGAAACTGCTGAAACCCTGGCCGGGAAAATTCATCACCTCGAAAAAATGTACTTTCCTGTAGTCATTGAAAAAATCATTCAACAGCTTCCCTGATAATGATAAAAAGATTTACCGCTTTTAATCCGGTTAAATTTTCCTTCATACTTCTTTTCACCGCACTTCTTCTTGCGGCCGGGGCTGAATTTATCCAGTACAGATCGATCAACTCCGGCGCAAATCTGGTCTCTAAAGCAGAAAGTAAACTGGCAGACCTTGAGAAAGAAATGAAATCTTCGTTGCGGAAAATAACTGCATTCAGGAAAGACGATGATTTTCATGATTATTTTTTTCACAGCGGATTTGAAAATAAAGGTTTCAGCTTTTATGTTTTACAAGATAACAAGATCGTTTACTGGTCCGATAATGAACCTGTCGTAAACCCGGAAGATTTCAATTCCGACGAACAGGGTAAATTTCTGTCATTGCCAAATGGAGATTTTCTTTTTTATTCTGAAAAAGCAGGCGATAAAAAAATTATAGGACTGATCTTATTGCGTCATAATTACGATTATGAAAATAAATATCTCGTCAACGGTTTCAATCAGTCACTTGACCTTTCTGCTTCTTTTGTAACTGATAAGAAAGATGCGATCCAGTTTCATCTTCCCGATGGTAAAGTAGCTTATCAGGTTTCATTTGAAACTAGTACAGAATCGGAAAACAGTACTGCAAAATGGATGTACCTCTTAGCTGTCTTGTTTTGCTTTGTTGCCATTCATGTTTTGATCAGATATTTTTTCAGAAAATCATTCCTGGCAGGTGGAGTTTTTATCCTGGTGATCTGGTTCCTGAGAACGTTAATGATCGCATACAAGATCCCGGATGAATTTTACAAATTGCAGATCTTCAGCCCGCAATATTATGCATCGTCTTTCTACTTTAATTCCCTCGGCGACCTGCTGATCAATGCAACAATTTTTTTACTGATCGCAGTGAACTTGTATGAATTCAGCAAAAAGACAAAAAGTACATTGCTGAGTGTTTCAGGGTCAGTACTTTTTTTAGTATTTATTGCTGTCAGCTTTCATCTGCTCATCACAGGACTGATCATAAATTCCCAGATCTCTTTTGATGTAAACACGCCTTTGGAGATGAGCGAATTCAGCATCTGGGCATTTGCTGCCATTTCAGTTTTGCTCATCACGTTTCTGTTTTTTATCGCCGCTGTACTCCGATTAATTACCGGATATAAAATTAAATCCGGTCATGCCTGGGTCGCTATTGCCCTTTGTGCTTTGTATTCATCTGTCGTGCTGAATGAACTGAACTGTTTCAAGGAACAGGAAAGCAGAAAATTGCTTGCGCAGAAGATCGGTGTCAGACAAGACCATGTTGCTGAATATTTATTCGATGAGTCTGGTAAAAAAATGGAGAACGATACTTCGCTTGTTTCAATGATAAACAGGAGAGAGGATATTTCGGCTTACATTTCTCAGAAATACCTGAATGGCTACTTATCCAGATTTGAAAGCAATGTATATGTTTATCCGAATGAGGATACTTCAACTGCAGTAGCAGGGAGAACACTTTCATACTTTCAGCAACTTGCAGACAATGGCCGCCCTACGTTTGGAAGAAACCTGGTCTTCCTGAGCAGCGATAATGGCAGGTCATCTTATCTTGCATTTGTTCCTGTTGAAAAAAAGGACAATGAAAAATATATTATCGTCATTTTAATGAATGCTCGTTTCCTTCAGACAGAAGAAGGATTTCCGGAATTATTCATGAGTGGCCAGTCGCAGGACAATATTTTTCCAAAAGAATATTCTTTCGCAAGGTATAGCGATCTTTCATTGATCTATGAATATGGAAGTTTTACTTATTCACTCACCGATAAAGACTTCAGGAGATCACTTGATGAATTTACTTTTGTCGACCTGAACGGATATAATCACCTTGTCTATCGCATGACGGCAAATTCTGCCATTGTAGTAAGCCGTCCGGTTGAGAACATACTAACTTTACTGACCCTGTTCTCATGGATGTTTGCATTTTCCGGGATCTCTGCTTTTCTGATCTATATTCTATCGGTCGTCCTTTCACCAAAAATAAATTTTACATGGAACCTCATGCGGAGGATCCAGGTGTCTGTTGTATTAGTTGTCGTCTTAAGTTTCATTCTTGTCGGCGCAGGAACTGTAATTTATATCGATAAAAAATATCAGGACGATGAAAGGAAAAGTATTTCCGATCAGGTGAATGCACTCTGGTTCATGATCAGCGAAGATGCTTCTGCATTTCTGGATGGACAGAATTATCAGGAACTCTTTTCCGTGCTTGACAGGATCGTAGGAAATACTAATATCGATTTTAATTTATTTGATGCTGGCGGACAATTAGTGTATTCATCACAGCCCAAGATCTATGATCAGAATATTGTAAGTCAGAGAATGAATCCGGAAGCATTGAATGAGATCAGAAAGAACCAGCTTACGCAATTCATCAATCCTGAAAATGCGGGTAAACTGAAATATATTTCTGCCTATGCGCCGATCACCGATCGGAATGGTGCCGTCAAAGCGTATCTGAGTCTGCCTTATTTTGAAAAACAAAATGAACTGAATAAAGAAGTTTCCGGATTTCTTTCTGCCTTGCTGAATATTTATGTTTTCCTCCTGGCTGTAGCAGTTTTTATCACAGTTGTAATCTCTTCTCGGATCACTAAACCGCTGTTGCTGATACAGGAAAAAATGTCTGGAGTCCGCCTTGGATCCATCAATGAGAAAATTGCCTATCAAAGGAATGATGAGATCGGACAACTGGTTCATGAATACAACCGGATGCTGGAAGAACTGGCTTCAAGTGCTGATAAACTGGCTCAAAGTGAAAGAGAGTCAGCCTGGCGTGAAATGGCCAAGCAGGTTGCGCATGAGATCAAGAATCCATTGACTCCGATGAAACTCTCTGTGCAGCATTTGCAGAGAAATCTTCAGCACAAGGATGAAAAGGATCGTGAGTTTGTAAACCGGATCTCAGAAACTTTGATCCAGCAGATCGATACTTTATCAGCTATTGCCACTTCATTTTCAGATTTTGCAAAAATGCCGCAGGCAAAACCTGAAAAGCTGGACCTGATTCATATCATTACTCCAATCGCTGATCTGTACCGGGAAATCCCGGACCTGGAAATTAAATTGTCAGGGAATAATGAAGCTCATTTTGTTCATGCAGACAAAGATCATCTGAACAGGATTTTCTCAAATGTCCTGAAAAATGCTCTTCAGGCAATTCCTGATGGAAAGAAAGGGAAAATCTCAATTGATATAAAAAATACTATTAATGATATTCGAATAGAGATTTCTGACAATGGTATTGGAATTCCTGATGATAAAAAGGACAAGATCTTTATTCCAAATTTTACTACTAAATCGAGTGGAACAGGATTAGGACTGGCCATGGTCAAGAATCTGGTGGAGCAGTCGGGCGGGAAAGTTTGGTTTACGACAGAGGTCAATTCAGGAACTACATTCTATATTGATCTTCCAAAGGCTTAAGGAAATAATGTGGCTAAAGCCACTGTGTGTTCCTCATTCATCTTCCGTCAGCTAAAGCTGACGGCAATAAAGTTTTTACTTTCATTTATTGAATCAGTCAAGACTTATGATAATAAAATTGACTTTTTCCTATCTGCATAGAAACAAATTTTTATTGCCGTCAGCTTTAGCTGAACCACTTTATTGCCGTCAGCTTTAGCTGAACCACTTTATTGCCGT
>JBMQEM010000108.1:0-5826 GCA_049363815.1 Bacteroidota bacterium
GAAATCATGATCATCGGGAATTTCTCTCAGATCATATACTCCCCAGTATTCACCATTCATATAAACAATAGCTTTTGTTCCTACACGTACATCAAGATTTAAATTTCCGGCTTTGGCCAGATTGTGAATGTATGCATCACGAAGATGTGCGCTTCCGGTATTTGAAATATGATGAGCAGCCGGGTAGTTATCATCACCGGCAGCACGTAAAATAATTCGTTGAAATTCGTCGCGATTGGTCAGGTTAAAAAATTGTTCCTGTAATGCATAGTTATAACCTAATTCATCATACATCACATAGTCAATACTTCTCTGATCGTTAGCCCAAGAATCCTGTCCATGACGATTAAATTCTCCGTAGCCTGTTGTAGTTCTTTGCTTATTCATGTTGAAGTATTCAAATGAACCAAAAGGAACCAGACTGCCGTTTCCATTTGCCAGTGTGGTAAGTTGATTAGCTGCAATTGAAACAACAGGGATTGAATGAGAGACATTAATAAAGTAAGTGCTGAAATTTACAAATCCGGTTGTGATATTCGGATCCGAAGAATAGGTAGCAGCTTTCAAAACACTGGTTGTTGCAATAGAAATAGGTCCGATGTAAGGAGAAGAAGCTGCCGTTGGTTCAGTGCCATCAGTAGTAAAACGGATGGTTGAATTTGGTTCTGATGTAGTGATTTGAATTTGTTGTGTACCTCCATAAAATCCGGGAAGTAGATTAAATACCGGACTTGATGAATATCTCAGAAAAGTATTAGTCCCTGAATTTGCAACATTCGGAGTTGGGGAAGTACATATTTTCCAGACATTTGAACCATCAGGGATTCTGGCATTGGAATGATTTTCTTTTGTTCTCGACACTGTAATATAATCGATCACCGTACCTGTATTGTCGGATAATACGATGTTCTCTGATGGGAATTTCGTTTGTGTGATCCTGAAATTTGTATGCATACCACCGGTGGAAGTGTTTTTTCCGGAAGCAAAAAATATCATTCGTCCGTTTCCGCCAATGGTTGTTCCGGCAGGTATCATCCATTTCGTTGGCTGATTCAGTCGGTCGCTCAGGTAATATCCTCCAATATTTACCGGCCCAGTTCCGGTGTTATAGATCTCGATCCAGTCTTCATACTTCGAAAAATTGTCAGGATAGTTGGAGACATTAGCACAGGAGTATTCATTGATCACTATCTGTCCTTGTAAATTCAGGCTAAGCATTAACAAGCTGAAAAGGAAAGTGGAGTAAATTTTTTTGTTCATGGCAGGGTTAGATTTGGGGACATCAATTTGAGAAAAAAGCTGCATAAAACAAATTATTAGAATCAATATAATAGACGGAAAATTGTTAAATTCGACGAAAATTGCACAAATTGAAAAAAAACTTTACTTTCATCTGACTATAACCTCCCAAACCAAAACAATCATGAACAAAAAATTTACCTTCCTGTTACTTGTATACCTTTCGTTAAGCGGCTTTGTTCAGGCGCAGCTTAGTGGAGCCTATACTATTGGGGGATCTTCTCCCGACTACGCCACGATTACAGATGCCCTTACAGCCGCTCAGGCCGGTGTAAGCGGTCCGGTGGTTTTTAATATCAGACCGGGAACATATTCCGGAAAAATTTTCCTGAATGAAATTCAGGGAGCATCTTTTACAAACACTATTACATTTCAGTCAGAATCCGGTGATAGTACAAGTGTGATCATAACGGATTCGTCTTCTGCTTCCTCGAGCAGTGATTTCACAATCTTTGTGAACGGAGCAGATTTTATTAAATTCAATCAGCTTACTATTGAAAGATCGGGTACCCAGAATTACAGGACAGTAGTTTTCATGGGTTCGAATTCAAGAGCGTTTTCAATTACTAATTGCGTAGTACAAGCGAGCCCGTATACTTTCACAACATTGAACAGCAGTCTGGTCAGACAGCCTGTTGCCCAGGCGCAGGATTCGTTGACAACTTTCAGGAATAATCTTTTCTCAGGCGGTTCATATGGTATTAGTATGACCGGAATTTCAGCATCGATAAGAGTAAAGAATGTGATCATTGAAAATAATCAGTTTGTCGATCAGGGTGGAGAATCTGTTTTTTTGGCAAACGCTTTAAATGCAGTTGTCAGAAATAATAACATTGCAACCACTACAACAAGTACTCAATATCGTGGAGTACATGCATTGACTTCAATTGGGACGGAGATATCCGGCAATAAAATTATTGCGGAGACAGGTGCTGAATATGGTATATTCATTGAAACCTGCCCTGGTACTATCGGTAGTCCGACTCTAGTTTCAAACAATTTCGTTGTTTGTGCAGGACAGTTTTTTATTGCAGGAATTGAAGTGAACAAGTCGACTTATGTGAATGTATATCACAATTCAGTAAACATCTATTCACAGACTCAGGGTTCATATTGCATTGAAGTATTAGGAACAGGTTCGGGAAATGTAGAGATCCTGAATAATAATTTTACAAATACCGGATTGCATTACGCTTTCCAGATCTCCCCGAGTCCGATCGGTTCGGTGACCTTCTTTGATTATAACAACTTGTATTCTGTTAATGGAACTGCAATTGGAATTTATGATAATGACACGATCGCTGATCTTGCTGACTTGCAGACAAATCATTCGGTAGGATTGAATAGTGTTTCATCAGACCCTCAGTATATTTCTCAGACAGATCTCCATGCAGGAAGTGCAAGTGTGAATGATCTCGGTATTCCATTAGTATCAGTTACAACTGATATCGACGGTGAACTAAGAAACGGAACTTCGCCGGATCTTGGAGCAGATGAATTCACACCACTTTCAGACAATGTTTCAATTCTAAGTTTGTTTTCTCCTGAAGGTGGATGCGGCGACTCTGCAACAATGATTGGAATTGTGATCAAAAATCTTGGGCTGAATAATCAGACGCCATTTGATATTGTTGCTGATGTTGTTTTTCCAGGTGGAAATCAGACGATCACAGAAACAACTTTGAATAACCTTCCTTCGAATTCAACGGATACTTTTTATTTTGCACAAACAATCAATACATACAGTGGAGGTGTTCTTGATCTTACTGTTTATCTTGATCTGGCTGCTGATCAATATCATTTAAATGATACTGTGAGAGCTTCCTATACTTTTCTTGGTCATCCGAATGCACCTGTTGTAGTTACACCACAAGATCAGTGTGACAATAATTTAGCATTGACAGCAACAGCGGATTCAGGAGATGTTTTAATGTGGTATGCAGATGAGACCAGCGATGTGTTACTTTATTCAGGAGCAGTATTTTCTCCTGCAGTAAGTTCCGACACAACTTTTTGGGTAGAGACAAGAAATGGCAGCGGTAGCGCAGGATGTCTGAGAATTTCAGAAGTAGAACCAAATGGCGCCAGCGATTATATAGAATTGCAAAATGTCAGTGGAGTAGGCTTCGATGCAACAGGCTATAAAGTTGTCGTTAGTGATGATTACACTGATATTAACGCAATGAATAGTGTAACATGGGATCTTGATTTTTTCAGCCCGGGTGAAATTAAATACAAAACGGATGGTACCGGAGACAATTACTGGGGATCAAACCTGTTAATTGAACCTTCGTTCCCGGGTTGGGTAATGATTGTTGATCCAAATGGAAACATTGTTGATTTCTTTTCATTGCAATGGGATAGTGTTACTCTACAGACATTGTCAGTCGTTGTAGATGGAAACACTATAACAGTAGGTTCTGAATGGACAGGTGACGGACCTTCTTCAACTTGTGGAACTCCGGGACAAACGATAAACAGAATCGGGAATAGTGATAATAATTCAGCAGTTGACTGGACATGTGACGTAGCTACTAAAGGCACACAGAATCCATTATTATCTACGAGCTTTATCTCCTGCGGTGTTGGTTTATGCGCCAGCCCTAGAATTGCAATTGATGTGCACTTGATTCCCGGCGTAACAGCAAGTCTTGGTGCAGATACAGCAGCAGAATTGCCATTCAATATTCCTCTAAGTCCAGGACCAGGTTACACTAGCTACCTTTGGTCGACAGGTGCGACGACAGATACGATCGTTGTTACATCAGCAGATACATATTGGGTAACAGTATCAGGAGCGAATGGTTGTACGATCACTGACACTATTGTAGTAGGAATCGCAGTTGGAGTAAACGGACAATTATCAAAAGACGTAATGTCTTTTTATCCGAATCCGGCAAATGAGCAGCTTACGATAAAGAGTGGCATGCTTGATCTTGATAAAGCTCAGATCAGAATGTTTGATTCACGCGGAGGAATGATCTCCAACCTCATTCTTAGTCCTGAAAACAACCATACATACAACCTCGACCTCAGATCTTTCGAAGCAGGAATTTATTTTGTACAGGTTATTACAGATAAAGGAATGCGGGTGGAACGTGTGAGTGTAGTGAAGTAAAATAAAAATATTTTACACTAAGGGCACTAAGTGCACGAAAGAACACGGAAAAAAATCCGTGGACTTTTGTGATCTTAGTGCCCTTAGTATTTATTTAACTTTTTTTCAGGAATTATTTCAAGCAAGGCATACACAGAAATCAGAAACGTCCCATACAAGTAAATTGGAACCGGAGCTAAATAAAGTATGTATGAGCAGGAAGAAGCAAGAATGAGTACAATGAGCGAATATTTTTTTCTCACGAACAATACAACAAAGAAGATAAAACCCGTAAAAGCAGAAAGATAGGTCAGCCAAACCGACGATGTCTGGTATCCAAATGAAAAAGATTCAAGGATATTCAGGGTGGCATTTCTGAAAATGATCCATGGGTTTTCTTTGGCAAATTCTTTAAATTTTTCCATCCCCCATTTAGCTTCACCCATTATGACTTCTGCATCATACATTGATGGAGAGCTTTCGTAAGAATATATTTTTCCTGTTGCTTTAGAATAGTCAGCAAAAGAGATGTTGTCGGAAAATCCTCTTACAGGAGATCCGGGATAAGCTCCAAGAGAACTGTACATAACATGACCCGGATGCTTTGCGAGATATCCGGGTTGCATGATATAAACTGTAACAATGAAAACGCCTAATGCAATTACCCTTCTTAATGGAGCGATGTGATAAAATCCAAAAATGAGTATAAATATACTAAGTGGCAGTGTTGAAATTCGGATATGATAGATACAGGCAAGAAGTATTGATGAAAGGAGCAGAATGAAAAAAGTTTGCTTTTTTGGATTCAGCAGAATGAGAACGATCAAATAGGAACCGATTACCTGCCAGAAATAGTAGAAGGGAAAGATTGTCAGATAAAGAATCGCCGGATTGATAAAATAAAGAAGAAAAAACAGAAGGCGTTTTAATGTTGTTTTAAAACTGAGCATGGTCAGAAAGCAAAAGCAACAATGTATTAAAAGCTGAAAAGATTTCAATGCTCCTATATCACCTTGAAAAAAGAAAATGGTCTTGGCTAACCTGATTGCATAGATCAAGCCCGGCTGATTTAGCTGGTACTGATGCGTCGAATCCGCTATTGACGAGAACCTATAGTTGTCGATTGCTTTTCTTTTCTCCCGAACGTTTTCAATGAAGTTCAGTTTTTTAATTGTGTCAACTTCATTCAGATTGAAGATCCAATTCTGGTGATCTGCGGAAAGTGCTGCTCCTGAAAAATAAGGGACAGTTATTTCCGGTGTCATAATCTTGCTTTTGTCGACAAGAAGCGATACTCCTTTTGCGGAAATCAGGCATAAAAGAAAAAGTAAGAGGCGTTTTAAAAACATTTGCTGCAAATTAAATAATAAATGATAGTGTTTTGCTCTATTGACATGAGATTTATTTCTAAAAAAAGAATTTTGCAGATA
>JBMQEM010000109.1:0-5808 GCA_049363815.1 Bacteroidota bacterium
TTATGCGGAAGTAACGCAGTCAGATGGACATAAGGCATGGACATCGCCGATCTGGTACACCAAGATCGTGACACCATTGCCGATAGAACTTTTATCTTTTACCGGAGAATATACCTCAAAAGGTAATCTGTTGAAATGGGTAACAGCCACTGAGATCAACAACAATTATTTTACTGTTGAAAGAAGTATTGACGGGAAAAATTTCAAATCAATTGGACAAGTTAAAGGGGCAGGAAACAGTTCCCGGGATATTTCATATAATTATCTGGATGTATGGGCACCGGAGGGAATTAATTATTACCGGTTAAGGCAAAATGATTTTGATGACAATTTTACTTATTCCAATATTATTGCTTTAAGGTCACACAAGAAGGATGAACTATTTTTGGTTTTCCCGAACCCAGCCACGGAGAGTTTCATTGTATCGGTCAAAGAATTCAGTACTGATGGTTATGATCTCACCATTTCAAACTCGTTAGGGCAGGTAGTTTTTGACTTGAAAAATATTTATTCAGAGCAGATGAAACTTTCTCCTGCATTGAATGATGGGGTATATACGATCAGCTTTGTGTTAAACAATGAGATTTACAATAAGAAACTGATCATCCGCCGCGATTAAACCGTATTGTGCTCAAAAATAACAGGCTATATAGGTAAAAAAGCATTTTTTAACACTTATGGCACATATTTTTTATAGGTTTTTTCAAATGATTTTTTGCCGACCGACCACTTTTTATTAACTTGAACACTTCAAGCAGTGCAGACCTGACAATCGAACTTAAATTCATTGTTCAGTAACATTGTTTTAAATCCGGTGTTAAAAGATTAATCTGCTGAATTGAATCATCAGAGAAATAATAAAGAGTAAAAAAATGAAACTGAACTTCCACATTCCGCACAAAATGACCTTTTGCTTTTTTCTTTTATTTAATTTGTATGGAAGTGCATTTGCACAACAGCCTATTATTCCGACATTGACACTCACTGCAACGGCGGGTTCATGTAATGAGATCGACCTGAGTTTTTTCCCGGGCGACGGAAGCCGTCGTCTGATAATTGCCAATGCCGGCTCACCGGTTTCAGAATTCCCTGTCGATGGCACCGGATATAACGGAGGTTCCATTTACGGTACGGGTTCAAATCTTGGGAATGGAAATTATGTAGTCTATAATGGAAGCGGATCGAGTACAACTATCAGTGGGCTCGACGGAGGAACAGAATATTATTTCGCAAGTTTCGAATTTAACGGTAATGGTGGTGGTGCAAATTATCTGCTTACAGGTTATCCTGAATCCAATGCGATCTCACCTGGAATTTCCCTCACCGCCTTATCCACTTCAGGTGATATTTGTATTGGTGACAGTGTGCAATTGCAGGCAAGCGGCGCATTAACATATTCATGGACTCCATCAGGAACTTTGTCAAGTAGTTCTGATCCCATCGTTACTGCCATCCCTGTTTCCACCACGACATATACAGTTACAGGTACCGATGTAGGAGGATGTCAGGATTCAAAGACTTTGACAGTGATCGTGAATCAGCTTCCTTTGGTTTCACTTGGTTCGTTTCAGTCAATTTGTATCAATGAAGGTATTGTGGAATTATCGGGAGGTAATCCTGCAGGAGGTACCTATTTTGGAACCGGAGTTACAGGCAGTGAACTTGATCCGACTATTCCAGGTCCGGGGAACAATCAAATTGGATATACTTACACGGATATCCATGGTTGCATCGATACTGCTACCAGGAATATCAATATTAAAAGTGCACCGACAGTAACGTTAAGTGCATTGGCAAATGTTTGTATTGATGCTTCACCTTTCGCTATGAGTGGTGGTTCGCCTTCCGGTGGTGATTATTCAGGAACAGGAGTAAATGGAAATGATATTTTCAATCCTGCAACAGCAGGTGCGGGAACTCACACGATAACCTATATAGCAACTGCTCAAGGCTGTTCTGATACTGCAACAAGTACTCTTGCAGTTAATCCTTTGCCGGTCGTGACCTTCTCTAATTTACAGTCTACGTGCCTGAATACATCGACATTTACATTGACAGGCGGTAGTCCCATAGGTGGTGTTTATACAGGGACCGCAGTCAGCAATAATCAATTCAGTCCTGCTACAGCCGGCGAAGGAACATTCAACATCACATACACTTACACAGACACCAATGGATGTTCTGATGCATCATCCGAATCTATACTGGTCAATGGAATTCCAACTGTATCTTTTTCTTCCCTGCCAAATGTCTGTCAGAATACAGGCCCAGTTGCGCTCTCACAAGGTAGTCCTTCCGGCGGTACTTATTCCGGACCGGGTGTTGGAGGAACAACTTTCTATACCGGAATTGCCGGAGCAGGTACTCATAATCTAACATATACTTACACCGATGGAAACAGTTGTACAAATACAGCCAATCAAAGCATCATTGTAAATCCTATTCCTGCTGTTAATCTTGGACCAGATACTACCATTTGTTCAAATTCGTCTGTCGTCCTGAATGGTGGAAGTTTCAGTACATATTTGTGGTCGAATGGCGCCAACACTCCTTCAATAACAGTCGATAGTTCAGGAAGAGGAATCGGTAACTTTCGCTTTATACTGATTGCAACCAATTCCTTTGCATGTGCAAACAGGGATACAGTATTTGTTACGATTGATCCTTGTAATGGAATTTCTGAAAATTCGAAAATTGATTTTGAAACTTATCCGAATCCATTCACTTCGAATTTTGTAGTCAGCATGAATTCTCAATTTGAAATTCAAGTTTACGATCTTGTTGGGAAACTTGTGTACAGCAAATCGAAGAATACGGGTCAGGTTATGATCGGAGATGAATTTTCATCCGGTACCTACCTTTTAAGAGTGAAAACTGCCCTGGGCGAAGGGTCTTCAATTATTGTGAAGGAATAAATTCATCACATTTCTCAGAAAGTTTTTCCGGCATTCAGTTAACAATTAATTTCTACGCGTGAAAAAAATCACTTGTGGAATTGAATTGTGCTTTTATCTTTGCCTCAAGACGGAAAGATAAATATGGTAAAACTAAATCTTACTCATCAGGAAGAGCAGCTAATGAAGCGTGTTTGCGAGCTGCAACTGGATTCATTTGAAAGGATCTTAAGTGGACAGAGAGAATTTGACATTGATGATAAATTAAAAGAACATCAGGTTTCAGAACCTGAGTTAAAAGAAATGATCACACAGGTAGTCCGCCAGTATATGGACATTAATCACAAGCCGGATTCGCTTTTTCACCTCCATGCAGATCTGCTTGTAAATTTCAGGGATGCCCTTGATTTCAATACCAAATCTCTGTCAGAACATTCAAAGCATATTCCCTCTTTATTGAATAAGCTGGATTATGCAATGTTTATTTCGCAGCATAAGAATTAGGCCATTCTGCTTCCGGGATCTCTTCCTGAGATCGTGATTTCTGGTGCGCGTTATCCACTTTCGCTTATTGATTATTTTTATTTCCTGTGACTTTTCGCGCCTTTAAAACGGGTACATTTACATATGAATAAGAAATTAGGTTCGCTCTGCTGCTTGCTTTTCATTGCCGGCTTCTCTCATGCGCAAATGTTTTTTAACAGGACTACGAATATTCCTGTTGTGGATGGAACACAACTCCAGTTACCCTGGGCAGGAGGATTGAATTATCCGCTTTTTTCAAACATCGATCTGAATGATGATGGTTTGATGGATCTCTTTGCCTTTGACAGGAGCGACAATCGTACTGTTACTTTTATAAACACAGGTGCATCCGGACCGAATTGCTGGCGATATGCTCCGGAATATGAAAATATTTTTCCGAAAATGACCGGCTGGGCATTTTTATATGATTATAACTGCGATGAAAAACCGGACCTGTTCACAGTAGGTTTCAGAAACAATAGCATCAGCCAGTACATCAATGATTCTCCTCCCGGCGGACTTCATTTCTCGCTTGCAGATTCTACAATGCTTGTTGATGGTGGTGCCGGCGGACTTTCAAATATTTTTGCAAGTGCTTTGCTGATGCCGAATTTCAATGACATCGATGGTGATGGAGATATGGATATCATCGGACAGCAGTTTCAATGTGTCGGTGCTTTTGCATATTATAAGAATATGTCGATGGAACATCATGGTGTTTGTGATACGCTTAACGATTATGTAATCGATACTTATGCCTGGGGAAAATTTGCCTTACGGTCAGGAGCATACACGGATGTAACTGTGGGATTTTTTAACATTAACTGTTTCTCAAATCCAAATGATCACTATGATATGTCAATTGCCGCACCAATGGATGACACGTATGCAAACATTGCAACTATTGATATTGATGGCGATGGTGATATGGATGCCCTCATTGGCGACTCCCAGACAAAGAACAGTTTACTGGTCATAAATGCCCCTGCCAGTGGAACCGATCTGATGGTCTCACAAGACACAGCCTTTCCGTCTTATGATGTACCTGTGAACATTCAGTCGTTTGCAATGCACTCGTATGTCGACGTTGACAATGATCAGATCCGCGATCTCATTGTTTCAAATTATGAATATGAAAACAAAAACGGAACGATCTATTATCATAACACAGGCACAGATAGCCACCCGGTTTTTGATCAGATCAAAAGAAATTTCCTGACAGACCAGATGATCGATGTAGGTGAAGCAGCAGCACCGGCATTATTTGATTATGATAATGACGGCTTACTTGATCTGGTGATAGCTAATAAAAAGAAAACAGTTTCACCGTCAGTATTTACCACCGGATTGACTTTGTATAGAAATACTGGAACGGCATCAGTTCCGTCGTTTGAATTTGAAACAGATGATTATCTGAATCTGATCGCCCAGAATTACGCCGGGAAATTATCACCGGCATTCGCTGATCTGGATTCAGATGGAGACAAAGATCTTCTGATAGGAACCGATACTGGAGAGCTCATCTACTACCGAAATGATGGTGGAAATTTTGTTTTCATAACAGCAGCATTTATGTCTATCGATGTTGGAAACGGTGCATCTGTACAGATCTTTGATGTTAATCAGGATGGGAAAAAAGATCTTCTGATCGGCGAGAAGAATGGATCATTGAATTATTTTGAGAATGTAGGTTCTCCGACAATTCCGTTTTTTACGGTCACTCCGACAATAAATTTATTCAGTGGAATGTCATATAATGTTCCTCCGACCACAGATTCTTATTCTACAACTTACATGTTCCGTCAGAATAATGATACTAAAATGCTGGTCACAACAATGAGTGGTGAGATTTACCTGCTTGGCAATATTGATGGAAACCTTTCAGGTACTTTTACAGTTCTTGATACAATAGTTACCAAATTCCTAGGCAACAGATATGGCCCTCACATATCAATTTGTGGTGGTGATCTGAATGATGACGGGAAAGAAGATATGGTTGTCGGATTATACGGTGGCGGAATTCAGGTTTTTTATCAGGATGTAATCAATGGTGAAAATGAAATTATTTCTGATGCTGATATCAGAATATATCCTAATCCTGCCAATGAAAATTTACTGGTCAGAATAATGACCGGAACAAAAGATGCAAGTTGTGCGATCTTTGATATTCATGGACGACTCGTCAGCCTGAAACAGATGAATGACGGCTATATCGTATTTAATACTTCAGGATTTTCTAACGGAATTTATTTTGTCCACATTCGGACCGGAGAAAAGGAAGTAGTGAAGAAGGTCGTTATCGCACATTCAAAATAGTATTGAATGTCAGAGTTGAATTATGATGAATTTGCAGTCGATTTTATTCTGCAACTCAAAGAGCATTCTGTAA
>JBMQEM010000110.1:0-5745 GCA_049363815.1 Bacteroidota bacterium
AAGGAAACCCGCATATTTATTTTGGTGGTGACAATACTGCTTTCTGGGGACCACTTTCCTGGACGATGATCTTCGGGTTGATCTTTGCTACCTTCCTTACGCTTATCCTTGTTCCTGTAATGTATTTACTATCTGCACGAAACAAGAACAGTGTTCGTAGATATACCGGAAAAGCAATTGACACAGGAGTCGCAGCCAAGAGAGTTGAAGATCTGATCGAAGTTGAAATATAATATATGTTGCTGATACTTCTTTACATCTTTATCAGAAATGAATGATGAAGATGTAAAGAAGATTTTTTAAAAAGTGCTACTCTGTAATGACAAAGATTTCAGTTGTTTCTTACCTTAACAGCAAGCCATTTATTTATGGCCTGAAGAAAACGAATTTTCATAAACAAGCTGAAGTAGAGCTTGACATTCCATCTGTATGCGCTGAAAAACTTTTGACCGGAAAAGTTGACATTGGACTGGTACCGGTTGCTGTTCTTCCTGATCTGAAGAAATACACTATTATATCGGATTATTGTATTGGCGCAAATGGTCCTGTTGATTCTGTTTTATTACTTAGCAATGTCCCATTAAAGGATATTAAAACGATCCTGCTGGATTATCAATCCCGGACCTCTGTATTATTGACCAGAATTCTTGCTAAAAGGTATTGGGAGATATCACCCGATTTCATTTCATCCGCTCCTGGTTATGAAAAAGAAATTACCGGAGATATTGCCGGAGTTGTCATTGGTGACAGGGCTCTACAGTTAAAAGATAAATTCAAATTTTGTTATGACCTGTCAGGCGAATGGAAAAATTTCACAAGTCTGCCATTTGTTTTTGCAACATGGACAGCGATCAATCCACCTGATGAAAAATTCCTGAACGGTTTTAATAATGCACTGAGTGAGGGGATGAAACTTTTCAGGGAAATATCACAAAATGAAAGTTCAGAACTTCTTTCAGAAAAAACCATCTACAATTATCTGACAAATTCTATCGACTACAATTTTGATGAACAGAAAAAGAATGCGCTCGATCTTTTTCTCAGATTTGCATCCGATTTCAGATAAAATTAAAAAACGTGCATAAAAAAAACCTGCTTCAATGAGCAGGTTTTTTTTTATAAGATAAATTTCTATTAATTACTCTTTACAAACTGAACCGTTCTTTTATAAGACTGGCTGTATACAGTTACAAAGTATGATCCGTTTTCAACAGCTGAAAGATCAACCTGATGAACGCGGCCATTCGGCTGACCTATCTCCTGCTCTGCTACTATTTTCCCGATCGCATCAGTAACACGAACTTTCATATTTTCTCCTGTATTCTGTGAAGTATACATGTCGATATTCAGGATTCCATCTGTTGGGTTAGGATAAACAGAGAACTGCTGGTCATTCAATGACTCAACATTTTCAATGATATCCTGACAAGCGACAGATGTTGTCAGCGAAGGATAATATCCATTCAATGAAACATACATTCTTGTAGCCTGATTGGATGTGAACATATTCAGGCAATCGTCATCACTGTAATCCATGTAATTCATGAACATGATGCCATTTCCTGTTGAAGTACAATTATCAGTATGAGGAAAATTATAACAACCATATGTTTCTTCAGTCTGATTTGGTGTATCAGCAATATTATCTGTTCCGGAACATAATCCATTATCATCACCCCAGATATGATATAAACGGAAACAATGTCCGATTTCATGAGTAAGTGTGCGACCTTGGTCAAAAGGATAAGTAACATTTCCAATTCTTCCGAAAGAATCATACTGGATCACTACCCCATAAGTATTTGTATGAACCGTTGCAGGAAATTCACCATATCCTAAAATTCCTCCGCTCATATTGCAAACCCAGATGTTCAGGTAGTTTTCTACATCCCATGCATCCAATCCGCCTGATGAATAAAATTTAACATTATCATTTGTTGAAAATGAAGTTACCGTTGTAAGACGTCTTTCAATGCCATTGGTAGTATTTCCGTTAGGGTCTCTTCTGGCCATACAGAACTGAAATTGTGTTGCAGAAGCTGCAGTCCGGAATGCTACAGGAGTGTTATTTGTATCAGCATTCAGTCTTGCGAAATCTTCATTCAATGCATCGATCTGAGAAAGGATCTGAGCATCAGAAATATTTTGTGCGTTTTGCTTGTAAACAACATGCACAACGACAGGAATTACAATAACTGAGTTTGAATTTGCAGAACGGGCAGCGGTATAATTTTGCAGCCATTGTTGTAATTTGACTTCATCATTATCCCTCTGAACTCTCAGATTTGGGTTTTGTGACTCAAGCCAAGCGGTATGTTCTGTTGTATGACAACGCTTTTTACCTGTTGGAGATTCTTTTGCATACATTCCTATGGCTAACAAACCGAATGCAACTGTTAATAGTAATTGTTTTTTCATTTTAGGTTATATATTTCCGCCGATAAATTTAATATAAATTAACATTAAAATTACGATTGATTAATTACTTACACAATGATGATAATCAAATATGTTATCTAAGTCCTAGTTTTGCATAAAAAACTGCTCTTTCAACATTTTCTATGGCACCGGGAACCATAGCTTTCATAGAAAACTCATGAATTGACTCACGAATTAAACGCAGTGTAGGAAAGCCAACTTTCGCAGTCATTTTGCGGACCTGACGATTCTTCCCCTCTACTAAACTCAGGCGAATCCAGGAAGTGGGAATATTTTTCCGGAATCTGACCGGGGGAACTCTTTCCGGGATTTCAGGCATTTCTTCAATTATTTCCGCTTTCGCAGGGCGGGTAATAAAAGATTTTCCATCAATACTTAATTCAAGGCCTTTGCGCAGAGCTTCTAAAGCTTCTGTGGTTATTTCTCCTTCCACCTGAACCAGGTATGCGCGTTCGTGGCCGGTAGTAGGGTCAAGCAATCTGTTATTGACTCTTTTATCGTTAGTTAACAAAAGCAAGCCTTCACTATCAGCATCTAATCTGCCTACAGGATAAACATCGATAGGAAATTTCTCGGAAAGATCTGCCAGAGTCTGATGTTCGCCTTCTTTTGTAAACTGAGAGAGCATGCCGTAAGGCTTATAAATTGCGTAGTATGAAAACACAGTAGGGGATTTGTGTGTAAATGACGTAAGAAATGACGGAATTCATACTATTCCGGATAAATAATTGTGTATTTTTGTTATAAATCGAATAAATGGTGCGGTTAAAAAATCTTTGGCTCAGGAAATCAATAATTTCAGGATTAGTTTTAATCTCCTTAGTTGCCTGTAAAAAAAAGGAAGCTGAAGATCCGATAGTCTGTAGCGCAGGTTCTGGCGGAACTTCAACACTGGTGGTAGAGTTGAGACATCACGCTCTCCTGATCCCAAGTGACTCTGTTTACCCTGACACGGTATGGATAAAGTACAATGCTGTTAATGCCGGATCAGGTTATGATTTACAAAAGATAGGAAACAGCGGTGACTCGAATATAATATTCATTAATCTGAATTGCGGAAACTATTTTATTACTGCTTCAGGATATGACAGGAATATAAGCTTTGTTGTAAGTGGTGGTTTGGGTATTACAATAGAGGAAAATAAGGATTCGGTTTTTACAACTGTTGCAGTAACCGAATAGTAAAGAATGAACGATGTTGGTCAATGGAGTTTTATTCCCTGTTAAATAAAATATCAGAAATGCGCCGGTTCAAATTAATAATTTCATTTATTGTAGTTACGTTATTGTTTTCATGTAAAAAAGAAAACGAGGCACCGGTAGTAAATGGCAATGTTGTTCTTAATGTTCATGCCGTTCATCATTCGTGGGATGTAACAAATGTGAAAATTTATTTAAAGGCCAATACATCGGTCTTTCCAGGAACAGATTCAACATTGTACGATAAGTATCTTACAACTGATGGATACGGAAAAGTTTCTTTCACACAACTTTTCCCCGGAAATTATTACATCTACGCTTCAGGCTTTGATTCAATATGGGGCGCAAATGTGATTGGCTATAAACTGATCTACCTGACAGAAGAAAACCTTGTCAATAATGAAATGTCGGTTACCCTAAACGTAAGTGAATAATAATCTATGAAACAAATACTTTTTCTTATTTCATTAATGTACTTAGTAAGTTGTAAGTATGACAAACTTGAACTACCAATTGATCCTGTAGCTGCATCAAATTTTCCTACAGAAGTTGGAGAAATTCTCGTTAATAAATGTGCAACTTCCGGTTGCCATAATTCTTTAAGCCGTGGAATCGCTGGTGGGCTTGATTTTTCTACCTGGGATCTGATGTTCGATGGCGGAAGGAACGGAACTGCCGTAATCCCCTATTCTATTGATAATAGTTATATGTTGTACTCAGTAAATACTGATAGTACCCAGGGACCTATTCTACTTCCAACAATGCCTTATTTACAATCACCGCTATCTCAATCAGAGTATGACCTGCTTCTCAATTGGATCGCTGCCGGTGCGCCTAATAAGGACAATTTTGTTAAATTCTCAGATAATCCGAACCGGAAAAAATTATACATCGTTATGCAAGGTTGCGACAAAGTTGCTGTTGTCGATGAAGCGACAAAAGTAATTATGCGCTATATTGATGTAGGTAATAATTCTAATCTGATCGAATCACCACATCAGGTTCGTGTTTCACCTGATGGTCAGTTCTGGTATGTTGTTTTTATCAATGGAGATATTCTGCAAAAGTTCCGGACTAGCGATGATCAACTTGTAGGTGAAGTAAATATTGGACCCGGAGACTGGAATACGCTTGTATTTAATCAAACCGGTGACACAGGTTTTGTTAATGCAACACAAGCAGGATACTTTGCAGTTGTTCCGTTGAACACTATGTCAACCTATCAGATCCGCACGGCTACATTTCCACATGGCGGAATTGTAACACCTGATGGAAGGTATTTATACCTTACAAACCAAAATGGAAATACGCTGACAAAAATTGATCTTTCAACTTTTGATGATGAACAGATCCAACTCGATCCGGTCATAACTAATCCCACATTCCCATATTCTCCACATGAAATTACGATGACACCAGACGGAACACGGTATATGGTTTCATGCCAGAAGTCAAATGAAGTCAGGGTATTTCAGCAGAACAATGATAGTCTTCTAAAAATTATCAATGTCGGAGAGTATCCACAGGAATTTACAACGATGGTATCATTAAATAAAATCTACGTTTCCTGTACCGAAGCGCAGGTTGATGCTAACAGGAAAGGATTAATATATTCTATCGATATTACTACTTACGAAACAGACAGTATTTACCCGGGCTTTCAGCCTCACGGTTTGGCTGCAGAAGAAAGTTCCAAGCTTATCTATGTTGCAAATCTGAATCTGGATCCAAATGGTCCGGCACCGCATCACGTCTCTGCTTGCAGTGGCAGAAATGGCAATCTGACTATCATCGATGGGACTACTTTTACGATGTACAGAAAACAACTTTCTGACGGCAGCTCATTTCAGTATAAATGTGAAATGCTAGCCGCACCGTATTTTATTTCACTCAGACCATAAAGCTATTTCGCTTAATAATTCTTTTATCCATTAAAATTAAGTGTGAGATCGCCCGATTTTTTGTCCGTCAGCTTAGCTGACGGACAAAAAATAGAAAAGCAGTATCCTGGCTTTAGCCATATAAACACACTGAAATTCAATCATACCATTAAAAAAAAGTGGCTAAAGCCGCTGTAGTACTTTACCTTTTTATCCGTCAGCTAAA
>JBMQEM010000111.1:0-22071 GCA_049363815.1 Bacteroidota bacterium
ATTCCGTGCTCTTTCGTGAACTTGTGTTCTAAGTGTTTAAATTTTTTTAAAGTATAGTCAATCCCTCACCTGAAATTACCATACTCAACGCCCCTTCCTTAAGCGCATACTTCGACAACATCATTTTCTGAATACCTGTTTTTTGGAGAACGAGGGATGTGCAAATTGTTGCAAGTACGATCATATCAACACGCATTTTCACAAGGCCCTTCATTTTTTTCCGTTGCTCAACAGTTGAGAATAGCAAAATTTCATGCAGTTTTAAATACTCGTCAAGGCTGAAAGTATAGGAATTTTTATCGCTGATCACATTTCTTTTATGAAAACGATATCCGATCATTTCTGCAAATGTATCAAACGATCCGGATGAGCCGATAAGTTGATCCGGCTTGTACTTTTCTACTGCATCAATCAAAATTGAAAGTTCCTTTGACAGGAAAGTCTTGAGTTTTTTTATTTCAGCGGGAAAAATCGGATCAGAAGGTTTAAACATTTCAAGTAACCGAGCTGCACCAATATTAAAACTGTGCTTCCAGAAGATCTTTGCCTTATTCGCTATGATAAACTCTGTGCTCCCGCCACCGATATCCATGATCAGAGCCGGTTGGTCATCCATTGCAATACATTGTCTGACGCCAAGGTAAATAAACTCTGCTTCCTTTTCTCCTGAGATAACAGTGATCTCAATACCGGTTTTTTCCTTCGCTACGGCTACAAATTCATGACCGTTTTTCGCACTCCTGATCGCTGAGGTTGCAAATGCAAATATCTTTTCCGGTTTATGAACATCGATGATCTTTTTATAATGCTCCAGCGCCTTAATTCCTCTTCGAAAAGGAATTGGCGCGATCTCATTCCGGTGAATGGCCCCTTCGCCCAGTTTGACAACAGACTTTGATTTAAATACTTTTCTCCACGCACCTGTTTTACTTACTGATGTGATCAGCAAATGAAATGTATTGGTCCCCAGATCAAGTATTGCTATCCGCAAAATTTATAGTGTTAGTTCTGAAATCGAAGCCATTTCCAGAGTTCTTTATAGGTAACCTTTTTACCATACATTAAAATTCCTGTCCTGTAGATCCTTGCAGCGATCCACGTAGTGAAAATAAATCCAGCGATAAGTAGGACCATCGACAAGACAATATGTTCCCACGGAACTCCAAATGGGATGCGTACCATCATTACTATCGGTGAAGTAAATGGTATTACAGAAAACCAGAAGGCAACATTACCTTGTGGATTATTGATGACTGTTGCAGCTGCTACATATGCAATGATGAGCGGTATCGTAACAGGCAACATGAATTGTTGCGTGTCCGTTTCCGAGTCAACTGCTGCGCCTATAGCAGCAAACAATGCACTATAAAGCAAGTATCCACCAAGGAAGTAGAAAATAAACATACCAATCAATAGTGGAAAGTTTATAGTTCCAAGAATTGAATCAAGCTGCATCATTTTATCCCCCTTGATAGGAGAGTCTTCATTTGCCTGCTGCATTGCCTCTTCCATTCCTGGACGGGATTTTATGATCATCTCTGCCTTTTCTTTATCAGATTTTCCGGCCATTAGAGAAGAGGTCATTGCGAAAAAGACCGTTGAACTGAGAATAACCCACAGTAAGAACTGAGTTAATCCTACCAGAGCCACACCTACTATCTTTCCCATCATCAGTTGAAACGGCTTAACAGAAGATATAATAACTTCTACGATCCTGCTGGTCTTTTCTTCCAGAACGCCGCGCATGACCATAGCCCCATAGATGAAAATGAACAGATAGATCAGCAGTCCTGCAGCAAAACCTAATCCTGTTGTAAGTGGTGTACTGGTCTCCTGATTTTCAAGATCCCTGGTCTGAATATTGACATCTGTTTTAATCGCCAGCAATTTAGCTTCATCAATGCCTGCAGAAATATATTTCTGCGTATTGATCTCCTTTTCAATTGTAAATTTTATTTTCGAAATAATATCAAAACCGGGTTGTGATTCAGAATAAAATGTGACTGCTTTTTCAAGACTACTCAGATTTTCCGTTGCAGGGATCACAAGTACACCAAAGTATCCACGATTTTTACTTTCACTTCTGACCTTTTCCACATCTTCATTAAGGTATTCGAATTTTACACGTTCGCTATCCTTAAATTTATTTACAAAAATATGTGTGTTATCAATTACACCGATCTTTTTTACTTCGGTATCAACCTTATCCAGAAGGAATGCAGAAACAAAAATACCACTCATCAGCAATGGCCCTAAAAAGGTCATGACAATGAAAGATCTTTTCTTCACTCTGGTCAGATATTCACGTTGTATCACTAAAAGAATCTTATTCATAACAATTTGGTTTCGGTTTAATTAATTTCTGTTCTCACTGACTTGTTTAATGAAAATATCGTTCATACTTGGCACTATTTCCTGTAGTCCAACGATCTGAACATGCGGCATGAGTAAGGAGAGCATGTCATTCACCGTCAGATTCCCAAGCATTTTTACTTTTGCAGTACTGTGCTCTTCTTCTTCTTTCAGATCGACCAGTTCAAATCCCGTCCAGAGAGCATTCGTAAATCCTATCCTGTTGCCGATATAATTTATTTCGAACATATGGCTTCTGAATTGCTTACGGATATCTTTTACGCTTCCATTGAGTATTACATGGGCATTATCGATCAGGGCAATATTATTACAAAGTTCTTCTACACTTTCCATACGGTGCGTTGAAAGAACTATCGTTGTGCCTTTATTTTTTAACTCAATTAATTCATTCTTTACAAGTTCTGCATTGATCGGATCAAAACCGGTGAAAGGTTCATCAAGAATTAAAAATTCCGGTTCGTGCAATACAGTTGTAATGAATTGAACTTTCTGTGCCATTCCTTTAGAAAGTTCTTCCACCTTTTTTTTCCACCACGCCTGAATTTCGAATTTTTCAAACCAGAATTTAAGTTTTTTCATAGCCTCGGCCCGCGACATTCCTTTGAGCCGTGCGAGGTATAAAGCCTGCTCTCCTACTTCCATTTTTTTATAGAGGCCACGCTCTTCAGGAAGATAACCCATTTGCAAGACGTGTTCAGTACTCAGAGGCTGACCTTTGAATAAGATCCGGCCTGAATCAGGTGCCGTAATTTGTGTGATGATCCGGATGAGTGAAGTTTTGCCGGCTCCATTTGGTCCGAGCAGACCGAACACACACTGAGAAGGGATGTGAAGGGTAACACCATCCAAAGCTTTATGCGCTGCATAATTCTTTGAGACATTTTCAATTTCAATAATATTCATATAGGTAGTAGAAGATGCGTAAATGTAAAAAACCCCGGCTGAATTAACAGTCGGGGTCAGATTTATTTTTACATTTCTGTAAACAAGTTTTGTGGAAAGTTTTACTCGAAGAATTCTCTTACTCTGTCACGAAAGGTCTTGTCGCTTTTTCCGGGATTGGGTTTGAAATTCGGAGAATTCCGTAATTGTTCAAGCAATTTTTTCTCCTCTGCTGAAACATGTTGTGGTGTCCAGACATTTATATTCACCAATAAGTCACCTTTTCCATAACTATTCACAGATGGAAGACCTTTCCCTTTCAGTCGTAAGACCTTCCCTGCCTGTGTTCCCGGATCGATCTTGATCTTTGCTTTACCGTCAATCGTCGGGATCTCAAGAGAGATTCCCAGAGCTGCATCGGCAAAATTTATATAAAGGTCGTGAAGCAAATTATTACCGTCGCGTTGAAGATGAGGATGTTTGATTTCTTCAATAACAATATAAAGATCCCCGGGGATACCACCTCTTTCTGCAGCATTTCCTTTACCACTTACAGTGAGTTGCATTCCTTCGCCAACACCGGCAGGAATATTAATTGGAATTATTTCTTCTCCATGCTGCAAACCACTTCCGTGGCAGGATTTACATTTGTTCTGAATGGTCTGTCCTTCACCATTACAAGTCGGACACGTAGAAGTTGTCCGCATTTGTCCGATGAAAGTACTGGTCACTCTGTGAACCTGCCCTGCACCATTACAAGTAGCACATTTATGAAATGAAGATCCGTCCTGGGCACCTGAGCCTTTGCATGAAGTACAAGAAATGTGTTTGTTTACTTTTATTTTCTTTTCAACGCCATTGGCAATTTCTTCGAGAGTAAGACTGACTTTCACGCGCAGATTAGTACCGCGGTTTACACGCCTTCCTCCTCTTGAACCACCACCGCCAAAGAAACTTTCAAAACCATTTCCTTCGCCGAAAATATCTCCAAAGTGAGAGAAGATATCTTCCATATTCATTCCGCCTTGTCCGCCACCGGCTCCACCATTTACTCCACGGTGACCGAACTGGTCGTAACGCTGACGTTTTTCTGAATTGCTGAGTATTTCATATGCTTCAGCAGCTTCTTTGAATTTTTCTTCCGCTTCTTTATTTCCAGGATTTTTGTCCGGATGGAATTTCAAAGCCATCTGGCGATAAGCTTTTTTTATATCGCCTTCTGCAGCGCCTTTCGACACACCTAATACTTCGTAATAATCTCTTTTAGACATAATTTTTTCAGGTGGTCTTAATTTCCTACAACAACTTTTGCATGACGGATAACTTTGTCATTCAGAAAATATCCTTTTTCAACTTCATCAATTACTTTTCCTTTCAGTTCAGGTGAAGGAGCAGGAATATTTGTGATAGCATCATGGAGATCCGGATCAAAAGCTTTTCCGGTAGCATCCATTGGCTTAAGACCTTTGCTTTCAGTTGTTGATTTCAGTTTTGAATAGATCAGATTGATACCCGATTTGATCGCCTCCACATCACTGGTGCTTTCGAAAGATTTTATAGCACGCTCCATATCATCTAGAATAGGAAGTATTGCTAAAAACACATCAGAACCTGCAAGTTTTGATTGCTCGATCCTGTCGCGGGACACTCTGCGTTTATAATTTTCAAATTCAGAATACATGTAGAGATATTTGTCTCTCGATTCTGTTAATTCGGCTTCCAGTTTGGCGATTGGGTCAATTTCTTCAACATTTGCATCGGGAAGGGCTGCCTCAAGCGGCGAGTTCTCTTCCGTCAGATTTTCATTTTCCGCAGTATTATCCATGTCACTTTTATGGTCTTTCGATTTCATTTTCTTTCTGATATTTTTAAAAATTGACAAAATTCAAGGGTTTTGAGCAAGCTTCAAGTACTTTGCCACTTCAATTTAGAGGTCAATTTGGCAGGCGCAAATATAGGGTTTTCCAATGGTCAAAAGCGGTAAAAAACCTTGTAAAAAAGAAAATGTTTAGATCATATGAACCAAAGACTTCCGGTGAAAGAAGTAAGAGGTTAGTGGAGAATTAAGAGCGATTACGGTTTTTTTACAACTAAATTCAGATTCAGGTTATTTTCCATCAAGCTGTAATCAAGCGATTCAACCAAAAAGTCCCCATTCAGATCATGATAATTGTAGTTATTCAGAAACTGCGTGACAAATGACTGCAACTCATTCAGATCAGAAATGTTTACCTGGCCGTCTGCAACTCCGCCGGAAGTTCCATTGGAAATATCTCCGCTATAGATTGCAAATACTCCGGGACTTACCTGAATCTGATTTGAGCCAAATGCACTTGCTGCCGAACCTGAAAAATCATAGGTACCACCGGAAGTAAGTGTAACCGGATTGGCACTCCAGGTCTGCAAAGCATTTCTGTGATTGACCACAACATAAAACTGTTGACCTAATGCTGTAGTAGGAAAAACGAACGAACCATTTCCTGTAACATTGATAGTTCCCTTGCTCAGATAACTCAAAGCATAAGGTGAAATAGTATTGTGAAGTTCCATTGTAAGTGTATCACACAATGTCGGGTACAAAACAGGATTAACGGTTGCCCTCATCGTACTGCTTCCTACATAATATCCCTGAATAAAAACTTTCAGATTGAAAGAAAAAGTGCAATCAGAAATTACAAGATTACTACCATTGTCAGCACCTGTTGTAACCGGAGAAGAAGTTACAATTCTGATCCTGTATCCTGAACCATTTAGAACGCCTGACGAAATGGTGGAATTAATAGTACCGTTACCGGTTCCCGTCAAAGTACCAATTGTGACAGGACTGGCAAAACTTCCGTTCTGATCACTTAATTGTGCTGTAAAAATGTTTCCCGGATTATAATTACAGGTGACTGTAAACGGAATGTTAAACGGAATATTCCTGCACAAGGATGAATTTAAAGATCCGGAAATGGTTGCTGAGTTGGGAACAACTGTCACTACAGTCGTATCTCTGGAGAATACACCTGAAAGCGCATGAGTGGCTGTTAGTATATATTGTTGAGTTGATACCGGAGTAGCTATAGGATTACTGATTGTCGAATTATTCAGGGATGCAGCAGGACGCCAGGAATAATTTATACCTGAAGTAGAGGCCCCACCTATTGCAACTGAGCCTCCTGTACATATGGTTGTATCAACACCTGCATTTGAAGCGACCGTTGCATTCACTTTTATATTATCAAGATAAAGATTGTTTCCAAATCGCGCTACATTTCTGAAAGCAAGGATAAAATTTTGTCCGATGAAAGAATTCAGAATGACAGAATCCGTACGCCATTGGGTGGAAGTCGGAGTAAAAGATGAAGTGGAATTTCCGGCTACCGTAGATAGAGTTGCTCCACCTTTACTATAAACTTGTGTAAACGTATTTCCGCAATCAGTAGAGATTAAAACCTGCAAGGTGTCTTGTTCGGTCTGATTGGTATAACTCCAGTAAGCAACATCAAATTTAAGTGTGATGGAATTGTAGGATGCACCATTTATTCGTGATGTTCTGATCTCATCTTTTCTTCCTGTTGCATTTTGCGACCAGTTATTAAAATAAATGGATTGGATTTCATTTCCGAATCCGCTGACTGCATTTGTTAATTGCCATTTGACACCATCAGCCCCATCATCAAACTCCGACCAACCTGCCGGAGGATAAAGTGCAGCTTCAAAATTTTCTGTGACCGGCAAATTTCCCCCAAGCGTGCTGATGTATGAGGTTCTTGTAAGTGTATTTGTTGTAACACCATTTGAAACTGTAAGTGTAACATTATAAGAACCTGCATTTGCATAAGTGACCAAAGGATTAGCCAATGTAGATGTTGCAGGTGTTCCGCCAGGAAAAGTCCATGCCCATGATATCGGATTTCCTGTTGACAGATCACCAAACTGAACAGAGCTTCCCAGGCATGGATAAAAATTACTTGCTGAAAAATTAGCAGTCAGTGTCCGTACCCCTGAGATCGAAGTTTCGAAAATTCCCCTGCCGTAAGTCGCAACCCTGAGAATAGAATTTGAAGTACTGTCATTGTAAATTGAGAGATCGACAACTTCTGTGCGTGTTGGCAAATTGGTATTGAAGATTGTCCAGTTTGAATTAGTTAGATTTTTAAAGTAAACAGTATTACTTGTTGCAAGAAAAACAAGTTCATTCGAGGAGAAATATTCATCGGCCAGAATACGAACGTGATTTGTTGAAGGCAGATTCAATGTAATATTCGTCCAGTTCACTCCATTGTCAATTGACCGGTAGACCCTGGTATTACAGGTTATATAAATAGTATTTGGTGAATTTTTGATTGTGGTTATACTTGCCGCATTATTAGTTGTATTGGGTAAGGAATAAGAAGTAAATGTCGGAGTTGCACTTAAAGCATTTGTGCAAACATAGATCATAGCATCAGCTGTGATGATGTATAAACGATTCGGGTCAGCAAACGAACAATGCATTGCCATGATCTTTTTACCAAGATTTGCAATTTGCGTCCATGTAGGAGTAGTTGCAAGTAAGTTAGTCGTCCTGAGAATGACTGTATCTGCAACAAAAGCCAGATTAGCATTGCTACGATGGAAAGTGATATCCTGCAGAAGAGTTACATTGGCCGGAAGTCCATAAGTTACATCATTACCTGTCACCAATGCACGTTGATTCCTATTGTGATAATACACCATTGTACTTGAAGGCCGGTAATCAAATGAACATTTGCTGGTCCAGTCACCTCCGCGATTGGTAAACCAGCCGGTCCCTGTAGAGTAGAGTTCGCCATTATCTTGCGTACCTATACTTACAGTTTCTCTTTGAGTCGGACTACAATTACCATGGTAAATTTCATAGCCATAAATACCGTCACTCTTTGGCAACCAGTTGGTACCACCATCAGTACTTAGCCAGACCCCGCCATCATTCATGTTGTAAAGTTGTGATGGGTTGTAAGGATTCTGGATCATCTGATGCATATCTGTATGCAGAACCTGCGACCAGATAGTTTGTTGTGTCCAGTTAATTCCACTATCCGTTGATTTATAAACGCAATGTGCAACATACCAGATGATATTAGGATTTACACGGTCAACTCCTAACCCATGATTGTAATCTCCCTGTCCGGAACTTGCAGAACTATTTGAGTAATAAGAAATGTATGGAGAAGAAGTCGTCTTCATTCCTGTAAAAGAAGTACCTCCATCGGTAGACTTATAAACCATTCCGCCATTAGCAACCATTGAAAGATAAACCACATTACTATCAGCAGGAGTAACGGCTAAGCGCACACCATTTCCATTGGTTACTCCTGAAGGCAGCACTAGACCTGTATTAATCTGCGTCCATGTATCTCCGAAATCTGTTGATCTGAAAAAAGCCGAATCTGTAGTTGCCGCGAAAAGAGTCCGGGTGTTAGCATTGGCCTTAGCTTTAAGGTCATCGAATGGCCTTGAAGCTGTCTTTAATGTCCATGTTACACCGGCATTCAATGTTTTGTAAATACCGGTATTGGTAATTGCAACTATCGTATTTGAATTGGAAGGGTCCATGATCATATCTACGACCAATTTACCTGACAATCCTAATGGCAAGAAGGAATTTCCACCATCAGTAGATTTCCACACACCACTTCCTGAGTAATAATAATTATGATCGCCGGTACCTAAATAAATTATCTGATCGTTTGAATAGTCAACACAAACTGAAGCCAGCCGCATAACCGGCATAGCATCCGTACCCGGAGCAATAGTCCAGCTAGTGCCGCCATTCGATGAAATGAATAGCCCTCCCCTTGCACTAACGGCATACATCTTATTCGGATTGGTTGCATGAAACTTTAGCTGGCTGACTCTGCTGATACCATGAATCTGTCCGCTAACATTTGTTGGAAATTGTGCAGGCAACAATGGACTCCAGTTAGATTGAGCAGAAAGTGTAATTGAAAATAGAATAAGCAGACTGAATAACGATATACTGGATTTCATCAGTTTTAATTTACGTCAATTGAATTAGAAATTATTTCTTACCGGATGAGTTTTTCATTTCTTCCTGTTGCCTTAACCAGATAGCTGTTCTTTCTTCCTGCGAGAGAATATGTCCATTTTCCTGCACATAAGGTCTGACTTCTTTCTTCCAGTTTTTAAAACGTTTGATGTGATAAGACAACATTTCTCTTTCAACAAGTTCCTTCCGCTGTTGGTCAGTAATAATCTCTTTGTTCTCGCGTTTCATTTCTCTTTCGTATTCATCTTTTGCTTCCTGATCGCCACCCATTAATTCCTCTTCAACTTCGTCCAGATGAACGTCGTAAAGTTTCATATAGTCTTCGTAAGCTTTTACAGCTTCAAAATAATTTACATTCGGATCTTCCATCATAGTTATCCATACCGGCTTTTCCTGACTCGAAGCTGGTGCCTGACCGGTTTGTGCCCGTGTTGTAAAACAGACACAGAAAAGCAACACCACTATTATTAAATTAGATCTCATCTTACATTTTGGATTTTAAAGGACCCTGTTGATCAAAAAATGAAAGAGACTTCTTTCATTCGACAATTCCGCATGTTCTTTTAAATTGACAGAATACAATACTAATCAATTAATTAGTAGCAACCAATGATAAAGGATGAAGGCAAATCTATTCTTGGAATTTTCAATATTAAAAGCGGCAAAGTTCAATTCTACAATTACTTCGTTCAATTAAAAAGAACAAAAAAAAGCAGAGGAATTTACCTCTGCTTTCAGTCGAAAATATAAATTTCAAAATTTGTTATTTCATCTGTCCTTGTAGTGCTTGTTCAAGAGCCGGACCACGTAGATCGCGACCTACAATTATTCCGTTGCCATCAATTAACCAGTTCGCAGGAATTGATTTCACATTATAGATTGAAGCACCTTCAGAATTCCACCATTTCAGATCACTTACATGTGAAGTCCATGTAAGACCATCTTGTTTAATTGCATTCATCCAGCTTGTTTTGTCTTTATCAAGTGATACACCATAAACAGTAAATCCTTTTCCACTCTTGAAATTAGAGTCTTTGAATTTTGTGTATGCTTGTACAACAGCCGGATTTTCACGTCTGCATGGTCCGCACCATGATGCCCAGAAATCGATTAGAACCATTTTACCTTTTAAACTTGAAAGTGCAATTGGTTTGCCTTCGGGAGACATGTAACTTAATTCAGGAGCTTTGTTTCCTACTTCAATTCCGACAGTAGCTGTGGATTTTTGAGCGAAACTTACCGATGAAGCAGTAATAAGTACTGCCAGAGCGAAGATGATTTTTTTCATAATATTTTTTTTGCATGCCCGAAGGGGCAATTATCCTGCCATTATTGATGAATGATAACGCTAAATTGGGCTAAAAGTTTGATATTTCACAATCTTTTTGCTGAAATCTTCTAAACCCGTACTATTTTCGCTCCAATGGCGTTTAATCGTTCATCGATTCGCTGGTATCCGCGGTCGATTTGCTCAATGTTATGGATCACACTTTTGCCTTTCGCAGATAGAGCCGCTATTAACAAGGCCACACCGGCCCTGATATCCGGGGAAGTCATCTGTATCGCTTTTAAAGGAACCTTCCTGTTCAGACCAATGACTGTTGCCCGGTGAGGATCACATAAAATGATCTGGGCTCCCATATCGATCAACTTATCGACGAAGAACAATCGACTTTCAAACATTTTCTGATGTACTAAAACTGTTCCGTTTGCCTGAGTTGCAGTTACAAGAACTACACTCAGCAGATCCGGAGTAAATCCGGGCCAGATAGCATCTGCAACTGTCAGGATAGATCCATCGATAAAAGATTCAATTTCATAATTCTCTTGTCTGGGAATGTAAATATCATCACCCCTTAATTCCATTTGAATTCCAAGACGTCGGAACATTTCCGGAATAATTCCCAGATGCTGATATCCGACTTCTTTGATGGTAATTTCAGATTTGGTCATCGCCGCAAGCCCGATGAATGACCCGATCTCAATCATATCCGGCAACATCTTATGTTCTGTACCTTTCAGCGAAGTCACTCCCTCTATCACAAGCAGATTCGAACCAATACCCGAGATCTTTGCACCCATCCTGTTCAACATCTTGCAGAGTTGCTGTAGATATGGTTCGCAGGCTGCATTGTAGATTGTTGTTGTTCCCTCAGCAAGTACCGCTGCCATTACAATATTTGCAGTTCCGGTAACAGATGCTTCATCGAGCAACATATACGCTCCTTTAAGTTTCTTTGCTGTGACATTATAGAAACCATCCTGTTCATTGTAATCGAACTTTGCGCCTAATGATTGAAAGCCGACAAAATGAGTATCAAGTCTTCTTCTGCCGATCTTATCGCCTCCGGGTTTTGGGATTCTTGCTTTCCCAAAACGAGCAAGCAATGGTCCTACGATCATGATGGAACCTCTTAAGGCAGAAGCCTGTTTTTTAAAATCAGGGGTATCGAGATAGTCGATATTAATGTTCTTAGCATGAAAAGTAAATTCGCCTTTTAATACACCAGTTTGTTCAACCTGAACACCAAGATGTTGTAACAACTCGATCAGCTTATTCACATCACGGATATCCGGAATATTTCTGATCACCATTTTATCCGGTGTCAGTAATACTGCACATAAGATCTGTAGTGCTTCATTCTTTGCTCCCTGAGGAACCAACTCACCCGAAAGTTCGAGCCCACCTGTTACTTCAAAACTGTTAGCCATAAATATATTTTTAGTCGCCTGAACCGACACACGAAGGAAAAATACTTCCTGCAAACTTTGTATGTGAAGATACTAAAGTTTTGAACAGATAAGGTTCGATGAATTGAACTTTTTTTAATAAAAGATGGATAATAAAACCTCCTGCTTCTATTGGATGCATAAGTTATTCCGGCACCTCATCTTTGTAAAAAAAACAAGATGAAAAAAATAATGTCCCTTCTTATGTTCCTGGTGACTACATATACATTGAATGCACAGGTAGCTCAGCAACATCAACCGCCACCCGGCAACAACTTTCCTTACACAAGAGGAATGTTTGTCGATTGCACCAATGATATAATTTTTGATATGAAAAACGGAAATACATTGGGCGCTTTCGATGAATTGAAGACTTACATCAGAGAAAATTATATCGGATACATCGCTCTTTATGACCTTGACCACAATCAGATCATAGGTAAGCCGGTCTTAGAGAATTACCTGAGACAAATGATAAACCAACTGAATATTGAATTCCCGCTTTTGCGAATCGGAGTTGTGGGGAAAAAGGCAGACTATACCATCCGGACAAGAAGATTGAAAGCGAGTGATTTTTTTCCGCAGGCATGCATCGCAAATGGACCATATAATCTGAATCAACTGGATTCCATAATTAACTATGTTGGAAATCCTGAAGATGTACAAAGAACAGAAACCATAAAATTCTTTCTTCGCACTGTTAATTTTGTAAGATCATTTCCACCTGACAGAATAAATAACTGCAGATCACCGATTGATGTATTCTATCTGGAAGACCGTTATTGGAAAGATGTAAGTTCAGGGACATTGAGTCAGGCAAAATCAAGATTCGATAGCTTTAAATCTGTTCTCCGTTTCCTGCAAGCTCTGAAATGCACCTGTTTAGATGTAAGTGTAGAAGCAGAATTCGAACCGACCGATTACTTCAGATTACAAGGGTGGACGGCAACCGACCAGATCGAGCAGGCAGATCCATTGATCGATAAAATGATGATTCCTTTTTATACAAGTCCATTCAATGCCAATGGCGCATTCGATATCAATTGCAAATTACTGCACTTGCTTTCCGATCAGTTTTCAAGAGATGGGACAAACTTCTATACAGGATTCAGCGCTCAGAGTAATTCGTTCAGTTTTTGTAATTCAGCCATTTCTCCAATGGAACATCTGGGCCGGTATCTGATGGGAATTATTCCATTTGCATCAGGTAATATGTATTCAGTTGAAAAATTATTCCTCGATAAACTGAATGATCCTGCTTATATGTGTGCAGGATGCTCATGTTATGAATACCAGGAAAATCAGTATTCGCCTGTGAATCCAACTGCAAATATGTGCGTTGGTTCAATGTGGTATACTTATTCAATGTTAAAGAATAACGGCCTCTTCAGAAAAGCCAACGATGAAGAGATACCGGCAACAAACACCACAGAACTTCAAGTTAAGATGGGAACTTCGAATATCGAATTAACCTTAACAAATGGGGAAGTTTTTACTGTTGCTTTGTATGATATCCAAGGAAGAAAAATTGCTGAAAATATTCTGAATTATCCTGTACACACTTTTGATGTGAACGGTTTTAATAGTGGCACATATTTTTTAAATGCAATATCAATTACTGGCAGACACTTCAACAGGGTCATACCTGTTCTCCATAGATGATTCCCGTAAGAATCTGAATGCCGTGCTGATTTGTGTTTCCGGTATCTTAAAACAGGATGCCGGAACACAAGGAGCACTTTAGGTTAATGTGTAAGAATAATTTTCAGTTGTTTTCAATTGACCAATTGAGGAAAATATTTGCCGGAAGAAAAGGTAGGTCCCGGGGTGTGAGATTAAGAGAGTATGGTTGAAAAGCGGACTTGCTTTTTCATCTCCGGTAAAGAGGTAAGTAAATACTAAAGGCGAATTGAAACTCTCAATCCGCCTTTACTTTGTTGTGATGAAAATATTTTTTATGGCTAGTAATACTTCACCGGCTGATCTTCAAATTTAATTGATTTCTCCTTCGAGTTCTCATCGCGAAGGATCCTGCTGTGCAAAGTGATTTTATTATCAAATAAAAACCTGAAAAACAGTTTCGTCCAGGATGTATGAGATTTTAAAGTATCGTAAAAAGCAGGTGCTTGTTTCTTTAATTCCGGTAATTTATTCCAAGGGATAGAAGGGAAATCGTGATGCTCGTTATGAAAACCAACATTGAAGGCAACGTTATTGAAAAATCCGTAGTAACTGTATGTCTCCTGTTTTTCATCAAGTACTAAATAGTGTTCCTGAATCCATCTTGCTCCCAGCGGGTGAAATCCAACAGAGAAGAAAAAACTGATCAGCATAAATGCAAGTGCTTTCCAACCGAAGAAATAAATGATTGCGAAATCAAAAGCAAACTGAACGATCCAGTTCACTACCACCCAACTATCAATTGGTTTAATGTATTTTAATCTGAATGTACGCTTCAACTGAACGAATGGGAATAACAATAACCAAAGTGCTTTACTGAAAAAATTATTTCCCAGCAAACGTGCTTCCCAGAAATCAGGCAGATCGGCATCAAGATCGTGATTACCCTGATGAACGTGATGCATTCTGTGATATCTAGTAAAAGAGATCGCACTTGGTAAAATGTGTGGCAGGTTGGCTGTCATGGATGCTATATAATTGGGCACCTTGCCTTTGAATAAAAGGTTATGGGAGCATTCATGGATCATGACAAACAATGCATGATTTGCAAAAGCACCATAAGTATAAGCCACAAGAAATACAAGCCACCAGGAACTGTCTTTCAGTAAATAGGAAATTACTATCATCGAAAGTACAATTCCGACAAGAGGTATTATCGTAAAAGGGTTTTTACCTATTAGGTTTCTGACTTGAGGATATTGACTTAAGATCTGCTTGGTACGGGCCTTATGCGGTTCCGGTTCGGGAGAGTAACGAAACTTTGAAGTTGACATTGATGAACTGATTATTTTTTCCTTCTGTTATTACTGCTATTGTTCTTATTCTTATTCATTTGCTGACGACTCTTCGGTTTTGGAATATGATTGTCGCGCTGCTTTTCTTTGCTCAGAGCCAGTATCTCATTCGTATGATTCAGTCTGACCGTTTCATGCAATTTTACTGCTCCTTTCGAAAGTTCTTCCATGTGTTTGAAGATCGTTTCGTCATCAACTGTATCTTTATTCCAGGTGAGGTATGACATCTTCATAAAATTTGCCAGGTTCTGAAGGATCTGCTCTTTTTTAGGACTGTCTTCAAGATCGGTTATCTTTCTGATCATATCTTCCATTACCTTCCCATAGTATTTGTAATGAATATCACTTGTCGGATAGGAAACGGGAAGAGGTTTTGCGTGCACGATCGATTTCTCAGGAATTGGATAAGGACTGTCTACATCCAGTTTGAAATCAGAGATAATAAAAAGATGATCCCACAGTTTCTGTTTGTAATCAGTGATCTCACGAACAGAGGGATTAAGCATGGCCATTGCATTAACAATAGTCACTGCAACTTTGTTTCTTTTTTCCCTGTCTTCGATAAGAATAGCAGCATCTACCATTTTCTGGATGCTTCTTCCATATTCAGGAATTCTCAAATGATTTCTTTGAGTGTTATATTCAAGATGTTGAATATCTGTAAAAATCTCAACTTCAGAAGTTGATGTCTTTCTTTTTACTGCCATTTAAAAATTATTAGGATTAGTACGGACTAAAAAACGAATGATCCGTTTGTGTCTGACTTTATAAACCAGTCTGTGATGCAAATATAGAGATTGAATTGATATTAGCCAACTATCCGTAATTTAGCGAATCTGAGCAGAAGTTGCTTGTTTCCAAAGCCCGGGAAGAAGACTGTGGCTTTTCTGTCGCCCGGATTTCCTTCCACCAATATCACTTTTCCTAGTCCGAATTTCACATGTTCAACTTCCATGCCTTCCGTCAGGTTTGCAGTATCATCACCTTCAAATACAGGCGCCGGATCTGCTGAAACTGTTGTAAGTTTCTTCAGGCTTCCGTTATTCAGTTTTTGCTGAATATCCAGCAACGTTGGTTTTGAGTTGGAAGATGTGGTTGAACGTTCCCATCTGTCGAATGGCATTTCTTCAAATGCAAAATTATTTCTGGATGGACGTGGATTGACTTCTTCTATGAATTTAGGGTCGATCTCTTCAATGAACCTTGAAGGTTCGCAATTGATAAGATTCCCCCACTTATACCGGGAGTTAGCAAAACTGATCGTCAGCTTCTTTTCTGCCCGCGTAATTGCAACGTAAAACAAACGTCGTTCTTCTTCAAGATCTTCTCTCGAATCCATTGACATTTGCGATGGAAATAAATTCTCTTCCAGACCGACAACATGAACAACCGGAAACTCAAGTCCTTTTGCAGCATGTATTGTCATCAGTGAAACTTTATCATCATTTCCTTCATCATCATCGTCAGCGTCCGTGAGCAAGGCAATATCCTGCATGTATCTGTCGAGTGACCGTACGACAGAATCAGGATCCTGATTCACATCTTCATCGCCATCCGGAGTAATACTTCTTCCGGTATCAACAAATTCTTTTATACCATTCAGCAACTCCTGAATGTTCTCATACCTGCTCAGACCTTCCGGAGTTTTGTCCTGATACAATTCACGTAGCAAACCGGAAGATGTTGCAATTGTATTTGCAAGATCGAAAGCATTATCCACTTTCAGTTTCACTTCGAAACTTCTGATCATTGTAACAAACTCATTAATCTTACCATGTGTTCCTGAATTGAAAGAACATGGATTCTGAAACGGATCCTTGATCAGATCCCAGATACTTGTATCCTTTTCTGATGCTACAACAATAAGTTTTTCGATGGTCGTTTTACCAATTCCCCTTGTCGGAACATTTATGATCCGCTTAAGCGCCTCTTCATCGTTATGGTTGATGACCAACCGGAAGTAAGCAAGCAGGTCTTTAATTTCTTTTCTTTTGTAAAATGAAAGTCCGCCATAGATCCTATAAGGGATGCCCATCTTGCGCAAAGCCTCCTCCATTGAACGGGACTGGGCGTTTGTTCGGTAAAGTATTGCAAAGGCTTTATTGCTCAACTGATGATGCATCTTGGTTTCAAAAATTGAATTCGCTACCATGACACCTTCCTCATTGTCACTTAGTGCACGCATCAATTTAATTTTGTCGCCTTCATCATTAAGCGTCCAAACTTCTTTCTTAAGTTGATTCTTATTTTTTTCGATCACGCTGTTCGCAGCGTTCACGATCACTTTTGTAGATCGGTAATTCTGTTCCAGTTTGAAAACTTTCAGATCAGGGTAATCTCTTTGAAGTGAAAGTATATTCTGGATATTTGCTCCGCGGAAAGCGTAGATGGATTGTGCATCATCACCAACTACACACAGATTTTCAAATGTGGCTGCAAATTTTTTAACAATAGAATACTGTGCAAAATTTGTATCCTGAAACTCATCTACAAGAATGTATTTGAATTTATGCTGATACTTATGGAGTACTTCAGGATATTTATTGATCAGTACCCAGACATTAAAAAGAAGATCATCGAAATCCATACCCGATGCTTTGAAACATCTCTTTACATAAAGTTCGTAAAGTTGTCCGAGTTTAGGACGGCCGGATGAATAATCATCACCAACGAATTCCGCGTTCTTCTGGTATTCACTCCAGGAGTACAGATTATTTTTTGCTGAAGAAATCCTGTTCAGGACAATATCTGGTTTATACAGTTTATCGTCGAGTCCTTGTTCCTTTATGATGTCTTTCAGAAGACTTTTGGCATCATCGGTATCATAAATGGTAAAATTGGAAGGGTAGCCGATTTTTTCAGCTTCTATTCTAAGGATCTTTGCAAAAACAGCGTGGAAGGTTCCCATCCATAAATTCTTCGCTTCTTTTCCGGCGATCTTTTCGATTCGCGACCGCATTTCTTTAGAAGCCTTATTCGTAAAAGTCAGCGCAAGAATATTAAAAGCATCCACACCAAGATTCAAAAGGTGTCCGATCCGGTAAGTTAAAACACGGGTTTTACCAGAACCGGCTCCTGCAATGATCATGATCGGACCATCGGTATGGACAACCGCGGCTTGCTGGGCTTCATTAAGTTCTGCTAAATAATTATCTTTCATCAGGCTTTTTGGAAAACACCATAAAAAAGCCGGTTTTGCCGGCTAAGTGTTCCTCAAAAATACCACTTTTCAGGCTTCAAATCGCACTTTGTTCAAATTCTTCCTTTAAATTATCGACAACTTTAACAAAGTTGAGAGAAGGTTTTGTTTATTAACTTGAAAAGACGATATTTGCGTCCCTTTTTAAAACATCATCGGAGAATGGTGATCCACTAGGTCGGTGGAGAAGGGATCTAAAAACCATCAAATAGAAGAAAAATGTCAGTAAAAATCAGATTATCACGTCATGGTAAAAAGCACAACGCTTATTATCATATTGTGGTAGCAGATGCTCGTGCTCCAAGGGATGGTAAGTTTATCGAAGTAATTGGTAACTACAACCCCAACACGAATCCTGCGACCATCAATCTCAACTCCGACAAAGCGCTGGCTTGGCTAGGCAACGGAGCTCAGCCGACAGACACTTGTCGCGCAATCCTTTCTTACAAAGGAGTTCTTTTCCGTAATCACCTTCAAAAAGGTGTTGCAAAAGGAGTTCTTACTCAAGAGGCAGCAGATGCAAAATTCTTAGCCTGGGAAGAAGGAAAAGTGAACAAGATCGAAGAGAAAAAAGTAAGTCTTTCAAGCAACGCTAAAAAATCTATGGAAGATCGTTTAGCTGAAGAAAAGAAAAAGAAAGAAGCGAAAGCAGAAGCGATTCGTATCAAAAATACACCTCCACCGGTTGAAGAAGCAGCTCCTGTAGCTGAAGAATCAGCCCCTGAAGCTCCGGCTGCAGAAGGTGAAGCTCCGGCAGAAGCATAAGCTTTTCCGGTATAACTTTCAAGATCCGTTTTGCAGATTGCAGAACGGATTTTTTATTTTACACCCGTGAAATCTATTAACAGCAGCAAACTTTCAAGAGTCGGATTTATTAACCGGACCCATGGCTATAAAGGCAATTTGAATTGTGTTACAGACATTTCACGACCTGAAAAACTGATCAAACTTGACTTTCTCTTTATAATGATCAATGGCTTGCCGGTACCGTTTTGTATTGAAGAGTTAGAAGTGAATGGCACAGATTTTTTTGTAAAACTGGAAGAGATCAATTCAGATGTGGAAGGCAAAAAATTTCTGGGCAAAGAACTTTTCGCAGAAAAAATGCGCGAAAAGAAATCGAATGTGTTGATGAGCTGGAAGGATGTGGAAGGTTTTACCGCAACCGATGAATCATACGGGGAATTAGGAATCATCACAGAAGTTGCAGAATATCCGATGCAATACATCGGTAAATGTATGATCGATGAAAAAGAAGTTCTTTTTCCCCTGAATGATGATGTAGTTACTGAAGTTGATGAAGACCTAAAAGTTGTATATCTGGATCTTCCGGAAGGATTGTTGGATATTTATCTCGCTTCTTAATTTTATAAGTCGAAATATTGCCAGTGCAATGACTGAAAATTCGTTTGTTAAATATTATTAAAAAGTTAACCAAAATCTGCGGCTATTCTGCGTATTCTGCGCAATCTGCGGGAAAATAAATCAACTTTCCTATTCTTATATAGTTGAATTCAAGTCTCACAGTGCTACTCACAACTTACCACTTACTACTCGCCAAAATAAAACCTTCGCATTTAAAAAAATTCTCCCTAAATTTAGGAAACAATTTTTCACCGCATCTAAGAATGTATGAGCGAAACGTCTTTTCGATTTAAACAATTTACAATTCATCAGGAAAAATGTGCGATGAAAGTTGGTACCGATGCAGTACTACTTGGTTCGTGGGTGCTTCCGGAAAATTCAAATCATGTTCTTGATATTGGTTCCGGCACAGGCATAATATCGTTGATGCTTGCACAGAAGTCAGAAGCAGAGATCGATGCCATTGACATAGATGAGAACGCTTACCTGCAGACCAAAGAAAACTTCCGAATCTCTCCATGGTTCTTCCGTTTGTACCCGCATCATATTTCCTTACAGGAATTTGCAAAAGACAAAGCACCATCATATGATCTGATCGTTACCAATCCGCCGTACTTTCATCATGCATCTAAACCAAATGTTGAGGCCAGAGTTAATGCCCGTCACAGTGAAGTACTGACCTTCGATGAACTGATCGATGGAACTATCAGGTTACTCCTGCCCAATGGAAGGTTGTGTGTAATTCTACCTTGTAAAGAAGGAATGGAATTTTTAGACAAAGCACAAAAGCGCGGATTGTTTTGCAGAAATTTGTTACGCGTGAGAACACGTTCAGATAAATCAGAGAAAAGATTGTTGATGCAATTTTCTTTTCAGTTTGGGACGATGACTGACGAAGAGATAACTATTCAGGAAGAAGATGGAACTTTTACGAATGATTATATAGAACTGACAAAAGAATATTATATCAATCTGAAAAACAGTCTTACTAATAACAGGTCAGGGTTTTAAGTCTAGCTGATTTTTTCTTCAAATCGAATTCCGTATTTCCCCAATTCCTGTAATACAGGTTCATAGATTGTTTTGTCAACCGGAATCTGAACTCCTTTTAATAAAATCTTCTTATTCAGAATATTTTTTGCTGCAATAGCTACGGGCAATCCAACTGTTTTTGCCATGGCAGTATAAATTGAATTATCTCCTTTCACTACCAGGGAAGAAGTATGATGAACATTTTTGCCGGCTAAATTATATTCAAAAATATGCTGCATAACGATCATGTCTTTGTCTTCCGGACGAAGTAACCATTTTCTTTCCAGTAACGATTGCAGGATCTGAGCGGGTGTTGAATCAGGTATTGTGATCGCTTCATCAGTCAGAATTCCTGTCCATTCTACCAATTTTAATGAATCATCATTCACCTGACAATTCATAAATGTTGCTAATCGATCCATCAATGAAATTCCTTTGACTGAATTTGGAATGAATGCTTCCACAACCTGAGCATAAGTCATTTTAGAAGATCCTTCAACAATAAATGAGTCGTCCGTAAGACCGAGCTTCACAAAAACATTCCAGGCTTTGCAGTAACCTTTCTGACGCAAGGTTCCGCGTAGCATGGTCGGTATAGATTCTAATCCGTACAAATGACGGTAAGCCAATGAATCACGATTTGCATATCCATCATAAGAAGTATTTTCTGCTACATTTATCGTTTCAATTTCAGTGAACAATCGATTGTACGGAATGTACTTGTATTTCCCATTCTCAATGAATCGTGCTGTCCCCTGCCCTGCTAAAATCACATTACGAGGATTCCATGAAAATTTATAACCCCACGGATTGTCATTTGATTCAGGAGCAACCAAACCACCGGTATAAGATTTAAACGAAGTTAACTCTGCACCTTTTGATTTTATCTCATCGATGATCTGCATAGCACTCATATGATCGATTCCCGGATCTAGTCCGCATTCATTGAGTAAAATAACCCCGGCCACTTTTGCACCTGCATCCAACTCCTGCATTTCAGGAGAAACATAAGAAGCCGTTACCAGATCCTTTCTCTGTTTCACACATTCGATTGCAACCGGTAAATGCATATGCGCCGGTAAAAGTGAGATCACGATATCAGCTTCACGTATGTGTTTTTCACGGTCGGTCTGACTGTTGATATCAAATTGAATTGCTGTAGCAGCCGGGTGATCATTTGTTTTCTGGCGTGCACTTTCTACAGAAACGTCACCCACTGTCAGTGTCCAGTTCTCGGTTTTAGCATTCTCAAGAAAATAGTTTATAAGACTGGATGAAGACCTACCGGCTCCGATTAACAGGATACGACGCATAAATAGAATTGAATTTCGGGCGAAGATAACAAATGGGCGTGCAATGAATCAAAGTAAGTATCATAATTAAACGCCGAAGTTCAAATAGTGGTTTGAAACTCAGAATTTCAACAAGTTAACAGGAAATTTCCGAAAATTATCGTCAACTCCGGGTGAGATGAAAGTACCTTTTTCATACATTTGGCA
>JBMQEM010000112.1:0-64127 GCA_049363815.1 Bacteroidota bacterium
TTGATAATACGTCTATTAGTAGTCTCCAGAAAAATTTGTCCGACAATTTATCGAACAATTCGAATTGATTCATTGCGTCGTTCATGATGCTTTCAGTAGTTTATTAAGGTACAAAAGTGTGGGTTTAAAATTATTCTTCTTTATTGTTTCGTTTAATGTAATAACACCGAGGCAATATTTGCTGATCGATTTTTGCTGAACAGAGTATTCCCGCATAAGTGAATTAAATGGGCTTTTCTCATTCGCTCCACCCTGCTTCAGTTCAGCGATGACCAGACCTTTGTACAATACATTGTGCTTATCATCGATAAAGGTCAGGTTTGTATCAATTGTCAGACGCTCGGCTGAATGCTTATTTACGAAAGTCATACGACGATAGTTTACCCATAGTTTGGGTTCAAGCGTATTTGGATCAATATTTGAGATATTTTTCACAAACTCACTTGAAGTATCGCAGATTGTTTTAATGATCTCATTGTTCTTGATACGTTCCTTGATCGTCCTGCCTTTATTATTCTTGAATTTAATTTCAAAAAAATTAAGGTCAGATTCTACATATCTTCTGGAACGGAATTTATATCTGTTCACCCTGCCGTTATGATGTCTTAAATACAAACCGAATTCCGCAGTATCAAAGTACAAAGTCTCATAATGATTATAGCGCTTTTCCTTTATTTCCAGAACGAAGTAATTCTTTTTCATTCTTTCAAGTAAGGAAGGCAACAGATCATCCTTAAACATAAATTTAGTGTCTAATCTGTCTTGCAGAGCAACACCATCCATCTGTTTAAGGGTGATCGGATCAAAACCGGCAAGTATGCTGTCTAAATTTTCCAAATCAGTATTCGTAAATATATTTTTTATCTGAAATCAGGGTTCCTTTTCCATCGACAGCTTTGCGTTGAATTTTCATACCACGTTTGTCATAGATGAGAAAAGCTTTTTCAAGAACATTTCCTTTAGCATCAACAGTAACCTCAGTGATCCTGTCACCATTTGCATTATAGGCATAGGTTGATTTCTGAATAAGGTTTCCCGCAGGATCAAATTGTGCTTCTTCAATTCTGTCGCCTGTCGAATTGTATTTAAAGACTTTCTTCTTTTTGATCTTTCCATCACTGTGGAAGACCACTTCTTCCGTTTTATCACCGTTTTTGTTATACACGTAAGTATTGTGCATTTTCACCTTGCCTTCTGAATCGTAATCAATTTCTTCAATGATCTCATTGTTCGCATCATATCTGAAAAATGAATTATCGGCAGTTACTTCTTTCCCGTCTTTTAAAGTAGTCTCAACTTCACGTACCGATTTCACTTTATTTTTCTTCAGGTCCTTTTTACTTTGAGCAGACACAGAAACAATCATAAAGCAGGAGAATAATGCCGCCAGAACAATTTTCAATTTCATAGGGATCAATAGTTGTTATCTAAAATAATGATGTCAGGGGTAGTGACAATAGAACCATTTGCTGTGATCTCGATCTCAGCAAATTTCGCTACATCAGGACTATTTGAATTCAGGTTACCTGAGGCAGCGCCCGTTGAGTCTTTTGAATATGCAAACAGTTTATATTTTCCTTTTTGTAAGAATTTGAATTCAAAAGTTCCGTCGTAAGATGTCTTGTAATTCTCATCGTAAGTGGAATGATCGTCACCGTAGATGATATAAACATCCTCATCGACAGCCGGGTATGTATCAACAACAGTCTGAAAACTGGCATCATAGTCATAAACAAGGACTTTACCTGTGATCGTACTGGTCCCGCCTTCCCCTGCTTCTTTCTTACAGCCGGATAAAAAAACCGCACTTAATGACATGAATATCAGAATACTAAATGTGTTTATTGATTTCATTTATTTGAATTTAAGGGCACAAAGATGCCAATTAATTTGGTTAAAAATCCGCCTTTTGATCAGAGTAATCCACAATACGCAATAAAGCGGAAAATGTTGTTCCCGGTTAATCAATTACAGTGCCTTTATTGTAATTTTTTGCCAAATTTCCTCTGATCTTCCTCTGATACACTGTAACCGGGTGTATAATCATAATTTACCATTCCAAAAGGCTAAAAGACATTTCTATTTTGTACATTTAACTCCTTTTTTAATTAAAAATATATGAAAAACGTAGAAATTCATTGCAATTTAACTGAATATGAAAGCACCGATGAACTTAATAAAGAAGATCAGGAATTGCTAATTGAAGCCAAAGCCAGTATGAATAAGGCTTATGCCCCCTATTCTCATTTTCATGTTGGTGCTGCCATAATGCTGGAAAATGGAATTATTTTACGTGGTAACAATCAGGAAAACGCCTCCTATCCAATAGGACTTTGTGCTGAAAGGGTTGCGATTTTTGCAGCAGGTGCTAATTATCCGAATGTGAAGATCCGGGCAATTGCCATCACAGCAAATTCGGACCACTTTCACGTGAATAAACCGATCACACCATGTGGAGCATGTCGTCAGGCAATAGCTGAATACGAACACCGTTATAAGCAGGATATCCGTTTGATCATGGCAGGGGAAGCCGGTAAAGTCCTTATTGCAAATAGCATCAGCAATATGTTACCTTATCAATTCAATGCCGATGATCTGAAGATCAAAACAACATGAACTCAACCATTCCGGAATTATATTTACTCGAATCACTGAAAAGTTTCAAAGGTTTAAAGTCAAATGCAGAGAAAGCTATGGAACAGATCTCTGATCTCCAGTTTCATGAGCATCCGGATGTGGAATCGAACAACGTTGCAATAATTGTAAAACACATGGCCGGCAATATGCTAAGCCGTTTTACAGATTTCCTGATCAGCGACGGTGAAAAACCGGATCGAAAAAGAGACAATGAATTTATCGATGATTTTACTTCCAGAGATCAGATCATGTCTTTCTGGGAAAAAGGTTGGAACTGCTTATTCAACACACTTGATTCACTGAAGCCTGCAGACCTGGAAAAGATCGTCAGGATAAGAAATGAAGAGCATACAGTCCTGCGTGCGATCCACCGCCAGTTAACTCATTATGCATATCATTGCGGACAAATTGTTTTTTTGTGTAAACATTTAAAACAAAAAGAATTCAGATCCTTATCAATACCTCGAGGTGAATCTGAGAATTTTAAAACAATTACTCCTGAAAAGAACTAACTAAAACTGATGAAAAAAATATTGTCTTTTATTTTCGGATCGCTTCTCTTTTTATCAGCGCAGGCACAATACAGTATCCGGGATTCTTCGATCTCCTTTCCTATGATCGGGGCGACATTCAGTTATGAATTTCCTGCTGCTGACATGGCTGACAGATTCGGGCCAAATTTTTCTATCGGCGCAGTATTCCAATGGAAATTAAAATCAAACTGGTTGTTAGGAGCAGAAGGTAATTTTATGTTCAGTGATGAGGTTAAAGAAAACAATATTCTTGACAATTATAAAACACCGGATGGATACATTATTGATGGGGCTGGACAATACGCTATTGTTACACTAACTGAAAGAGGGATGCGGTTTAATCTGAAAGCAGGAAAAATATTTCCTCTTTTCGGACCAAATAAAAACAGCGGCTTGCTGACGAGTGTTGGATTAGGGTATCTTCAACACAGAATTTATATTGACACACCGGGAAGTCCGATACCATGGCTGGAAGATGACAAGCGAAGAGGTTTCGACAGGATGTCCAGCGGACTTTTTTTAAATCAATTCGTTGGCTATATAAATTTCAGCAATAAAAGACTTGTCAATTTCTTTGCAGGCTTTGAATTTACAGAGGGATTTACAAAGAACCAACGGGAATACAATTTCGATACCGGATTGAAAGACGACAAAAACAGAACGGATATTCTTATAGGATTTAAAGCCGGATGGGTATTTCCACTTTACAAAAGAGTTGCTGATAAATTCTATATTGACTAGTAATGCAGATCATTTATAGCCTGGTCATAAGAATCTATTACTTTGCAATAACTGTTTCAGCTCTTTTAGGGAATGAAAAAGCAAGGTTCTGGCTATTGGGCAGAAAACAATGGGCAAAAAATCTGTCAAAGGCATTATCAGAATATAAAGGGAATGAACGCTACTGGTTCCACTGTGCATCACTTGGAGAATTTGAACAGGGCCGGTCATTGATTGAAAGAGTCAGAAAGGAATTCCCGGATAGTTTTATTTTACTGACCTTCTTCTCCCCTTCCGGATACGAAATCCGGAAAAATTATTCTGAAGTAAATCATGTCTCTTACCTTCCACTGGATACAAAGAAAAATGCAGAACGATTTATAAAAATTCTACAACCATCGAAAACAATTTTTATTAAATATGAATTCTGGTACAATTTTATAGATCAAATCTCGAAAACAGGAAAACCAATTTATATCGCTTCAGCCATCTTCAGGCCTCAGCAGATCTTTTTTAAATGGTATGGAACATTTTTCAGAGAATTATTAAAGAAGATCTCATTCATTTTTTTGCAGGATAACGATTCATTGAATTTATTGAGAGAAACAGGAATAACAAAATGTTCCGTAACCGGCGACACTCGGTTTGACAGAGTAAGTAAAGTTGCAATTGAAGCAAAAGCAATTTTGAAAATAGAACAGTTTGTACAAAATAAAAATGTTATTGTAGCCGGGAGTACATGGCCTGCAGATGAAGAAAATCTGCTGAAAATATTCGACTCATTGAATGACACCAACCTGAAACTGGTCATTGTACCTCACGAAGTTTCATCCCGAAGGATAAATGAACTTAAGGAAAAGATCATCCATGAGACCAAACAGAAGAATATAACTTTGTATTCAGATACTGATCCGGATGTAAATTCTTCCATTATGATAGTCGACACCATTGGACTACTTTCATCGGCGTATAAGTATGCAACACTGACATGGGTTGGCGGCGGATTTAACAAGGGCATTCATAATATTCTTGAACCAGCTGCTCACGGCAAACCGGTTTTATTTGGACCGGCCTTTGAAAAATTCAAGGAAGCACACGATCTGATCGCTAATCATGGTGCATTCAGTGTTACAGATTCAGAAGCAGGAAATCAACTGATCAAAAAGATGTTGACAGATGACAACTATCTGGAAGTATCAGGTAAGGCTGCTTCTGAGTATGTCAGGAAGAACACCGGGGCAACTGACAAGATATTCATGCATATCTTCCGGGAACCTATTTAGACAGGATTTCAGCGACAAATGATAACAGCAACTTGATCTTAATCATGAACAAGTTAAAAATAGTGGTGATTTGTCTTAAAAGTGGTATTTTCGCTGCTAAGAAGTAATTTAAATATGCGCATATCAATTGTAATTTTATTTTTTCTGCATTCATTAGCCTTTGCTCAGGATACTCCCTTGTTCTATACCAATTCCGGAAAAATTTCTTTCAAATCAGAATCAAAACAGGAATTGATCCGCGCAAGTTCTGATGAAATGCAAGGGATCATCGATGAAGAGAAAAAAACTTTTGTTTTCAAAGTCAAGATAAGAACCTTTAACGGATTTAACAGCGAATTACAGCAAGAACATTTCAATGAAAAATTTTTAGAATCAGAGAAATTTCCGCAGGCAACGTTTATGGGAAAGATCATTGAGGATATAGATCTGAAAAAAGATGGAGAATTTGAGATCAGGGCAAAAGGTAAATTATGGATCCATGGTGTAGAGCATGAAAGAATAATCAGGTCTGATGTCACAATAAAAAATGGTACGATTAATATCCGGTCTCATTTCACTGTAGCATTGTCTGATCACAATATTAAAGTACCGAAGGTTGTACATGAAAAAGTATCGAGTGAGATCAGCGTAGAAATTTCCGCACAACTGAAGAAAAAAACTGCAAATTGAACTGTTCCATCATAAGATTTCTGACAGGGATCTTGTTTTCCTTTCTATCGTTTCAGACTAGTGCGCAACACACACTTTCTAAATCGTTTGATATCCGGACAGAGGGTGTCAGACCAAAATTCACCAAACTTTTCCGAGACAGCAAAGGATTGATATGGACGGGAACTGATAAAGGTATTTTTACATTCGATGGTATTAATTTTTCTAAAGTGACCGGCAGCGATAGTTTGTCACAGGGAAATGTAACTGCCATTTATGAAGATAAGTCAGGAACGATCTGGATCGGCTTCGATTCAGGAAAACTTGCAAGAATCTCCGGAAGAAGCATTTCTAAATACACTCCACAGGAAGGGTTTCCTAAATCAGCGATCAGTGCTTTTGCAGAAAACAAATCAGGTGTATTATTCTTTTCGACAAAAGGTGAAGGAGTGTACTGTATAGAAAAAGGATTGATGTATAACATTGACCATGATGATTATCTTTCAGACGACTACTGTTATGCAATGGCTCTTTTACCGGATGGACGTATTTGTGTTGGAACAGATGAAGGAATAAACTTCATTGAATTTTCGAATGGAACAAAAAAGATAACATCTTTTGGTAATGCACAAGGACTTCCTGACGATATTGTTCGTTCTCTTACTCTTGATCATTCCAACCGCTTATGGCTAGGATTTCAGGAAAAGGGAATATGCATTTTCGATTATCAAAATAATAAGATATTATTCCAACCATCTGAAATTTCCAATGGACAGATCAATTCGCTTCTTGCAGTGGGTGATATATTATGGGTCAACACGGAAGAAAAAGGTATTTTAAAATATGACAAGTATGGTAAAACTTCACGTCTTATAAGCGAAAGCAATTCCCAGAACAGAGCGATAGACATTATTGCTGATCTGGAGAATAATATCTGGCTTGCAGAGTCTATCCATCTCACACGGACATGTGGCGATAAAATCAGTTCATTCAATGTACTTGATAATACAAAGATCAGTTTTGTTCATTGTGTACTTACTGATAAAAAGGGCGGTATCTGGTTTTGTCCGGACCGACAACTTTCACACATGTACAAGGACGAAAATGGTGATTGGAAGATTGAAAATTTCAGGATAATAGACTCAAAGCAGCCTGCCGATATTATCACACTTTATGAGGATCAATATGGATTCATCTGGGTTGGTTCATTAGGAGAAGGTATCTATCGTTTCAATCCTGCAACAGGCAGAGTCCGTCGTTTCAACGAAAAATCTAACATAGAAGAGTCCAGTATACTTTCTATCACAGGTGATGGAAACGACATCTGGGTAGGTGGATTCAATGGCGTCAATAAATTCAGGATCGTTTCGGACGGAGCATCAGAAAATGCCGTGATTGAAAAAGATACGAAGTTTACAAACCGGCTAACTAATGATTATGTTTATTCAGTTTATATTGATTCTAAAAAAAGGATCTGGTTTGGGACTGATGAAAAAGGCCTGTATTACCTGGAAGGTGAACAGATAATAAATATTCCATTGAATAATAATTCTGTCCATTCTTTTACAGAAGACATATATGGAACAGTATGGTTTTCAATGCCGGATGCAGGGCTTGGTTATTTTACAGGTAATAAAGTAAATTTTTTCTCAGCAAAAGACGGATTGTCTGACCCCTCACCTGTCTCCATTTTGTCAATGAAAAATGGTAAACTAATTATTGTCCATTCAAACGGCTTCGACATACTTGATCCAAAAACTTTCAGGATCATTTATCATAGCAGTGAAGAAAATCTGTCTGATATCAATAGTGACCTGAATTCCATTTCCGAATCATCCGATAGTTCGATCTGGATCGGGACAGAAAAAGGGTTATTGAATTACCAACCATTTTCAGACCTGAACATTTCCGAACCGGCATTATCCTTTTCAGGTATTTCAGTTTATCTTAAAAACATTGAGTCAAGCAAGAATAAATTTTCATATGAAGAAAACAACATGCGGTTTGACATTGATGGTTTATGGTATTCCGATCCTCAAAGGGTAAATTATTCTTTTTTCCTTGAAGGGTATTCGAATAAATGGGAAAAGACTAAAGACAGAAATATCACTTTTTCAAAATTATCTCCGGGAAAATATACTTTGAAAGTACGTTCTTCGCTGAACAACAATTTTAGTTTATCAAAAGAAATTGAGTATAAGTTTGAAATTACACCACCATACTGGCAAACCTGGTGGTTCCGTGCATCATTTGCTTTTATTATTGCAATTACATTAGTCATGATCATCCGGAGAAGAGAGAACCGGTTACGCAAACTGGATCTGCTCCAGAAAGAGAAAATTGAATTTCAATTTGAAACACTGAAGAATCAGGTCAACCCTCACTTTCTGTTCAACAGTTTCAATACTTTGGTAAATGTCATTGAAACCGATTCAAAACTGGCAGTAGAATATGTTCAAAAGTTATCTGAATTTTTCCGTTCAATTGTAAACTACAGAGACAAAAACCTGATCTTTCTAGAAGAAGAAATATCTTTACTGGAAAATTACATTTTCATCCAAAAGGAAAGATATGGCGATAATTTAAGGATAGTGATAAACCTTGACCAGAAGATCCGGTCAACTTTTTTAATCCCTCCACTAACATTGCAATTACTTGCCGAAAATGCCTTGAAGCATAATGCAATTTCTAGAGATACTCCATTGCAGATCGAGCTTTATTCTGAAAATGACCGGTTGATCATCAGAAATAATATCAACAGAAAAATCTCAAAAGAAAGAAGTTCAGGCATGGGTCTTCAGAATATTGCAGGCAGATACCGGTTACTTACGAAAGAAAAAGTTGAAATTGAAGAAACAGTTTCTACCTTTACTGTATCATTACCCAAGTTAAATCAACAATCCGCATGAGAATTTTAATTATCGAAGACGAGCAGCCTGCTTCTACCCGACTAAAAAAATTATTACTTGAAGCTGAGCCTGACGCTGTTATTCTAGATGAAATAGTCAGTATAAAATCTGCCGTTGAATGGTTTAAAAACCACAGTCATCCTGACCTCATCTTTATCGATATCCATCTTTCAGATGGAAATAGTTTCGATATTTTTGAACTGGTCAATATCACTGCGCCTGTCATCTTTATTACTGCATATGACGAGTTTGCATTGAAAGCTTTCAAAGTAAACAGTGTTGAGTATTTATTGAAACCGGTAAAGCAGGAAGAACTTGTGAGCGCATTGAATAAGTTCAAGACCTATTTTAGTAAGAACACACCCCTACCGGATCTCAGTAAACTAATGGAGAATCTGAAAGATCCGGGATCAGGTTACAAAAAGCGTTTTTTGATCCGCTATGGTGAACATATAAAAGCTGTAGAAACAGATAATGTAGCTTATTTTTACACGGAAGAGAAAATAAATTTTTTAAGGACAAAGGACAATCACTCCTATCATATAGAATACAATCTTGACAAACTTGAGGGCATATTAGATCCGGCAAAATTTTTCAGGATCAACAGGCAATTCATAATTAATTACGAGGCTATCGACCAGATGTTTTCTTTTTCAAAATCGAGAGTAAAGATCAATTTGAAACCTGCAATTAATCTTGATACGATTGTAAGCACAGAACGATCTCCGCTTTTCAAGGAGTGGCTGTCAGGTAAAGAATAAAGAACCTCCATCTTATATGTTTCCAAGTCTGGAAGCAAAATGAATTTCACCACTTCTCACTATTTTTTATGGTGAACTATTTATTCCTTTTTGCCTGGTTTTGGTGAAATTTTACTGAAATTCGGCTTCAGAACTCAATTTTTCCTGTTCAGCATCATTTATAATATTGAACAATATTATACCGGTAAATTTGTTCTATCAAAAAAGAATAAATGTATCGGACTAAAAAAATATTTCTTGATCTAATGCTTGCAGGAGTAATTTTCTTGCTAGTACTTATGATCTTTGCTTTAAGTTCCTGTAAGCATCAACCGCAGATATTGCCTGCTGATCCAAATGCAGGAAATGAAAATCCCGGTGGTGGAACAGGCGGCAACGAAAATAATTGTGATCCGAATGTTGTATACTTCGAACAACAGGTACTGCCGATCATAGTAAGTAACTGTGCAAAGAGTGGTTGTCATAATACAGAAGATCATGAAGAAGATATTGTTTTGAATTCATACAACTCAATTATGAGTGATGGGGAGGTTTCGCCCGGTTACCCAGCATACAGTGAAATATATGAAGTAATTACTCAAACCGATCCTGATGATATCATGCCTCCTCCTCCTCATAGTCCACTGACTTCTGCACAAATTGCATTGATCAGAAACTGGATCTTGCAGGGAGCTCAAAATAACTCCTGCCAGAATACTTGTGACACAACAAATGTTACATATAGTGGCAGCATCATTCCGGTACTTCAGAATTCCTGTATAGGTTGTCATAGCGGAAGTACTCCCGGAGGAAATATCAGTCTCAACTCTTATGCAGCAGTACTTACACAGGCAACCAATGGCAAATTATTGGGCAGTGTAAATCATTCAACCGGATTTTCTGCGATGCCAAAAGGTGGAAATAAATTAAGTACATGTCAGATCGATATGATCAGGATCTGGGTCGATGCTGGAGCACCAAACAATTAACCTATGAAAAACATTAGTAGAACGATATTTGTTTGTATGATAGTATTCGGTTTGTCATCTTGCTACTATGATATTCAGGAAGACATTCACCCTGAACTGGCTTCTCAGGTTTGTGATACGAGTGTAGCACAATATGCAGGACAGATCAAAACAATTATCCAGAATAATTGTAGTTCATGTCATAGTACTACTTCAGCTTCTGGAGGGATAATAACAGACACCTATCAGGATCTTAAGAGGATAGCAGATAATGGTACGTTAATTGGAAGTATCACTCACGCGGCAGGGTTTAGGGCAATGCCTCAAAATCTACCTAAATTGTCATCCTGCAACATTAAGTTGATTGAAAAGTGGGTCCGTGAAGGTTCACAGAATAATTAAGAAAAGATGAAGGTCTGAAAAGTTCAGGCTTTAGAAATAAAGAAGTACAGATCAATCCAGAATTAACTCAATTTTCAATTCTAAATTTGTGTCAATGAAAAAGAAAATATTTTTAGCACTCGGCATAATAGCATTAGCCGGTGCCGCTTATGGCTTTTATCTGTTCAAAAAGCCGCATCAAAGTATAATGAATGAAAAGCCTGATTATAGTATGATTTCATCAGAGATAATCAGTGAATTTGAGACCAATGAAGATGCCGCAAACAAAAAGTTTAATGGTAAGGTCATTGAAGTTACCGGAGTTATATCCGAAAAAACTAAAGACGAACAAGGCAAACTGAACATTACCCTTCAGGGAGCAGATATAGCAGGAATCGGATGTGTATTTGAAAAAGCAGCACAACCAAAAGCAGCAGCACTAGCAGAGGGACAGGAAGTAAAGATAAAAGGGGTCTGTACAGGGATTTTAATGGATGTAGTCCTGGTAGACTGTGTAGTAGTAGAAAACAATTAATCAAACAAACTAAAATACAACTATGAAAAAAGTAATTTTTGCAATTGCATTATTGATTTCGTCATCAGCTGTTTTCGGACAGAAAGTTTTGACAAAGAACGGTAAGGTTCATTTTGATGCAACAAGTCCAAACTCACCGGAAAAAATTGATGCTACAAATGATAAAACGATGAGTGTGATCGATGCTTCAACAGGTGCGATTGAGTTTGCGCTTTTGATGAAAGCGTTCAGCTTTGAGAAAGCATTAATGCAAGAACATTTCAACGAGAATTATGTTGAATCCGACAAATTTCCAAAAGCATCTTTCAAAGGTACGATCACAAATATGAGTACTATCGATTTAAAGAAAGACGGAACATATCCGGCAACTGTGAAAGGACAGATGACACTTCACGGTGAAACGAAAGAGATCAGCGCAACAGGAAACATTACTGTAAAAGGCGGAAGTATAACTGCAGCTAAATCGGAATTCACTTTAACGCTTGCTGATTATAAGATCGAAGTACCATCAGTAGTAAAAGACAAAGTATCAAAAGAAGCAAAGATCACTGTTGATCTAAGTTTCCAGCCAATGGCTGCTAAATAAAGACAGGGTTTACAAATTAGGTGTTCATGTGGTTTGACTCCGCTCGGCAGAAATGTTGGGCGGGGTTTTTTCGTACTTAATACTTGCAGTTTTGTCCTTAAATAAGATAAGAGGAAAATATTACAATAAAGTAAAATATCACCTTTATCATTTCTGAATTAATAACTTTTTGAATATTCAAATTCAATTGCATTCATTCAATTCCAAATACTTCCATTCAAAATAATTAAATCAGTCTTCCAATTAATGTATCAACCGAATAAACATCCACCGAAAAAGGAATCGCCCACAACAACAAAACAAAAATAAAACGGGGGAAATAATGTTGCATGTCCCACATGGCTTTGATGGAAGAGAATGAAATTGCAACAAAGAGCAGGTCAATTGAAAGGATGGCCAGAGTATAGAATTTCAACAGACCAACGAACAGAAATAAGCCACCGATGAGTTCTGCATAAGAAGAGATGGTGATCAATGGCTTTAGTAATGCTTTTGGCCAGATAGTAGGATTCATAGGATCGTCGAACGTTCTGGCCACATTGATGATCTTTACACGAAATATTTTATCATAACCCTGAAAGAAAAAAAGCGAGCCTGTCACAAGTCTCAGCATTAAACTAACAATGTCAAGGTTCTCCATTTGAAAAATAATTTAGTCAAAGCTACAAAAAAAGTCTGTCCAATTCCCGCTCTGCTAATTTTTCAATGACTGCAGCAAGAATGCGGCTGGTAATTAATGCCACGGAAAATCAGCCATACACCCATGACCAGAGCTATATATGGAATTGCCTGACGAACATACCGCTGAAACCTGAAATTCAAAACCTGCCCTGTCAAAGAAAGGAATAACATCATAGGCACAGTCCCAAGCCCAAACAAAGCCATATACCCGGCACTTCCTCCTACACTGCCCATAGCAAGCGAAGCACCCAAGGCCAGATACACAAATCCACAAGGCAGGATTCCGTTTGCAAGTCCGATTCCCAATGAGGAGTATTTCGAATCTGACTGCAACATTTTCCTGAAAATTTTCTTGATAGAATTTGTCAGACCATATAAAAAGCCATTGAATGGTTTGAACTGCTTTGCGACCAAAGGAATTCCGGCAATCAAAACGATGGAAACTCCTGATACGATAGAGACTGTCTTCTGAAAACCTGTCAGCGATAAAGATCTTCCGAATAAACCAATCACTGCCCCAAGGATCGAATATGTAACGATACGTCCGAAATTATAAAAGATCTTACTCTGTAAAGCCAGTCCTGTCGTTTTCTTTGGCAACGTCAGCGCGATCGGACCGCACATACCGGCGCAATGGAAACTTCCCATAAATCCAAAAAGAAAGGCTGTCAATATCCACATAACAATAATTTTATTAATTCAGATTGATCTTTTCTTCGGTATAATACTCTTTCTGTCCATCCTTATAGCTCACCTTCACATTCCAGCGACCGGATGCCATATCAAGTGATGAAATAGTTTGAGACAGATCAGGATTCACTTGAAGCGGAACTTGAAAATCAAAAGAAGAATTGTCCGGCTTGAAAAAAGTAATACTTCCTTCCAACTTTGAATCCTTAAATTTTTCCGGGAACTGAAAAACTACCTGATCAGCGGTAGAAGAAATCATTACCTGTTGATCCAGTCCGGCAGAATTGTTCATTTTATTGATCTGATTCTGATACTGTATTTCGAGATCATAATAGTTTGATGCTACCAGATCCACCTCATGCTGCGAACATTTATAAACCAATGATAAAATAAAGGTCATAAATAATCCGATGAAGACTACAATTCCAAAACCCCAGTTAAATTTAATTTTCATGAGAATACGATTTTAATTTGATGATGGTCCAAGGAAATTTGTTTTGATATTGCTTACAACCTTACCATTTGAAAGTACTTTAATCCGCACAGGTGTTTTAATACTTGTAAGGTCTTCTGTATGGAGAATAACGAAGAAAACACCGTCGATTGTTCCATCCTGTTTGAGCAAATCTACTTTCTCTCCAACAAACTTTATTTCTCCTTTCGGCTGATCGAGAACGATTTCGATCTTAAGATCACCAAAGGTTTTATTGACAAGTTGAATATTGTAAAGATTGCTTACATGGTTACTATCAACAATTTGATATAGTTGTCCCGGTGTACGCATGATAGTAGACTCTACATCAGTACGCAGCGAAAGCAAGACGATCAGCGATGTCAACAGCAGAAACAATACAGCTCCATAGCCAATGATCCTGGTCGTGATCTTGAATTTCTTTTTATCCGCAATGCTGTTTTCACTTGTATATCGGATCAAACCTTCAGGCAGATTTACTTTTTGCATGATAGAATTGCAGGCATCAATACATGCAGTACAATTGACACATTCAAGTTGCGTTCCGTTCCTGATATCGATTCCGGTCGGACAAACGTTCACACACTGGTGGCAATCGATACAATCACCGGCAGTTCTTTTTTCATCTTTATGAATTTTTGCGCGGGGTTCACCTCTGGAATAATCATATGCGATGACCACTGAATTTCTGTCAAGTAATACACCCTGCAGACGACCGTAAGGACAAACAACAATGCAAGCCTGTTCACGGAAACGTGCATATACACCATAAAACACTGCAGTAAAAATTACCAGTGCACCAAAGCCCACGAAATGAATCATTGGGCCTTCGGTTACCAGAAGTTTCATCTGGTCAACACCAATGATGTATGCAAGAAATGTATTTGCTATTATGAATGCGATGACAAAGAAGATACTATGCTTTAGAAGTTTTTTCCGGATCTTTGTCCCATTCCATGGAGCTTTATGTAATAATTTCTGCTGAGCTGAATCCCCTTCGATCAGATATTCAATTTTCCTGAACACCATTTCCATGAAGATCGTCTGAGGACACGCCCAGCCGCACCACACCCTTCCAAAAACTACTGTAAATAAGATTATGAATACAAAAAATGTAAGCATCGCCAGGACAAATAGAAAGAAGTCCTGCGGCCAGAAAGGAATACCGAATAAAATAAATTTTCTTTGGATGACATTAAAAAGAAACATGGCATGTCCATTCCATTTCATGAACGGTCCTGAAAAGAGAAGAGTCAGTAGAATAATACTGACTATTGTTCTCTTATTATATAATTTACCATGAGGCTTCTTAGGATAGATCCACGCCCTCTTTCCATCTTCACCTATTGTCGCAATACTATCGCGAAAGGATTCATCCCTTGTATCATTACTCATAATTCTTATTTGCTTATGGCAACAGCTGCCTGAGTGCTATCTGTAATTAACGAATCGGCGGCTACGGAAATACTATCAGTTACTTCAACCCATTTTTCACCTTGTGGCTCTTTAGGAGAGGCCGGATTTGTGCCCTGAAGAGTAAGAATATAACTTGAAACTTCCTGAATAGCCTTTGGAGATAATTGTGATTTCCAGCTGATCATACCTTTAGCAGGTACACCTTCAGTAACAGTGTTAAATACATTTTTTATTCCTCCGCCGTGGATCCAGAATTCATCAGTAAGATTCGGACCGACATTACCCTGACCAAATTCACCATGGCAAGCCAGACAACTTTTCATATAAATTTCCTTACCGGCAGCAAGCGAACTGGCTTCCGTTAGTTTTACAACAGAAGCAGATGTAATATAATTAGCATCATTTTCCATTCTTTGTTTTTTCGCCAGCTCAGCATTTTGCATTTCCTCGTTATACTCAGCTATCTGAAGTTTTCCTGAACCGGAAACATGGAAATTGAAGAGGTAAACAAAAGCAAATACGATCGTCAGATAGAAACCATATTTCCACCAAGGAGGTAATTGATTATCCAATTCCTGAATGCCATCATAATTATGATCAAGCATAACATCCTTTTCCTTTTCAACCGGCACTGCTTTCACAAGACTGTGCATAATTCTGGAATAGAGCGATGGTTTCACAATTTCCGGCGTGAATCCTTCTTCGGCAGATTGAGCACTGTTAGCCGGAGTGTATTTCCCTTCAACTATTTTAGTCAGCGCACGGATGGTATGCGACATAGTATAGATAGTAAGGAGAACTATGAATCCTAACAATATCCAGATATATGTTACCGGATCAAAAAACATTTTGGGGATCTGAACAACTTCCGGTTTTTGTACCTCTGTGGTTGCTTCCTGTGCAAAAGAAATGAATTGCATGAAAAGCAAAACAGTAGTGGCAGCAATCAGCTTTATTGATTTATATTTCCTTTTCATACTCTTACAATATTGAATTTGGGTTATTATTATTATCAGATTCAAGTGGTATTCTGCTGACTTCTTCAAGGCTTGAATTCTTTGTTCTGAATGCCCAGATAAAAACTGCCATAAAGAAGATAAAGAAAACAAGTAGTGAGAACATTGGATAAGTTGCTATCCCTTCTATTCCTTTGAAATAATTTTTGAACATGGTATTCTATTTTTTACAATTATTTAACTGAAGAAACTTTCTCACCCTTGATATCGATACCTAATCTTTGCAGATATGCAATCATGGCAATGATCTCTTTGTTTGGAGCTACCTTAATTCCAGCTTTTGCCAGATCTTCAGTGATCATATTTTCCTGTTTGACCAGTTCCTGATTGGCAATTTTATCAAAGTCGTTATCATAAGGTACTCCGAGCTTTCTCATTACGTTGATCTTAGCTGCTGTCAAGGAAGTATCCAGATCATCTTCGATAAGGAAGTCATATGCCGGCATTAATGATCCAGGTGACATAGTAGTCGGATCGAGCATGTGGTTATAATGCCATGAGTTCGGATATTTATATCCTTCGCGGGCAAGATCCGGTCCGGTACGTTTTGAGCCCCATTGGAAAGGATGATCATAAACGAATTCACCGGCTTTGGAATATTCACCATAGCGCTCGGTCTCACTTCTGAACGGACGGATCATCTGAGAGTGGCAAGTGTAACAACCTTCACGGATATAAATATCGCGACCTTGTAATTCAAGAGGAGTATATGGTTTCACACTTGAGATTGTCGGAATGTTTGATTTGATAGTAAGCATTGGAATAATCTCAATCATACCTCCTATCAGGATCATAACTAAACTAACGATCAACATTTGAACCGGACGTCTTTCAATCCAACGGTGCCAGTGACCTTTCTGTTCAACTGCAACTTTTTCAAGTGCAGGAGCTGAAGTTTCTTCATTGGCAACGAACTTTCCGGATACAGCAGTTTTGTAAAGATTGTAAACCATTACTAAAGCACCGATCAGATAAAGTGAACCACCGAATGCACGTAAACGGTACATTGGAACGATCTGAACAACTGTTTCAAGGAAGTTAGGATATTTCAATACACCTTCAGCAGTAAATTCTTTCCACATCAAAGACTGAGCGAAACCTGCCCAATATATTGGAACAGCATAAAAGATAATACCCAGTGTTGCAATCCAGAAATGGAAGTTTGCAAGTTTCTTTGAGAAGATATTTACATTATACATTCGTGGGATCAACCAGTAGAGAATACCGAAGGTCAACATACCGTTCCAGCCAAGACCTCCAACGTGTACGTGAGCAATTGTCCAGTCGGTAAAGTGAGAGATGGCGTTTACACTTTTCAAAGAAAGCATCGGTCCTTCGAAAGTCGACATACCATATGCGGTAACAGCCACGACCATAAACTTCAACACTGTACTTTCCCGAACTTTATCCCATGCACCACGCAGTGTAAGTAAGCCGTTGATCATACCACCCCATGATGGAGCGATGAGCATGATGCTGAAAACAACACCAAGAGACTGAGCCCAATCCGGTAATGAAGAATAAAGTAAATGATGCGGACCTGCCCAGATATAGAGGAAGATCAATGCCCAGAAGTGGATGATGGAAAGTTTGTATGAATATACAGGACGATTGGCTGCTTTAGGAACGAAGTAATACATCAGACCTAAATAAGGAGTAGTTAGGAAGAATGCAACAGCATTATGCCCGTACCACCACTGCACCAATGCATCCTGAACTCCGGCAAAAATTGAATAACTTTTCAATAATGACACAGGTAAAGCAAGAGAATTCACAATATGCAAAACAGCAACTGTAACTACCGTTGCGATATAGAACCATACTGCAACATATAAATGTCTTTCACGTCTCTTAATGATCGTACCAAACATGTTAACAGCAAAGACCACCCATACCAAGGCGATCATAATATCGATCGGCCATTCAAGTTCTGCATACTCCTTGCTCGTAGTGATTCCCAGAGGAAGAGTCACGGCTGCGGCAACAATAATAAGTTGCCATCCCCAGAAATGCACCTTACTAAGCACATCACTGAACATTCTGGCTTTAACTAATCTCTGTAACGAGTAGTAGACACCCATGAAGATCCCATTTCCAACAAATGCAAAGATCACTGCATTTGTATGCAATGGTCTGAGACGTCCGAAATTTCCGATCGGGCCGAAATTAAATTTGGCACTTGTCAATTGAAGTGCGACGATCAATCCGACAAGCATTCCAACAACACCCCAGACTACTGTGGCAACTGCGAAATTGCGGACGATCTTATTGTCGTAGCTAAATTTTTCTATGTTCATAACTCTTCTTTTGTATTCAGGTTGTTTGGTTTTTCATCTTCGAAAAGAATTCTAACAGAAGGAGTATAATCATCATCAAACTGACCATCCTTCACACTCCATATGAATGCGAGCAGGAAGGCAACGGCCAGAATCAAACTGAATAAAATTAAGAGGAATATTATGCTCATTTTGTTTTAAAATTCTTGGTTAAAAGTAGATTCTCGCTACTGCACCCCTAATGATTCGGGTCAATCGCCAATATGATGTTTATCAGGTAAACAGCTGAAAAAGTTGAAAAATGTCAATAAAACTACTTGTTTCAGGACATTTGCGCTTGAAAAAATCAGCTCTTGTTCCTTCCGACCCATTTGGATAAGAGTGTAGTAAATGATATGATCGTTACACTACTGACAGGCATGAGGATAGCAGCGAAAAGAGGGCTTAACTCGCCTCTTACAGCAAAGTAAAGTCCGAATGCATTATAGATAAGAGCAATGATAAAGCTTCCATAGATTATTTTTTTACTTGCTTTGGAAACATTCAGGATATTTCGAAGACTGCTTAATTTGCCGGCATCAATGATTGCATCGCATGCGGGAGAAAAATTATTGATATTGTCTGAAACTGAAATTCCAACATCAGCCTGACGAAGTGCGCCTGCATCATTCAAACCATCACCGATCATCAGAACATTCTTCCCTTGTTTCTGAAGTCCCTGTATGAAATTGAGTTTATCGGAAGGAGATTGTTCAAATAAGATCGTACTATCTTCTCCACAAAGTTTCTCCAGCTTATCTTTCTCGCCGGAGTGATCACCGGAAATTACATAGAGTGAATACTTTTCTTTTCTCAGTGAGGAGATCATATTCTCTATGCCTGTTCGGTAGACATTTCTGAATGAGAAATATCCGATATAGTTATCAGAGATTGAAATGTGAACCTGCGTATCAGCACTCAAAGAAGGTTCTCCTTTTATAAATGAGGAAGATCCGATCCTGATCTTCATGCCATCGACTACAACCTGAAATCCTTTACCGCTGAATTCGGTATAATCAAAAACCTTTGCCCTGCTTTCACCTTTTGTTTGTTCATAGATCATTCTGCTTAATGGATGATATGAATGGAAAGTTGCCGATGCAATGAGATATCTGTTCGAAGAACTAAGCTGCCCATGAAAAATAACATCCGAACGGTCATTTGTAGTAAGAGTTCCTGTTTTATCAAATACAATTGAATCTGCCTTTGCAAGTTTTTCGATAACTGCATAGTTCTTCAGATAGAATTTATTTTTTCCAAATATTCTGAGAATATTCCCAAGTGTGAACGGAGAAGAAATTGCTAAAGCACAAGGACAGGCAATGATCAGCACAGCAGTAAAGGCATTCCATCCGACTTCAGGAAGTCCAAGAATGATCCAGTAGGCCAGAGAGACCAGAGCAATTCCAAGGATAACAATCGTAAAATAATGACTGATCCTGTTTACCAATTGCTGAAAACCGGATTGCGTTTGCTTTTTTACATAGGCGTCATTATTCCATAGCTGAGTAAGGTAACTTTGTTCAACCTGCTTGACCACTTCCATTTCAATTGCGGGGCCTCTCTGCTTACCACCGGCATACAATAACTCGCCTGCTTTTTTATAGACAGCTGTACTTTCACCGGTAACAAAACTGTAATCAATTGCTGCTTCACCTTTAATAAGTATGGAATCAGCAGGAATCAGCTCTTCGTTCCTTATGATGATCCTTTCACCCACTTTGATCTCAGAAACCGGAATGGAAGTTTCAGCACCTCCTTTTTTTATCATGACAGAAATAGGGAAAAACGATTTATAATCCCTGTCGAAAGAAAGTGTGTCGTAAGTTTTATTCTGAAACTGGCGTCCGATAAGCATAAAGAAGGTCAGACCTGCCATGGTATCCATATAACCTGCCCCGGTAGCGGAGATGATCTCATAACTGCTTCGAACGAACATGATAAAAATACCTAATGCAATTGGCACATCGATATTCAGGAATTTTTGTTTGAGACTCTGAAAAGCAAAACGAAAGAATGGAGCACTGCAATAAAACAGCACAGGTAATGACAAAATTAAATTCAGGTAATTGAAGACATTGCCGTAATGTTTTTCAGCGGAATCTGCTAAGGAAAAATACTCTGGAAAACTAAAGAGCATAATATTACCAAAACAAAATCCGGCTACTCCTATTCTGTAAACTGCAGTTCTGTCTTTCTTTACTTTTTTACCTTTTTCAAGATCGTCCAGATTGATCTGCGGTTCATATCCAATAGTTGAAAGAAGTTCTACCAGTTTTCTTAAGGAATAAGTATTTTCCTTGTAAAAAACCTGTACTTCTTTCCTCATAAAATCCACCCTTGAGCGTAAAATTGAATCATTGATCCTGTTGAGATTCTCAAGAAGCCAGATACAACTGCTGCAATGCATCTGCGGTATGAAAAATGTTAGTGATGCAGTATTTCCATCTGAGAATTGAAGTAATTTCCCTTTTACATTTGCGTCGTCAAGATATGCAAAACGTTTATCAGCGCTATTTTTCGCCGGAGAGATCCCGGGAGTCTCATTAAAATTATAATAGGTACAAAGATTATTTTCATTCAGGATCTCAAAAACCAGCTTACAACCTTCGCAACAGAAATGTTTGTCATTTACTAAAATGACCTCATCGACACAAGGTTCGCCACAGTGATAACACTTGATTTCAGTTTCAACTATTTTTTGCATGATCTAATGGTAAGAAACAAAAATCATGTTTTACGTTTCTTTTTTGCATGAGGATGGTCAGGGAGGGGGGTGATAGAAGTCAGGTAATGGGGTTATGGAAAGAGAAAAGTGGAAAGAGAAAAGTGAAAAGAGAAAAGTGGAAAGAGAAAAGAGAAAAGTGGAAAGTGGAAAGTGGAAAGAGAAAAGTGAAATGAGAAAAATAGTGGGGTTATGGTTGGTGGAGAATGGAAATGAGGAAAGTAATTTTAATAATGAAAGCAATCGGGGTACATTTTTTTGTGGTAGGCATCAATCTTTCGATTGTATCATTCAGCTTTCACTCTTCATTTTTTATTTTTTTAAAAAGCTTCTTTAAGAATAACATACACCCCACTCCTGCCTTCTCCAATACCATAATCGATGCGAAGGTTGAGTTTTTCTTTTTCCTGTACCATCAGGCGTAATCCTCCTCCATATGAAAAATGCATTCTGTCCCACCGAAGATCATTAAAAGAATTTGAAACCTGGCCACTACCGGCAAAAGCTACTATACCGATTCTCCAGAATAAGTACTGCCGGATCTCAGCCTGAGTTGTAAACATATTTTTATCTGAATAGCGGCCTTTGTAAAACCCGCGCATCATCTCTGAGCCACCGAGCATTGATAAATTCCGGATCGGAACCTCACCGGCGTTTGCTTTACCGTATAGTTGTACTGCCAGAACACGGTTAACCCCAATGCGGTAAAATTTCTTCAACTCGAGCGAGTAATAGGTAAAGTTGAAATCACTGCCAAACTTACTGTCGAATCTGGTCAAATTGAATTCGACAAATCCGCCTTTACTGGGAGAGTAAGCATTATTACGGGTATCAAGGGTGACAAGAAAACCTAAACCTGATGCTGAGCCGCCGTTGCGTCCAACGATTTCCTGCGCATCAAAAACTCCTCCCGGAGTATAATTGAAATCACTTACACTTTGGTATTCCGCATTTCCACCGATATATAATTTCTTGTATAGTCTTGCCAGAAATTGAGGATTAAAATAAAATTGCTTGATGCTATATTTTTCTTCACTACTGTATTTTGTAGCATTGCCGATTCCCCAGAATTTATCAGGATAATAACTATAGGAACTCTGCCATCTGAAAATATAATTCTCCTTTGGAAAATAAACAGTTGAACCGAGCACAACCACTAATTGTTTTTTCAAAGTATAGAGTGAAATCAAATTCACATCGGAAGTCCTGATATCTTTGTCATCAAGTTTTGCCTTGAAAAAATATGCAGAAGCCAATCCGAATCCCCAGCTGGTTTCAGGAGAACGCAAGACAAAAGGAAATGCAAGGAACTTGGAGTTCTGACCTTTGGCCAGCGTATCATCGGGTACAGTCTCCCCTGCCTTTGCAATAAAAGCACAAGTTACTGACAATAATATAGTTACGAGTATATTCCGCATAAAGGATGCGCAATATACAAAATACTGAATTTCAAGGAAATTGAATACTGATAAAGGTTGTTTCTGACTAAACCGTCGTACTGAAAATAATTGTATCGGGTTGTTTTCTCAGGAGAAGCAAATCGAAAGTCATGCAAATATTTCTCAGAAATGCGCGGCCTTTTTCAGTCACATGAAGATGAAAAGGAGTCAGGACAACGAATTCATCTTTTTCAAGTTCAACCAGAGATTTGGACACCCGATCCAATTCTTCAAACTGCATAGAAGGATCTGACCAATCAGTTTCGAAGTTGCACATGATATTCAAAATATGTTTTCTGATGATGAGATCTTCTGCTGTAAGAAGGTGTCCTTTGAAAATCGGAAAGCGATCTTCTGCAAGTAATTCATAATAGGACTCAATTGTTTTTACATTCTGTGCAAATGCCGTCCATGAATCACTGATTGAAGAAACTCCAAGGCCGATCATTAATTGATTTCTACCTGAAGAAGTGTAGCCCATGAAATTTCTATGCAGATTGCCTTCAAGCATAGAAGTATATAAAGAATCCTTTTCAAGAGCGAAATGATCCATTCCGATTTCTTTATAACCACATTCTTCAAGCATCCGCCTGCCGGTTTCATAGAGCAAACTTTTCTCTATACCAACGGGCAGATCCATTTCTGTAAAACTTCTTTGTCCGGGTTTGATCCAGGGTACATGTGCATAACTGTAAAAGGCGATTCGGTCAGGGTTCAGAACTTTTACTTTTTCGATCGTATCGGTTACACTGGAAATCGTTTGTTTAGGTAAGCCATAAATGAGATCATAATTGACAGAAGTGTAACCAATAGTTTTCGCTTTAGCGGTAATTTCTTTTACCTTCTCAAATGATTGTTTCCGGTTGATCACACGTTGTACTTCCGGGTCAAAATCCTGGATTCCGAAAGAGACTCTTCTGAAGCCCCAATCAAATAATAGCTGCAGATGTTCTTGGTCGGTATTATTCGGATGAGCTTCAAAACTGCATTCAATATCAGGATCTCTTTCAGCCAAAGAAAAAATCCCATTCAACATTCTGTCGAGGTTTTCTGCAGAGAAAAAAGTTGGTGTACCACCACCAAGATGGATCTCTTTGATGAGAGGAATTTTATCCATTTTGTCAACATACATTTTCCATTCTTTGAGTAAAGCGGTAATGTATGGAGTTTCAACGGCATGATTTACGGTTATCCGGGTATTGCAACCACAATACGTACAGAGGCTTTCACAAAAAGGCAAATGAATATAGAGACTCATCGAACGATCAGTTTCCATTTGCTTATTTATACAATTGAGCCATTGAATTTCAGTTGGCGAATTGCTCCAGAAAGGAACAGTAGGATAACTGGTGTATCTTGGTCCGGCGACATTGTATTTCCTGATAAGTTCTGATCCGGGCATATATATTATAAATTAAACTTTAACTGATCAATTACTAAAACTGCTCTTAAAACAAAGGGGTTCCTGATTGAACGGCAGTATGAAAGACCAATAGCGGAACATAAGAATGATGATGAAGTTTATTTGTAAGACTTTTGCTAGTTATCAGATCGAAGAAATTTCTCTTCCGTTTAGCAATAGCAAGCCATTCCATTTTATTGCCTACAATAAAACTCTCAATAGTATCCTCAACATCATCGCCTTTAAGAATATGATATTTGATATTTTCGTAATTAATGTTTGCACGAACCTGCCCTCTGAAATAGGTTAATAGATCGTCCTGACTTTTCATGTCAGAACCATTTCCAACATGAATCAAATGAATCTCTGTACCGAAGGACCTGAGCATTTCTGTTAACAGAAAAAGGGATTGTAACTCATGATCATCAAAATTGGTGGCAAATGCAACTTTTCCAGGATAAGTATTCGGTGCATTGATCGGAACGGTCAACACCGGACAAGGGCAATTTGCGATTACTGATCTTGTTACACTTCCAAAAACAACCTGTACCATTCCGGAAGTTCCATTGGAGCCCATTATTACCATATCAATTCCGTCGTTCTTACATTTCAGGTTGATTTCATTTGCCGGAACTCCAATTGTCGAATTAATGGAAATGGTTAGTTTGGTATACTGACTTAGTAATTCCGCCTTTGCTTTTTCTAAATGCGCTATTGCATCGTTCTGAAGTGCAGTAACATCCGTGGCAAAAACCATATCGCCACTCGTAACAACTGGCACTACAACCGTATGGAACAAAATAATTTCTGACTTCAAGTTGAAAGCTAATGAAGCAGCATAATTCATTGCTCTGACTGAAGTTTCAGAGAAGTCAAGCGGCACTAAAATCTTCTTTAATTGATTTGAAATCGGGTCAACCATTATTAATTCTATTAGAACAACGAAATTACCCACCCTAATTGCTACATTACATGATATTCGTCATATTTGTACAGGATTCATAACATATTAAATCAGACATTTGAAATCTAGATTTGGGGTCTTAATTCAATATAAATATTGATAAATTATTGAGGAAGCAAAACAAAATTCAGGTAATTGGCATTTTTGCCAGTATTGCGCTTTTCGGATTGACACTGATCACTCCGGCGCAATATCATATTGAATTTGTTTATTCATTGATCGTACTACTTACTATATGGACACCTGGAAACAGAAGTACATTTGATGTAAGTGTAGTTATGAGTGTACTTATTATGATAGGCTATTTTCTTAATCATAATCTGGAATACTCCAACGATAATCTTCCATCATTTATACTTCCGATACTTTTTATCTGGGCCTTTACTTTTGCTATCATTAAATATAAGCAATCTCAGGAAAATCTGATCAGGAGTACGGAGAACCTGAATGCCATGTTCACACATGCAACAGAAGGGATCATTATAAGTAATGTAAAAGGCGAGATCGTAATGGCAAATCCCCGTTCATGCGAACAGTTTGGATATGAAAGGGGTAAATTACAAGGTATGCTGATCGAAGATCTCATACCGAAAAAATTCGTTCACAAACACGCAGATCATAGAAAAGGTTATTACAAGGAACTTCACAATCGTTCTATGGGGCAGGGAATGAATTTATTTGCAAAGAAAAAAGATGGTGAAGAATTTCCTGTTGAGATCAGCTTAAGTTCATTCAGAAATAAAAATGAATTGTATGTGATCAGTTTTATAATCGACATTACAAGCAGAAAAAAACAGGAAGACCAGATCAATAAAGCCCAGGAAGAACTGGAATTACGAGTACTTGACCGGACCAAAGAACTGGAATTAGTAAATAATTCACTTGAGAAAGCGAACCGGAATTTACAGGAAGAAATGATCGAGCGCCGGAAGATCGAAGAGGCTTTGCGTGATAGTGAGAGATTGTTCAGTACGATTGCCAGGAACTTTCCGGATGGAATTATCTGTGTAACGAACAGAGAGTTCAATATTGTGTTTATCGATGGAAAAGCGCTTGACACAATGGGTGTCAGGAGAGACACATTGAAAGGTAAAAAAACCAGTGCTCTGGAAGTCTTCAATTTTAATGAAGCAGATAAAGCAAAGTTGTTAAAAGTTTTCAATTGGGAAAGCACCCATATAGATGTAAGCCTGAACGACGAACATTATATAATAAATGCTGTTCCGCTTCCTGATGCCAAAGGATTCATAAAGGAGATCCTGCTGGTACTTCAGAATGTAACTGAAGTAAAGAAAGCTGAAAAAGAAATCCTGCTCTCTCTTGAAAAAGAGAAAGAGCTTAATGAAATGAAATCGAAATTCGTGTCGATCGCATCACATGAATTCAGGACTCCATTGAGTACAATTTTAACATCGGTCTCACTGATTGGGAAATATGACGACAATTCTTTACTAGATAAAAGGAAGAAACACATTGAGCGAATCAAAGGTTCAGTTAAGAACCTTACTGACATCCTGAACGATTTTCTTTCACTTGAGAAACTGGAAGCCGGTAAAGTTGAGATCCGGTTTGAAACAATAAACTTCCGGCAATTCTGTGAAGAGATCACTGAAGAGATGCAATCGGTTTCCAAGTCAGGACAGCAGATCATTCTAAATTATTCAGGAGAACCGGAATTGGTAGCTGATAAAACGCTGTTGCGCCACATTCTGATCAATTTAATAAACAATGCTATTAAATACTCCCCTGAAGATTCAAAGGTTGATTTCATGGTTGAGAACGACAATGAGATCAGGATCACGATAACTGATTACGGTATAGGAATACCAAAAGATGATCAGCAGCATTTGTTCGAACGGTTTTTCAGGGCGGCAAATGTTACTGCAATACAAGGGACAGGGCTGGGACTGAACATTGTCCAGCGCTATGTTAAAAAGTTAAACGGAACGATCTCCGTAAAGAGCACAGAAAACGAAGGAACTACATTTAAAATAACACTACCAAAGCAATGAATACAGATAAAAAAATTCTCCTGATCGAAGACAATCAGGAAATGCGTGAGAACACTGCAGAAATTCTTGAACTGGCAAACTATAAGGTAACGACAGCCTCCAATGGCAAAGCGGGAGTTGAAACTGCGCTGAAAGAAATTCCGGATCTGATCATCTGTGATATCATGATGCCTGACCTGGATGGCTACGGAGTCTTATATTTACTAGGAAAAAATGCTTCGACAGCAGGAATCCCATTTATCTTTCTTACTGCAAAGACAGAAAAATCCGACCTGAGAAAAGGCATGAGTATGGGAGCAGATGATTATATCACAAAACCATTTGAAGAAATGGAATTGCTCAATGCTGTAGATACCAGGTTAAAGAGAAATGCTCTTTTCAAGAAGGAGTTCAGTAAGAATGTTGAAGGTCTTGATGAATTCCTTGCTACGGCTAAAGGATTGGGAGAACTGGAGAAATTATCGAAAGACCGGAAGGTACTTCATTTCAGAAAGAAAGAGATGGTGTACATGGAAGGTGACGAACCTAATGGAATTGTATTTATCAATAAAGGAAAATTAAAAACATTTAAGACGCATGAAGATGGCAAAGAGCTTATCACCGGCATCCATCAGGAGGGTGAGTTCATTGGCTATTCAGACCTTATCGAAAATGCGGAATACAAAGAGTCTGCAGAGACACTTGAAGAATGCGAGATCTCCATTATTCCCCGGACAGATTTTTTTGCCTTACTTTACAGCAACAGAGATGTTGCAGCAAAATTCATCCGGATGCTTTCCAACAATTTACAGGATACGGAAGAACGATTGATCAATCTGGCTTACAATTCAGTTCGTAAAAGAGTTGCTGATGCTTTACTTGTTTTACAGGAGCGTTATCAGAAAAATGGTGAAAAGACTCCATTCTCCGTGAGCAGGGAAGATCTTGCCAGTATTGTTGGAACAGCAACTGAATCAGTGATACGGACTTTATCAGATTTCAAAGAAGAGAAACTGATAGACATCAGAGAGAAACAGATCTACATTCTGAATTTTGAAAAACTAAGCAAACTGAAAAATTAAGACTATCTTAGATTCCATGGAAGAGAAGAACAAGATTGAAGATCTTTTTACAGATTCAAAGGAATATCTGGAAACAAGGATTGAACTTGCGAAATTGCAGGCTGTTGAAAAGAGCAGTGAGATCGCAGGTTCTGCAGTAGTTGGATTGCTGCTCCTGCTTTTTTTCACCATCGTTTTTCTCTTTGGAAGTATCGCACTTGCCTTTTTTCTTTCAGAAAAAACAGGACAATATTCGACAGGATTTCTAGCTGTTGCCGGAATTTATCTGGTGATCGGATTCATTCTATATCTGGCCCGTGAAAGCTGGATCAAGAAGCCGGTTTCAAATATGATCATTCATAAAATGTTAAAAGAAGATGAATAAGATCGAAAACTCAATCCAGTTGAGAAAAGAAATAGCGCGTCTTCAGGCAGATGTTAAAAAACAGGAAGAAGATCTCAAGACCAGATTCAAGGAAGTCAGGGAAGATCTGAGGCCTGAAAATATTGCTATCCGGGCAATTTCCAATGCAACAGGAATAAACTTTGTGAAAGGTGATTTTTTAAAAAGTGGAATAATGGCCACAATATCCATTCTTCTGCATCGTTTCATTACAAAGCAGGAATCCGTTCTGGAGAAAAAAATTTTTTCGTGGGCAGAAAGTTTTATCGAACGTCTCAGAGATTTCAAATCGAAGAAAGAAGAATAAAACTGTGGCAAGGTTCCTGCATGGAAATTAAAAAAAAGATCGTATGCGGTACCTACTAATTGCTTTTGGCCTATTATTACTTTCCAACAACGGTAAATCTCAGGTAATTGAAAAGATCACCGGTGAAACAATAGATCACCAAAGAATCTCAATGCCGGATGATGTAAAAGGAAAATACACCCTGCTTTGTTTTGCCTCCTCAACGAAAGCACAAAAAGACCTGGAGTCATGGCTTGATCCAGTTTATCAGAAATTCATAGCTAAGACAGGGATTATGGATGATATGTTTGATGTGAATGTTTTTTTCATTCCACTGGTCAAGGGTAACAATCAGATGTTCGCAGAAAACATGAAACGAAAATTCCGGGAAACAGCACAGGCAGATCTCAGACCACACGTTCTCTTCAGTGAATCGAATACCGAACAATTAATTTCCTCCCTGAAGATGAGTAGTGGAGAAATTCCTTATTTATTTTTACTTGATAAAGATGCCAGGATCATTTACAGTACAAATGGAGGGTATACGGAAGCTAAGTTTGACCAGATCGATGAATTGATTGAATAATTCAGATCGAAGTAATGAATCAACGATTTAAGGTTTATTAACCAATTTTACCTCATTGTTAGTTTTAAAGAGGCGACTGATTTTTTCACCCGATTTGATAAATCCAAATCCGAAAGCTTCAGGTGAGAAATAAATTACAATTCAAAATTGTGCGGGAAATTCAAATGAGCCTGTTTTCATCATAGAATAATTGAAGATAATCTGATACTTTTTTGATTAAAACGGATCTTTTATTACAAATGCCTTAATTTCTTACATATCCGAAATGTAATTTTTTGCTGGACAAAGGGCTTTTTTGGCGCATTTCTACAAAAATTACCGATAAACTCAACTAAATGGCTCCAACCTTACAATTGAGATGAGAACACACAGTTAATTGAATTTATCCTTGCTCATAGGCGTAAAAAATCTCAAATAATAAGAGATTCCTATGAGTACTTACCAGACAAATCCGGATTTAAAACGAAGTAGAAGAAGCAGACAGCGTCAAACGCAACGTCAAAGATTATCTGCAAAGCAGATCTTCATTGGTACCTCTTCAATACTTGCTGCAGCTATCACAGGCATGATGATCTATTTCCAGATTGGACATAATGAAAGTGCCAAAGCTGCTTTTCAAGGCGACTTCCGTTCGGTAAGTTCAGGAAACTGGCATACACCTAGAATCTGGGAAACTTATAATGGTTCAGAATGGGTCATATCTGACAAATCACCAAATGCTGCTTCAAATAACATTGAGATCTGTTCAGGACATAGTGTTATAATAAATACAAAAATTACTGCAGACCAGATCGTAGTTTCTGAAGATGCTCGACTGATCGCAGAGAAAGGTGCCCTTGAAATTGCCAATGGTCCCGGAACCGATCTGCTCGTAAAAGGTGATCTGGAGATCCTTGGCAAAATTAAAATTACAACGGACGCACAGGCCGAAATCAACAATTGTCTTCTTTCACCGGATGGAGTGCTTGATCTTGAGGGCAAGATCTCTGTTTCAGGAAAGTTCATAAACAATGGCGGGAAAATGCAGGTTGAAGCTGATCATATCACAATAAAGGAAAAAGCAGTTTATGAACATGCTTTTGATGGTGGTGCTTTACCGATTGCAGTATGGGAGAAAAATTCATATTGCGAAATAACAGGTGTAAGTATGACTTTGCCTCAAAATCTGGATCAAAGTTTTGGAAATTTCAAATGGAATTCGGCTGCACAAAATATTTCTGCTGACCTCTACTCTACTATTTCCAGAATTCAAAATGATCTTTATATCAGCTCAACAGGAACAAGAAATATTTTCTTCGACCAATTTTGCAAACAGACAGAAATTAAGCTGAACGGGAATTTATTTATTCACGGTGGAACAGTTTGCATTAATGCAAAAGGTTCAAATCATCTAACAGTTGCGGGAAATGTTGTCCTGAATTCAGGCGAATTAAATTTCAATGAAAGAAAGTCTGATCAGAATTCAACTTTGACAATAAGTGGTGATTTAAATATTACCGGAGGAACAATTAATATGAATACTTCTGCTTCAGCAATGAAGGGAATCCTGAATCTTCAGGGAAATATTTCTGTTAATGGAATTGGATTGATCACTGAAACTTCAGGTGCAAAGGGTGGAGAAATTAATTTCGCCGGTCAGAAAAAAACGCAATTCATTGTAGTTAACAACAACATTAAGAACAGAATTGATTATAATGTATCAACCGGAACAACTCTGAGAATGGACAATTACATTCTGACAGGAAACGGTGATTTTAATTTAAGTGAAGGATCGGGCCTGATGATCGGATCACCTGATGGAATTTCAAAGTCAGAAATGAGTGGAAATATCCAGAATAAAGGAGCAAGAAATTTCAATTCAAGAGCAACTTATATCTATAATGGCGGAACGGAGCAAGAAACCGGAAACGGCTTACCTTCTGTAGTCTATGCTTTAACAATAAATAACGAAGAGAGCTGTAAATTAAATTCATCAACTGTAGTAAGCAATAATTTGGTTCTTGAATCCGGAAAAATCATTACCGGAAAAAATATATTGACTCTGGGAGAAAATGCAACATCAGCTGGAAATATGAAAAAGGTTCATGGATATGTTCATGGCAATTTCCGTCGCTGGATCAGTTCAAATACAGTAGGAAAGGTTGAATTTCCTCTAGGAAATCAGAACTCAGAAAATGCTGCAGTACTTAACTATAAAAATTCTCCATCAAAAGGAGGAACAATATTATGTAGTTTAGGAATTGGCAATGTTAATAAAATCGGTTTACCGATGACCGATGCAGGTGAGGTATGTATGAATGCCGGATTTGCATACTGGAATTTAATTCCTGAAAATGGTTATCAGGGTGGAACTTTTGATATCAGTTTATCTGCTGCAGGATTCCCAGGAATCCAGAATTATGAAAAACTACATGTTAGTCAGAGAGAAGATCTTTATAGTCCCTGGAGAGCGATTGGTAAGCATGATAAAGCAACAGGTACTAATGAAAACGCTGTAGCAGTGAGACGGGGTGTTACTCAATTAGGAATTTTCGGAATAACGTCTACAACAGCTAATTCACTTCCGACCGATATGGTCTACTTCAGTGCACGTACAAAAAACCAACATGTAGAACTTAACTGGGAAATGGCATGTGAAATTAACAATGAATCATTCACAATTGAAAGGTCAGAGAACGGTAACGACTTTACTTCCATTTCAACAATAAAAGGTGCAGGAAATTCTCAAGTACCGCAAAGCTATCAGTTTGTTGACTACAAACCGATGACAGGAACCTCTTACTACCGTCTGAGACAAGTGAACTTTGAAGGAAAAAACACTTTCAGTAATGTTGAAAGGGTGAATCTAAAAGCAAGAGAAGCTGTTGCTTCATCAGTAAATATTCAGCGTGTAGGACCAAACCCTTTCAATTCGATGGTAACAGCAGAATATTATGCAGAGAATAACGGCGATGTTGCAATTGAAATTCTATCAAAAGAAGGTCAACCGATTTTCAAAACATATCAATATTCAGTTAAAGGGTATAATACTTTCACTTATAATAAAGGGAGTTCATTAAAGCCCGGTGAGTATATGATAAGATTGTCGAATGCAAATGGAGCAACAAGACAATTCATTACTAAAGTCAACTAGACAGTTTTATACAATAAATCAACAGTAACAAATCTAAACAAGATGAAGGTTCTTCTCCGTATCAATTGTCTGCTACTTTTAGCATTCTTTTTAGTACTATATCTTTTGTTCCCGAAATTATTACACAATAGAATCCCGCTGAGAGTTCTGTTGTTTTAATCTTCATTCCGGGATAATAATTTTCCGACAAGACAATTTGTCCTGCTGAATTTATAACCTGAACGTTCAACAGATCTCCATTCAGATCTTTTATCTCAATATTTATTTCCTGATCGAAAGGTATAGGATAAACCGAAATCAGGTCTTCATTTTTCAAGCCTTCATTTTCAATTTTTGAAAAAAGGCATGCATCATTATTCACTGTTACAATATTTGTTTCAGTTACAAAAAGGGATGACACTGCTACCCCACTGTTTTGAATGAATCCGGAAGCTCTGTAGTCCATCGTATCTGAATCAGTCGCCGGTGCTACAAGTTCTTCATGGCAACCAGAGAAGCCGGCAGAATCTGTTTTGATAAAAAGCATTTGCGTACTATCCTGAAAAGTATAATTGACTGTAAAACCACTGATCAGGTATCCGCCATCAGAGCTTTTCGCACTTCTGAATGCTTCATCCTGTAATCCGTCTCCATAGGCTACCATCCATAAAACTGCTCCTGTTGTATCCGTTTTAAGCAGGAAAATATTTGTACTATCGTCGCCCATCAGACTATGGCCATAACCGAAACTGTCAGTGTACCCTGAAATGGTAAATGTATAATCCGGATTGACATTGATACTATATGAGGCGTCTCCTTTTGGTCCACCATAGGAATATGCATTGACAGGTACACCTTGTTCATCCGTCATCAACATAAGGATATCGTAATCCCCTTCGCCAAAAGAAACAGTAGAACCGGAGAGTATCAATCTGCCATTTGGTAATTCTTCAATGGATTCAAATTCTTCCCACATCGTATCTCCATACAGATTTGCCCAAAGCAAATCACCGTTAACATCAGTCCTGATGATCAAACCATCGGATTCAGCCAGCCCATTGGGAAAAGTTTGCTGACGGCCACAAATTACATAGCCGTCATCAGCAGTTTGAAATACACTTAATCCAGATTCAGATTCAGGAGAACCATAAGTGCGTGTGAACAATGTATCACCATTGGAATCGGTATGTACCATAAAAACATCATCTGAACCCATTCCCAGCGACCGTGTATTGCCTATAAAAGTGAATCCATTATCAGCAGTTCTGATGGCATGAATAAAAGCATCATTGACACCGGGACTACCAAATGCTTTTGACCACTGAATAATTCCTGCGGAATCCGTCTTGAAAATCCATGCATCATTTGTTCCGTTACCTCCATTGGCAACGGTTCGTCCTACCCCAACATATCCATAGTCTGCTGTTTCAATTGCATATTCAGAATTATCATAATCAGACATTCCATAGACTTTTGACCAGATAATCTGTCCCTGGTTATCGGTTTTGATCAGTATTGCATCAGCACTACCCTGGCCATATGAAGTTGTTGCACCATTGAAGATAAATTTATTGTTAAAAGTTTCAAGCAATGTCTGACCGCGTTCATGATTCACACCGCCATACAAATGCTGAAAACGAAACTGAGCATGAGAAAAGGTGCTCAAGGAGATCAAGAGAAGAGTGAGTAGTTTTTTCATAGATTAAAAATACTGTTTATTAGAATACAAAATCGTCCTGACAATGGTTTAAATTGTGAACATTAGCTATGTAAAACCGAATATTCAATATTAGCATTTTTGAATATCTAGAGCTATATTTGAAGGTTGAATGCCGGAAATGCGTTTAAATGCAGGAGGCAATCAACAGAAAACATTAAAAAAAAGAATATGTCAACTACTACACTTCAGGTTCCCGAAGTAAAGAACTACATCTCGGGAAAATTTACAAATGGAACAAAAAAGTCGATGAACATTACTTCACCGCTAGATGGAATGACAATTGCCAATGTTCCTCTTTCCACTATGACGGAATTGAATGCTGCAGTAGAATCAGCTCAGATAGCCTTCAAAACCTGGTCATCGACACCGATAAAAGAAAGAGTCCAGATTTTTTACAGATACAAAACGTTGATGGAAAAAAACCTGAGAGAACTTGCCTTATTGGTACAGAAGGAGAATGGAAAGACGCTGGATGAAGCAACTGCCGAAGTAGAAAAAAGTATAGAGCTTACAGAATATGCGTGCAGTATGCCGCAGCTGGTTGCCGGTAAAGTAATGGAAGTAAGTCGCGGTGTAGAGTGCAGACTTGATCATAAACCAATTGGTGTGGTTGCATCCATTGCACCATTCAATTTCCCACACATGGTTCCACACTGGACAATACCCAATGCCCTAGTTCTTGGCAATTGCATGATATTAAAACCATCGGAGAAGGTTCCTATTTCTTCGATGCGAATAGCGGAGATGCTGAAAGAAGCAGGATTACCTGATGGTGTTTTCAACATTGTGAACGGAGACAAAGAAATTGTGGAAGCGATCTGTGATCATCCGGGAATTCAAGCGGTGTCGTTTGTCGGTTCAACAAAAATTGCAAAGTTGGTTTACATTCGATCAACCTCCAATTTAAAAAGATGTCTGGCATTAGGTGGTGCAAAGAACCATCTGATCGTAATGCCTGATGCGCATCCTGACATGACAGCCAGCAATGTTACTGCATCTATGAGCGGATGCGCAGGCCAGCGCTGCATGGCAGCTTCTGCCATGGTTGCAGTTGGAAATGTTGACCCTATCATTGCAAAGATCTGTGACGAAGCACGTAAAATCATACCGGGGAAAAACCTGGGAGCAGTGATCACCAAAGAATCGAAAGAACGAATCGAACGATATATCACTGAAGCTGAAAAAGCAGGTGCAAAGATCCTTGTCGACGGCAGAAATGCAAAAGTTGATGGAATGGAAAATGGCAATTACGTTGGGCCGACAGTTATCGATTTGGTGACACCTGAGATGGCAATTGCAAAAGAAGAAGTCTTCGGACCTGTTATCGCGATCATGCGTGCAGGTTCTATCGACGAAGCACTTACAATCGAGAACGGATCGAGTTATGGAAATGCTGCAAGTGTATTCACACAAAGTGGCAGCATAGCTCGACAAGTAATGGAGAGAGCAAGTGCCGGAATGATCGGAGTAAATATCGGAGTTCCTGTTCCGAGAGAACCTTTCTCATTCGGAGGGTGGAACGATTCAAAATTTGGTGTAGGAGACATAACAGGAGATTCGTCGATAGAGTTCTGGACAAATTTAAAGAAGACATCTATTAAATGGAATCCTGAAGCAAAGACGAATTGGATGAGCTAGTGGTGATGGATGGGTATTAGAAGGACAGGTCATAAGCTACAAAAACAAACTAATTTAAGACCGGGCTTTTCTGATTTGTCAGGAATGAAAAAATATATCTATCAGATTACGATTCTCGAAAAAAAATAAGGGCATTCATACACGATTTAAAAAAAATGGAAACAAAAACTTTAAACGAAAGAGAAATAATTCTTCAGAACAATTTAGATTATACTATTTTTTCATGGCAGAAGCAATCGGGATTAAATCCGTTGAATATCTGTGATGCGAAAGGTGTTTACATTCACGACAGGAGTGGAAAGCGATACATGGATTTCTCTTCGCAGTTAATGAACATGAATATCGGTCACGGTCATCCCAGAGTTAAGGAAGCCGTGATGCGTCAGATGGATGAAGTTTCATTTGTTCATCCGGGAATGATCACAAAAGCGCGTGGTGAACTTGGAAAAAAGTTAGCGGAGATCACACCCGGCTCCCTTAAGAAAACTTTTTTCACAAATGCCGGAGCAGAAGCAGTAGAGAATGCAATTAAATTTGCACGACTTTATACAGGGCGACATAAGGTGATCACTTTATATCAGGGTTACCATGGTGCATCTTATGGTGCAATGTCAGCCAGCGGTGATCCAAGAGGAAATCCGCATGATGCTCAGGGTGCACCGAATTTCATTCATGTTGAGAATCCATATTTTTACAGAGATCCGTGGAATAGCAAAACAAAAGAAGAATGTGCACAAAATGCTGCCGAACATATGGAGCGGATCATCAAGTTTGAAGGTCCGGGAAATGTAGCGGCAATTTTAATGGAAGGAGAAAGCGGCTCAAGCGGATGTATAAAATACCCACCGGGCTACTGGCAAAAGATCAGGGAGATCGCTGATCGTTACGGTATAATTCTGATCTGCGATGAAGTGATGAGTGGTTTCGGAAGAACAGGGAAATGGTTTGGAGTAAATCATCACAATGTAGTTCCTGACATTATGTGCTTTGCAAAAGGATTAACCTGCGGTTATATTCCATTAGGTGGCATTATCATTAAGGAAGAATTAATTTCAGCTTTTGACAACAAACCATTACCACTTGGACTAACCTATTCAGGACATGCAGTTGCATGTGCTGCTGCAGTTGAAGTTCTTCAGATCTATGAAGATGAAAAACTGATTGAAAATGCTGCGAAGATGGGAGCATATATGGATAAGCGCGTAGCTGCAATGATGGAAAAACATCAGAGTATTGGTGATTACAGAAATACAGGTCTTTTGGGATGTATTGAAATTGTAAAGAACAGAAAGACAAAAGAACCGATGGCGCCATGGAATGCTACAGCAAACGAAATGGAAGTCATGAATAAAGTGAATGCAAAATTGCTTGAATTGGGATTGTTCACTTTCGTACGCTGGAATTATATTTTCACAGCACCACCACTCTGCATTACACAAGATGAAATGGATGAAGGGCTGGATATAATTTCGAAAGCGATCGCAGTGGCGGATGAATATTGCAATTAGGTTTTAGATGCTATGTTAGCAGGCAACAGGTTTGCAGGTTCGACAATTCGTAACCTATAACCTGTAACCTGAAACTTCTTACCCTTAATAACCCTTACCAGAAATCAACAGAGATGTCAGACCTCTACAGTGAAGATCTTGCTCCTATACCACAGGAGAAAAGATCCTGGAATACGTGGAATTATGCTGCTTTATGGATAAGTATGTCGTTATGTATTCCGACATATATGCTTGCCAGTTCTTTGATTGGCGGTGGAATGAACTGGTGGCAGGCTATTCTTACTATCTTTCTTGGGAATACCATAGTCCTGCTTCCAATGATCTTAAACGGACACGCAGGAGCAAAATTTGGAATTCCTTTTCCGGTTTTGGCGAGAGCAAGTTTCGGCACCAGAGGAGCTAACATTCCAGCTATGTTGCGCGCAATAGTTGCCTGCGGATGGTTTGGGATACAGACATGGATTGGTGGATTTGCTTTATACCAGATGTGGAAAGTCTGGATGCCATCTGTTGCAGAGTTACCACAAATTTTTCCTCCATCTTTCGGACTGGAAACCGGTCCTGCAATTAGCTTCTTTATTTTCTGGCTTCTCAATATGTATGTTGTGAAATTAGGAGTCGACAGTATTAAGAAGCTACTTATCTTTAAAGCATTCTTTCTTCCTATAGCTGCACTTGCATTATTGTTCTGGGCAATTTCTGCAGGAAACGGATTAGGACCGATCTTATCACAGCCATCTAAGTTTTCAACGAATGCAGAATTCTGGAAATATTTTTTTCCCGGACTAACGGGAATGGTGGGCTACTGGGCGACTTTGTCATTGAATATTCCGGACTTTACAAGATATGCGAAAAGTCAGAAAGCTCAGATCATGGGACAGGCAATTGGCTTACCCACATCAATGACATTATTTTCATTCATCGGGGTGGTAGTTACTTCTGCAACAGTGATCATTTACGGTGAAATGATCTGGGATCCATTGGTACTAGCAGGAAAATTTACAAGTAAAGCCCTGGTAAGTTTTGCTATGATCGCTGTAGCACTTTCCACACTGGCAACCAATATTGCTGCAAACATTGTAAGTCCTGCAAATGATTTTGCCAACCTGTCGCCTTCGAAGATCACTTTTACTACAGGAGGATACATAACAGGAGTAATTGGAATTCTGATCTTCCCATGGAAGCTTATTGCAGATCCCAATGGTTATATTTTCACCTGGCTTATTGCCTACTCTAGTTTGCTTGGACCCGTTGGCGGAATAATGATCGCAGACTATTTCTATATTAAAAAACAAAATCTGGTAGTCAGTGAATTATATGAAACGCGGGCAAGGTATACTTTTCAAAATGGTTTCAATCGTTCTGCTATCATAGCACTTTTAATTGGCATCATACCGAACATTCCCGGATTTCTGGTTACCATTCATGTGATCCCGACGGAAAACGTGTATGAATGGATCTCCGGACTATACAATTATGCATGGTTTGTAGGATTTGCAGTTTCGTTTTTTTTTTATCTTTTATTAAACAAGAAGGTTTAATGTTCAATGTTTAAAATTAAAAAAAGGGATAAAAAAAAGAAAATTAAACTTTCAACCTTTTATAAACTCTATCCATTCTTAACTTTAATGATCTCCCCTGCAATACTGACAGCAATTTCCATGGGAGTCTGGCTTTTTATTGAAAGGCCTATTGGCGAATGAATTTTTTCAAGACGCTTTAAATTCAGTCCGTCCTTCTTCCATTCTTTAAAAAGTTCATCCATTTTAGACTGACTGCCGAGTACGCCAATATATTTAAAATCTTTATTGATCAATGCACGCAGGGCTAGATTATCACTTCTATATCCGAATGTCATAATTGCGACATATACATTATCACCACCAGTAATCAATTCTGTTAATTCAGAATAATCGTTAACAAATGTTTTTTGATTAACGAAGTTATTATCATGCATGGTATTCAATTCAGACCTGTCATCATAAATATGAATATAGAAATCAAGTTTAGACATCAACTCAGAAAAAGCCAGTCCACAATGACCGCCGCCAATAATATGCAAGACATTTTTATAACCGGTCCGCTCCCTGTACTTCCAGTCGCTTTCACTTTTCATTTCGAAAAAATAATTTTCCTTAACAGGGACAATAGAAAATTGAATACCGATAGGGCTTAATGTCAAGGTTCCATGATGGCATCTTTGTAATGAGTCAATAAGTAATTTAACAGTATCGCTGTCTTCACTTTTTATTGGCGCAAGGTAGATTGTTTGTTCACCAGAACAGATCATTCCGCTTTGGTTTAACTTTGCGGACTTACTGTGTACTTGCTTTTTAAGAAGAACATCGTTTTCTTCATCAATCAACCGTTCTTTGGCGAGATCAACAAATTTGTGTTCCATCATACCACCACCGATTGATCCGACCATACGGTCATGCGAGATAGCCATTTTGAATCCTCTTCGTCCGGGGCTACTTCCATGACTTTCAAGCACACACATTAGTATTACAGGTGTACCTGTTTCCAGTTGACTTAGAACAAATTGCCATAGTTTTAATTCTGTCATAGAAGAATTACATTCAGAAATCGAAATTAATTCTATTTTTGTTTACTACCACAATTATTATCCTCAAGATGTCGAAAAAACTGGCAATTATCAGTGATCATATAGTAACTCCAACCGGGATAATTTCCGGTTGCGTTATCATAGAAAATGGAAAGATCACTGAGATCGATTCAGTATTGCCCGGAGATTTTGACGGTCAAGTTGAAATGGTAAAAGGGAATTATGTTATGCCCGGATTGATAGATCCGCATGTCCATATCAATGAGCCGGGGAGAACAAATTGGGAAGGATTTGAAACAGCAACGATAGCTGCTGCTGCTTCGGGCATTACATTGATGGTTGATATGCCGTTGAACTCCGCTCCTGTTACCACCAATGTTGCGAATTTCAAAATGAAACTTGTAGCTGCTGAAAATAAATTAAATGTAAATGTCGGTTTCTGGGGTGGAGTTATTCCGGGAAATGGAATGGAACTTGAAGAACTGCTGAAGGCAGGTGTCCTAGGGCTTAAAGCTTTTTTAACACACTCCGGTATCGATGATTTCCCTAATGCAGAACGGGCAGATCTGAAAAATGCCTTAGTGCTTCTGAAGAAATACAACAAACCACTTCTGGTGCATTGTGAATTGACAGAGCATCATAAAGGAATTGATGTACACAAAAACAATCCTGATGACTATATGTCCTATCTGAATTCCCGGCCGAAAGAATGGGAAAACAAGGCGATTGCAATGATGATCGATCTATGCAGAGAAACGGGTGCGCTTGTGCATATAGTACACTTATCATCTGCTGAAGCATTACCAATGATCAAAGCGGCAAAGGAAGAAGGTTTGAATCTTACAGTAGAAACTGCGCAGCATTATCTTGTATTTAATGCAGAAGATATTCCGAATGGAAAAACAATTTACAAATGTGCTCCACCAATCAGAGAAAGGGCTAATAATAACAAACTGTGGGATGCGTTAAAATCAGGGTTGATCGATTTTGTCGCCACTGACCACTCACCGGCTCCACCAGACCTGAAAGAAATTTCCAGTGGAGATCTTTCCAAAGCCTGGGGCGGAATTGCAGGGCTGCAGTTTGCACTCTGTTCATTGTGGACAGAAGCAAAAAAAAGAGGATGTACCATTGAGGAAATTGCAAATTGGATGTCATTTTCTCCGGCAAAATTTCTTGGATTAAATAATAAAGGCAAAATCGAAGCGGAAGCTGACGCCGACTTTTTTATCTGGGATCCTGAAGGGGAGACGATTTTAAATCAGGAAGACATTCATCACAGACATAAAATTAGTCCTTATGCAGACAAAGTCTTTTCAGGCAAGGTACTTAAGACCTACCTGCGGGGAGAAGTCATTTATGAGAATAAAAAACTTGTAAATGATCATAAAGGAACTGTTTTGCTCGGAAATTTTTAAGACATTTACTGCCCTCACAAATTGAAGAATATGAATGATACAAATTTGCCTGCTTTTACTAAAATGACCGATCTGGCAGCAGAACGATTAGGAGGAAAAGCACTTTACTGTACCGATGATTTTTTCGCTGAAAAAGAAAACCTGCTTAAACCCGGAAGAGGAATTTTTATTGCAGATAAATATACAGACCGTGGAAAATGGATGGATGGATGGGAGTCACGTCGTAAACGTGTTCCCGGGCACGACTGGTGTGTAATCAGGCTTGCAACAGAAGGAAAAATCTCCGGAGTTGATATTGATACAAATTTTTTTCTGGGTAATCACCCGCCTTATGCATCCTTAGAAGCATGCAATGCAACAGGCAAAAGCGACGACGAAGTATTGAAAGATAAGACTGAGTGGATTGAGATACTTCCTAAATCTCCTCTGAATCCCGGAAGCCAGAATTTTTACGAAATAAAAAACAATTCTGCTTTCACTCATATTCGTTTGCATATTTATCCAGATGGGGGTGTTGCCCGGCTGAAAGTATATGGTGATGTCAGTAAAAACTGGTCACAGATAAAATCAGAAGAACAGATCGATCTTGCAGCTGCTATTAACGGTGCAAGGTCAGTCTTGTGTAATGACATGTTCTTCTCGCACATGGATAATCTAATTATGCCCGGAAGAGGAATTAATATGGGTGATGGCTGGGAAACAAAACGAAACAGAACACCGAATAATAAGGACTGGGTAATCGTCAGACTTGCACATAAAGGAACGATTGATAAGATCCGGGTAGATACATGTCACTTCAAAGGAAACTATCCCGATAGTTGTCTGATCGAAGGTTGCTCGATAGATCTTGCGTCAGAAGAAAAATTAAGTTCCGCTGATATACAATGGTCAACAATTTTACCACAGACAAAATTACAAGCTGACCATGAACATTATTTTGAAGGAATTACAAACAAGGGGCCGTTTACTCATGTCAGACTTACGATCTTCCCTGACGGAGGAGTCAGCAGAATGAGATTGTTTGGAAAGAAAGCATAAGATGACAATAAAAGAATTCAATCAACTCGATGCAGAAGTTGCAAAAGAGGAAATATTCAAGTGCTGCGGTTGCACCAACTGGGCTGTAAAGCTGGTTGACAATCGTCCTTTTACTTCGGTAGATGACCTGCGGATCACTTCGGACACGGTCTGGATTTCCTGTAAGCAACAGGATTGGCTGGAAGCATTTACACATCATCCTAAGATTGGTGATAAAGATTCATTAAAGAAAAAATTTGCTACCAAAGAATGGGCGTCCAATGAACAGTCCGGCGTGAATGAAGCAAGTGATGAAATTCTAGAGGAGCTATCAAGAGGAAATTCTGATTACGAAAAAAAATTTGGTTTTATCTTCATTGTATGTGCGACCGGAAAATCTGCAGGTCAGATGCTGGAGTTGCTTAAGAAAAGACTACAAAATACTCCGGAACAGGAAATAAAAATTGCTGCCGGTGAACAAAACAAGATCACACACCTCAGAATAAACAAACTATTTTCATGAGCCAGTTAACAACACACATTCTAGATACTTCACTTGGCAAACCAGCTAAAGGGATACGAATACATCTTGAGCAAAACTTGTCAGGAAAGTGGTCACTGATATCATCAGGAGTAACAAACGAGGATGGCAGGATCAGTGATCTGCTTGCAAAAGAAATAAAACTCGCATTTGGAATTTACAGAATGATATTTGATGTCAAACCGTATTTTGAAAAACAAAACATAAAAAGTTTTTATCCAAGTGTAACAGTTGAATTTGAGATCAGTGAAGATTCTCACTATCACATACCGTTGCTGCTTAATCCATTTGGGTATTCTACATATCGGGGAAGCTAAATGAGGAGAGAGAGAGAGGGAGAGAGAGAGAGAGGGAGTGTGGAGGGAGAAACAGGGTGAGAGTTGCTACATTCTGATGTTAATTTCTTACCATGTCACCTGAATTCTTATTTCGAATTCAATTACGAATTCTGAATTACAAATCAAGAATTATCAACTAAAGAAAATAAGATCTACTATTAAATTAAACAAGTAACAAATGAAGCTTTCAATACCGACAGAAGCAAAAGAGAGTGTTTTAAATGAATTGCAGGTAGCGAACCTAGCCTTTCAGAAAGTTTATCCGGGAGAAAATTCTGACCGACAGCCGGTTCATACCGTATATGGCGGAGCGAATCTATTTAAATCCGACACCACTGTAAAAATGGGACAAATTGCCCTGAAGAGTTTTAAGACCAATGCACCTAATTTTTCGGTGCTTGCAAAGGTTTTAGAACTGACAGGACATGAAACGTTGCCGACAACGGTTTCAGATATTCAGATTCTGGAAAGCAGACTAGATAAAATGTCAGATGACGACAGAAAAAAGGAAAGCGCCTGGTTACCTTACACAGTATATAAAAAGATCTCTGCTAAACTTGAACGCGAGGCTGTTGAGGATTTCAGAATAGATTTTGAAGATGGATTTGGAAACCGTCCGGACAAGGAAGAAGACGAAACTGCTGTGAATGCAGCCAAGGAACTTGCAAAGGGCATGAAAGATAAAACGGTTTCACCATTTATTGGTATCCGTATCAAACCATTCACAGAAGACCTGAAAGCAAGAGGGATCCGAACACTTGATATTTTTATTACTACCCTGCTTGAAAATTCAGGAAATAAAATTCCTGAAAATTTTGTTGTAATGTTACCTAAGGTGACCATTCCACAACAGATAGAAGCATTGGTAAAACTATTTGAAGCACTTGAAAAGGTACACAACCTTCCGGCCGGCACATTGAAAATGGAAATGATGGTTGAAGCTACGCAGGCAGTTATGGATGAAGATGGAAAAAACCCATTGCTTCGACTGATCAGAGCCGGAAAAGGGCGATGTATTGCAGCGCACTTCGGAACGTACGATTATACTGCCTCATGTAACATCACAGCAAAGTTCCAGACAATGGATCATCCTGTTTGTGATTTTGCACATCACATGACAAGAGTTGCATTGGGAGGAACAGGAATCATGCTTTCTGATGGCGCTACGAATGTTATGCCTGTTGGTCCGCACAGGGGAGAAAATCTTACTCTGGATCAGGAAATTGAAAACAGAAAAGTTGTACATCAGGCATGGAAACTTGGATATGGTCATACAATGCACTCTCTGATCAACGGTTTTTATCAGGGCTGGGATTTAAATCCGGCGCAGTTACCAATGCGATATGCAGCTACCTATACTTTTTTTCTTGAAAGCTATGAAGATGCTGCTTTGCGTCTGAAAAATTTTGTAGACAAAGCGGCTCAGGCAACCTTATCAGGCGATGTATTTGATGATGCAGCAACAGGACAAGGATTATTGAATTACTTCCTGAAAGCTTTGAATTGTGGAGCCATCACTGAAAAGGAAGCGTTAGCAACCGGCTTAACGATCGATGAGATCAGAAGCCGTTCATTTTACAGAATACTTCTTGGTCGCCGTAAATAATAATTTAGAGCCTGCTATGTCACCTGTTTATCTAGCATTAGGAATTGCCATTTTGCTTCTGATCACAATCATTGCATTGAATAAAGGCATGTCTGTACTAAGCGGGAAAGACAATTCAGATGAAGCTCGTGCAGCGAGAGGAATATTAAAACAAAGCCGCACTACCCTATTTTCATTGATGATCTTATCTGCAGGTATTTTTGCCGGCGGACAATTTCTTGCGGGTAGTGGTATGGAAGCCCACATTATGGACTGGATGAATTTATTAGTCCGGTGGATCCATGTTGTATTTGGTATTGCATGGATAGGCGCTTCCTTCTATTTTATTTTTCTTGAAAACAGTCTGAACAGGACTGAAAATTTGCGTGATGAATTAGCCGGAAACTTATGGGCGATACATGGCGGTGGATTCTATTATGTAGAAAAATACAAAACCGCCCCTGGACAACTCCCAAAAAAACTTCACTGGTTTAAGTACGAAGCATATTTCACTTGGCTGTCAGGTTTTGTGTTGTTAAACATTGTCTACTATATGAATGCGAAGTCATATATGATAGACCCTGCAGTACGTGATATAAGTCCAACGGTAGCGATCATGATTGGTCTCGGCAGTATGATCAGTGGCTGGATCATCTATGATCTTTTATGTAAATCTCCTCTGGTACATAAGAAAAAACTTTTCGCTATAGTAGGCTTTCTTATCGTTGTTCTTTACTCAATAGTCTTAAGTAAATTTCTAAGTGGACGTGCAGCATTCATGCATATCGGAGCATTGCTGGGAACGATCATGGCAGGAAATGTTTTTTTTACCATCATTCCTTCACAAAAAGAACTGGTTGCAGCAGCAACAGAAGGCCGGCCTTTGAATCCCGAGCTGGGGAAAATGGCAGGGCTACGATCATTGCACAACAATTACATTACTTTGCCGGTGATCTTTGTGATGATCAGCAATCACTTTCCGGTTACATTTGGCCACTCATGGAACTGGGCGATTCTCGCAGGGCTGACCATTGCAAGCGTAGCGGTTCGTCATTACATCAACTTACATGAGAAGGGACAAAAAGCTGTCTGGATGATTCCATTTGCGACAATAGCAATATTAGCGCTGATCATTGTTACGGCTCCTGCAAAATTCAAAGGGAAGGACAACACACCGGTTCATTTTAGTGAAGTACAAACGATCTTTCAATTACGATGTAATCAGTGCCATTCTTCCAAGCCAACTGATGATGTGCAACTGGTTGCTCCGAACGGAGTAATGTTCGATAATTATGATCAGATCCACATGATGACAGACAAGATCATGTTGAGGGCTGTGAATACACAATCAATGCCGCAGGGAAATAAAACTGGGATGACGGTTGAGGAGAGGGAGGTTATTGGGAGGTGGATACAGCAGGGAGCTGGTAAGTAATAATGAAGTGGAATGAAGTGGAATGAAGTGAAATGAAGTGGAATGAAGTGGAATGAAGTGGAATGAAGTGGAATAAAAGTTACAATACCTTTGAAAAATTTGCTCAATTGTCCTAATAAATACTAAGATAAATTGTAGCTTTAATACCAATCCGATAGTAAACTTCAACAATAACGGTCAGTTTCTTACAGTTTAAGGAAAAGCGGAAACCTTGGGGGTACTCTGGCGAATAAGAGTATACACACAAGTGGCGGTTTGCCGGATTATATGCATAAAATTATCAGAATACTATCGGGACATGATGTATTCCAACAGATACCTGAAGAAAATGTAATCGGCCGGCAAAGGTTCGTTTTATACCGAATATTTTCCTATACCGGCGCACTCGTTTGCACAGGAGTTTTTTTGCAAATGATGCTTACAATTCCTGATCCCGGGCTTCTTCCGTTTTTAATTCTGGCGCAGGGTTGCATCATGAAGTTTAATTTCTTCATGACAAGAAAAGCAGAAAAACTTCACAAGCATTACTGGATCATGATGATCGCTGCATTCTGTCTGGTTCACAGTGTAGCATACACATGTGGCGGTATTATGACCGGCGGTTCATTGTACTGGGCAGTAATTATACTATATGCTTTCATGCTGCTTGGTAAAAAGCCAGGACAATATTTTACAGCCGGTGTGATAGCGCATTTCATTTATATGTTCATCATCAGCAGATTTACAGATCTGACATCCTTTGCAATGTTTAAGAATGATACAGCTCTGATAAGCCAGGACTTCTTAACGAATGGAATTCTGACAGCATTTTTGATCTCTACTCAAGCCGCCTATCTTCAAAGTGGAAAAAATGTCGTCATTCAGAGTATTACAAAGTCGAGAGATACCCTTGCAGACAAAAACAAAGAGCTGGAGAATAAAAACAACTTACTCAATGCCTATTCACACGGTCTTGAGAAAACAAATAAAGAAATGGAAAAATTTGTTTCCATTGCATCACATGACTTGAAATCGCCCTTAAGAGCTGTCGCCTGGTTGACAGCAATGATCGAAGAAGATATGGAAGGAAAGCTTCCAAAAGATGTTCAGACAAATTTCAATATCATTAAGCAACGTGTTAGCAGAATGGAACAACTGCTGAATGGACTTTTAGATTATACTAAATCTGAAAAATCAGAATCTGAAATTACGGATGTCGATCTGAATCTAATCGTTGAAGACTTCCTTGCAATCGAACAAAATGGAAAAACCCCATCATTCATGATCCAGGAAGGAATGCCAAAGGTGAAAATGGAAGAATTAAAACTGAGGAGAGTACTTTCCAATATCATTGACAATGCAATTCGATTTAATGACAAAGAAAGGATTGCAATCATGATCTCAACAGAAGTAAATGAAATCGAAACGATCATTCATATTGAGGATAACGGCCCAGGGATTGAAGAACAATATTTTGAAAAGATATTCGTCCTTTTCCAGACATTGAGCAGACGTGACGATCACGAATCAATGGGAGTAGGACTTTCAATTGCCAAAAAGATCATCGAACAACGAAACGGAAGAATATGGTTGAGGTCAACAGTAGGCGAAGGCACAAGATTTAGTTTCAGCATTCCGCATGAGGTGAAGAATGATCTGCTTTTGGAACAAAGACAGGTAGCCTGAAAAGAATTTAAACTGAAAGTGTGCAAGTTTTTAAAGAGAAGAAGGAATTCAAAATTGAATATACTATCGTTAGGTTCAAGTAATCAGAAATTTCTTAACGAACATCAATAGTACTTCCAAATTCACTTGTTCAAGAGGATGCGGAGTACCAGGTAAAATTCCGAGCTGCGCATTTGGCAAAAGTTTAAACACATTTACCGTTTCATCCAGAGTCACCATTTTATCTCTATCTCCCAATAAGATCAGAGCCGGTACTCCTATCTGGTGGTAACCTTCCGGCTCTAATGGATTTTTGATTCCTATCTTAATAAGAAATTTAGCTGTCTCTTCCACTACCTCTTTCCAATTAACAGGATGATGTCGCTCCTTCAATTCATTTGCAAATACCGGAATCTTAGCTTCAATTTTTTCAGCGCTTAACATCTGAACTTCTTTTTTTGAAGTCGATTCATCCCAATGAAACTTAGTAGCAAGCGTGATCAGTTTTTCTATTCTCTCAGGGAAATTCTTTGCAAGATACATCCCCACATAGCCACCCATACTATAGCCGAAAACCGAAACCTTTTCAAGTTTGTTTGAATCCAGAAATTTAATTACAGATTCCGCGAACAATTCCATTGAAAATCCTCTTTCAGGAATTAAGTTTCCCCCATGTCCGGGAAAATTAAAAGTTAAAACAGAATACTCTTTGTTCAAATGCTTCTCAAGAAGTTTAAACTGTTGCTTTGAGCCAATTGCTCCATGTAGCAATAAAATATTTTTCATTTCAAAAGACCATTGTTTACGCTTACTCTACCGAAAACTCATTTTTCACTTTTCACCTTAGCAACATTCAAGTTCATCAAAACCTTCTCCGGTGTCATCGGTGAATCAAATGCCGACTTTGCTTCCGGATCGAAAGCTTTCATTGCTTCCCGTAATGCAAAGAAAGCACCGATTCCATACATCAAAGGTGGTTCACCGACAGCTTTAGAACGGAAGATCGCAAGGTTATCTACATTAGTCTGTAAAAAATCAATGTTTATCTCCTTAGGAACTGAATACACATCAGGAACTTTGTAGGTTGATAAAGCATTACTTCTAAGTTTACCTTCCTTATCATAGATCACTTCTTCCATTGTCATCCAACCGATTCCCTGCACTATTCCACCTTCAATTTGTCCTCTGTCAATTATCGCATTCATTGAAGCACCGAAATCATGCACAACATTCACGGAATCGAATTCATAGGTCCCCCGGAGACAATCAACGGTAGCAGTTATTATGGCAGTACCATATACATGATATGCAAACGGATGACCTTTTTCTTTTTTTGCATCGAAGAAAATTTCCGGAGTTGCATAATGGCTGTGTTCAGATAAACTCACACGTCTTACATATGCTGCCATGATCAGTTGTTTCCAGTTCAGACTACTCTTTTCACCGTTTACCAATACATATTCGTCTTTGATCTTAATTTTCTCTTCCGGAACATTCAACTCCTGAGCGGCAACGGCAATGAGTCTTGACAATATTGCTTCACAAGCAAGTTGTGTAGCCTTGCCATTCAGATCCGCAGTTGCAGATGCTGCAGACGGTGAAGTATTCGCAATACGAAATGTATTTGTTGAATTGACCCTGATCATTGAAGGGTATATGGAAAAGATCCGGGATGCAACCTGCAGGATTTTAGTATTCACACCCTGACCCATTTCTACTGCACCTGTGCTGATATTGACACTTCCATCTGTATAGACATGCACCAGAGATCTGGCCTGATTCATCAACGTCTTGGTAAAACTGATGCCGAATGCAACAGGCATTAATGCAATCCCTTTTTTATATAAATGATTTTTCGAATTGAATTGTTCGACATTCTTCCTTGACAATTCAAGATCGAATATCTTTTCAGCTTTCTCCCAACATTCATTTGCTTCGCTTACTGCGATCTGACCGTAAGGAAACTCGTTCCCATTCCTGATCAGGTTTCTCTTTTGAATTTCCGAAGCATGAATACAGAGTTTGTCAGCAGCATGTGCGATCGCGCTTTCGATAACAAACATTCCCTGAGGCCCTCCGAATCCACGAAAGGCTGTGTTAGGTGGAAGATTTGTTCTGCAACTATAAGCTGTAGCCTTAACATTTGGAATAAAGTAAGAATTGGTGCAATGGAAAAGCGTGCGCTCCATCACAGCAGGTGAAAGATCAGCTGCAGCACCGGCATTCTGGTAAAACGTTGCCTCATATGCCAGTATCCTGAGATCTTTATCAAGCCCGATCCTGTAATCTGAAGAATATGGATGTCGTTTACCTGTCATTCGCATATCCTCCATTCGATGCAAAGAATATTTAACCGGACGCTTCAGATGATAAGTTGCCAGAGCACAAAGAGCTGCCCAGGTATTTGCCTGATCTTCTTTTCCACCAAATCCACCACCGAGACGAGTAACATCTACTTCGAGCAAATGCATTGGCACACCAAGTACTTTTGAACAAGCCCGTTGAACTGCAGTTGGTCCTTGTGTGGAGGAATATATTTTTATTGCCCCATTTTCCTTTGGCAAAGTATAAGCTCCTTGCGTTTCAATATATAAATGTTCCTGTCCGTTTGAATCTGCTCTTCCTTCAAAAACATGAGCACAATTTTTAAACGCACTTTCAGTATCTCCCAGTTTAAATGTCCGTGGCGGAATGATCAACTCGCCTTTCTCTTTAGCCTCACGGGGATCTGTTATAATATGTAAAGGAGAAATTTCAACTTTTATTTTCTTTACTGCCATTCTTGCCAGTTCATCTGATTCAGCAACAACGAATGCCACAGGCATTCCACAAAAGTGCACATGATGGTCTGCAATTAAAGGTTCATCAGGAATGATTCCTCCGATCTGGTTTTCTCCGGGAATATCTTTAGAAGTGAAGATCCTGACAACACCTTCAGATTGCAGTGCTTCAGAAAGGTCCAGAACTTTAATTTCACCATGAGCAACAGGAGAGTCAAATGCAACGCCGAAAAGAGTTCCTGCCAGTATGGGTATATCATCAAGATATACTGACTCACCGCGCAAGTGATTTTTACTGTCTATATTTTTCATACTATATTGTCATTTTAAAATTGAAATGACATCTATTACATTGTTATAAATTCCGGATTCACCAACTCAGGAAACCACACTGCAAAATGTCCCTTGACAAGTTGATTCAGCAATCGTCTTTTATATTCTACTGTACCTCTTGCATCGCTTATCGGTGAAATTTCAGTCTGAATAATAGATAGCAACTGTTCGATCAGCTCAATGCTAATTTTTTTCCCGGTAATAAATTCAGATGACTTGTTTAAAAAAAGTGGTGTCGGACCAACTCCACCTGCAGAAATGCCTGCTTTTAAAACAATGTTGTTTTGTGTTTCAATCAGAATAGCACTATTGACGCTAGCGATGTCCAGATTGGTTCGTTTGCAAACCTTTTCAAAATTAAATCTGGCATTTGCTGAAGGCAATGGAAAACGGACTGATTTAACAAATTCATCTGGTTGCTTGTCCAGTTTTTTATAACCCAGATAAAAATCCTTCAACTTGATTGTTCTTGAAGAAGACATCGTGCACAATTCAATGGAAGCATCAAGGGCAAGAAAGAATGCGGTAAAATCTCCAATTGGTGAAGCATTGACCAGATTACCGGCTATGGTCGCCATATTTCGGATTGGGGTTGAAGACACCAGCCTGTAATATTTTTCAAATTCCGGAAACGCTTTACGGATAACTGAAGATTCAATCAGATCGGTTACTGTTGAATTAGCACCAACCACACATTCACCATTATCTTCACTAATTCCGGAAAGGTCATTGTGATCAGAAAGAAAAGTTAATTTCGCATGCGGCATGGCATCGTGCTTCTGAACATACAGATCTGTTCCGCCACTGACAAAATAGTCAGCACCGGAAATTCCGTTATGATTATTGCAAGCCAATTGCAGCAAAGCCAGTTTTTCTTTTATTGTTGAAAAATAATCCGGAAGAATTTTATTCCGGGAAACGTAGACGATTGCTTCTTCATTCTTTCTCAACGAACACAGCTCAGCGATCTTTGTCACAGCTCGCTGAATGGATTTATAACCTGTACATCTGCATATATTTCCATCAATAGCAGCCATTGCTTCAGTCTGGTAGTTAATAACATCTTCCCGCAGGCAAAATCCGGCTAAAGACATGACAAATCCCGGAGTACAAAATCCGCATTGAGTTGCTCCCTCATCGTTCATTGCTTGCTGAACCGGATTTAACACATCCATGTTCACGCCTTCAACAGTAACAATATGTTTACCGTGAGCATTAGCAAGTGGCATCAGGCAAGAAGTCATGGAACGGTAGCGCATTCTTCCGTCAATGATCTCTCCCACCAGTACTGTACATGCTCCACAATCACCTTCGCGACAACCGATCTTTGTACCTGTCATGTTTTTCATGTAGCGTACATAGTCCAGCACAACAACACCGGGATGTCCCGAGTAGTTCACTTCTTTCTCATTCAAAATAAATTTAATCACATTCAGTTCCTTTAAATTATCCTCAGTCTTCAAAATACTTTTCCTCATGATAGTGATAATGCCTATTTTGCAGGCAGTCCCAATTCATATTGGACAAAAATAAAATTATTTCATGAAGTGAGTCCACATCAAAAACAAATATATTTTAAGTTAATTGCTCTTTGGGTCATTTGTGAAGCGATGTTAGGAGGAATCATCCATGGTTTTAAGTTGCCAATATCAGGTTTGATCGTGGGTGGATCTGCTGTAGTTTGTATCTGTCTTATCGGTCATCTGGTTCCATATAAAGGAGCAATTATCAGAGCTACAATAGTTGTGGCAATTTTTAAGATGATGCTTTCACCTCAAAGTCCATTTCCTGCCTATATCGCTGTCTTATTTCAGGGACTCTGCGGCGAATTACTGTTCTCTGCAGGGAAGAAACACTTTGCATTGAAAAGTTATACTCTTGCATTCCTGGCGCTGATCGAGTCAGCAATTCAGAGGGTTCTGGTGATGACAGTTTTATTTGGAGTAGATTTCTGGAAGGCTGTAAATGATTTTATTGTCAATCTGACAAAATCAGACCCCTCTGCAAATTTCAGCCTTTATCTGGTCTCACTTTATCTGTTTTTACACTTGCTGGCTGCGTTTTTAATAGGGAAGTTCTGTTCCGCAATTCCTGAAATGTTGAAATTTACCCGCGACGAAATGCAACCCTATCTGATCGACCTTACAATAAACAACAAAGAAGAAGCTACAATAAAAAGAAAGAAGGGCATCAGTTTCCTTTTTGTTGTTTGGCTTATACTGGCCGGTATTTATATCTACAACCAAATTTATCCGGAAGGAGTTTTCGCAAGCGGACATTCTTCCTTAAAATTTATTTTCCGTTCAGCAATAATACTGCTAACCTGGTATCTGATTTTTGCGCCCTTACTTCTGGGACTGCTTAAAAAATGGCTTGACAAAAGAAAAGGGATGTATAAAAAAGAAATTGAGGAAATTGTGTTACTTCTTCCCTCCACTACTATCCTTATAAAGGAAAGCTGGAAGCGATCAAAAGGGCAAATCGGATTTTCCAGAATCAGGTTTTTCTGGAGAACTTTGATAATAAACTCTGTAGCGACCTGACTTTCTTTTTTTGCATTTGTAAAGGTTAAAAATATTTTCTACCATTATAGTGAGTTTAAAACCCACATTGGATGCAGAAGAAGGAAGTTTATATTTTGACAGGGACAATTCATTCAGGAAAAAGTTCAACACTAGGTAAATGGTGTCAGACCAGAAATGACGTCTTTGGTATTTTATCGCCTGTTGAAAATGGCAAACGATTTTTTCAGGACATTTCCAGTGGTGAAAAATTTCCGATGGAAGCAACCTCAGATGAGATCTCAACTATACCTATAGGAAAGTTCAAATTCAGCATGAATGCATTTTCAAAAGCCGTTGAAGTCCTATCGGGAAGTTCATATAATAAAAAAGGATGGCTGGTAATCGATGAGATCGGGCCACTTGAATTATCAGGGAGAGGGTTTGATGAAGTCCTGAAGGAAATTTTACAAGCATCAGCTTCAAACATGAAGATCATTCTGGTCGTACGGGATACCCTTAAAGAAGATGTTATCCAACGGTACTCACTTAATGATCATTTGATCAAGGAAGTTAATTTCCTTAGTGGTCAGGATGCATTAGTTTGAAAAGTCAAATATTCTTTGCATATTGAATCCCTTTTAAAAATTAATTTATGGATGAATACATGCAAGCCGCCATTGACGAAGCCCGTTTGGGTCGCAAGGAAGGTGGAATACCTATCGGTTCAGTACTTGTAAGAGACGGCAAGATCATTGGCAGGGGACACAACAAGAGAGTTCAGGATGGAGACCCGATCACTCACGCTGAAATCGATTGTCTCCGGAATGCAGGCAGGGTCGGCGATTATAAAAACGCTGTTTTATATTCCACTCTTATGCCCTGTTATCTGTGTGCAGGAGCGGTTGTCCAATTTAACATCAAGACAGTTTACGCAGGAGAAAATGAGACCTTTTCAGGAGCCAAAGAATTCATGGAGTCGCATGGTGTAAAAGTTATCAATATCGATTCTGAAGAATGTAAAAAAATGATGTCTGAATTTATTGAAGAAAACCCTAAATTGTGGTTCGAAGATATCGGAGAACTTTAACATCAATTCTCAATTACAGTAAAAATTATTCCAATGTCAATCCTAATTAAGAACGGTAAAGTTGTTACAGCATCTGAGGTTATGGATGCAGATGTTTACATTGAAGGTGAAACAGTACGTGCGATAGGAAAAGATCTGCCATTTAAAGCAGACAAGACCATTGATGCAAAAGGTATGCTGATCATACCTGGAGGCATCGATCCACATGTTCATCTCGATATGCCCTTCATGGGAACATTTTCAAGTGACAATTATACCACGGGAACATCAGCAGCATTATTCGGCGGAACTACTATGGTCATTGATTTCATTTTGCAGACCCAGGGTAAATCTCTCTATCATGCCCTGAAGGAATGGCAGGGAAGATCTGATAATAATGCATGTTGCGATTACTCTTTCCATATGGCTGTCACAGATTTCAATGACAATACCCGACAGGAGATATCAGACATGGTCAATAAGGAAGGAATCATATCCTTCAAGACGTTCATGGCTTACAAAGGAGCATTAATGATCGATGACAGACAAATGGTAGGACTTATGAATGAGGTGAAGAAGCAGGGTGGAATGGTTACTGTTCATGCTACTAACGGCGACATGATCGACTACCTTATCGCCAGACATCGTTCTGAAGGAAAGCTTGCCCCACTCTATCATTACCTTTCACAACCGGAGATCACAGAATCCGAAGCATCCGGAAGATTTGCTGATATGGCATTTCACACTGGAGTTCCTGCATACATTGTTCATATGACATGCGAAGGCGCTTTGAATCAGGTCAGGGATGCGGAGAAAAGAAACCAGAGAGTATTTGCTGAGACCTGTATCCAATACCTAGTACTCGATGCTTCACTATACGAAAAGAATTTTGAGGGAGCGAAATGGGTCATGAGTCCTCCGTTAAGAGAGAAAAAAGATCAGGCCGCACTTTGGGCAGGGATCAACCAGGGAAGCATTCAGGTTGTTGCAACGGATCATTGTCCATTTAAATGGGAACAAAAACTCATGGGTAAAGACGACTTTTCAAAAATACCGAACGGTCATCCTGCAATTGAACACAGAATGGAATTACTGTTCTCAGAAGGAGTAAATAAAGGAAAGATCTCACTGAATAAATTCGTTGAAGTATCATCAACTAATTCAGCCAAGATCTTTGGAATGTATCCGAAGAAAGGATGTATAGCAATCGGGTCAGATGCCGATATTGTGATCTTTGATCCAAATGAGGAGCATGTTATCAGTGCAGAAAAGCATCATATGAATGTCGACTACAGTGCATATGAAGGATGGAAAGTAAAAGGTAAGACAAAAACTGTTATTTTACGTGGTGAAATCGCTATTGAAAATAGCGAAAGAAAAGTTACTCCCGGCTTTGGGAAATTTATAAAAAGAAACAAAGTAAATGGGATCATTTAAACACCCTTTGTAAAAAATAAATTAACTCTAAAAAAATTATTATGGCAAGAATGATTCGTTCCGGACTTATCCAGATGAGTTTACCTAAAACTGAAGGAGAAGGAACCATTCCGGAAATTATTGATGCAATGGTTCAGAAGCATATTCCGTTTATAGAAGAAGCAGGAAAAAAGGGAGTTCAAATCCTTTGTCTGCAGGAGATCTTCAACACACCTTATTTCTGCCCCGGACAAGACAAGAAATGGTATGAATCTGCAGAATCGGTTCCCGGCCCAACGACTGATCTAATGTCTGAATATGCAAAAAAATATAAGATGGTGATCATCGTACCTGTTTATGAAAAAGAGCAGGCCGGATTTTTATACAATACTGCTGCGGTAATTGATGCAGATGGAACTTACCTGGGCAAGTATAGAAAAAACCACATTCCACACACTTCAGGATTCTGGGAAAAGTTTTTCTTCAAACCAGGCAATCTGGGTTACCCGGTATTTCAGACCAAGTATGCAAAGATCGGTGTTTACATTTGTTACGACAGGCATTTTCCGGATGGCGCACGTGTATTAGGTTTGAATGGTGCTGAGATCGTATACAATCCTTCCGCGACAGTTGCAGGATTATCACAATATCTTTGGAAGCTTGAACAACCTGCACATGCAGCAGCAAACGGATACTTCATGGGTTGCATCAACCGTGTTGGTGAAGAGAAACCATGGAATCTTGGAAAGTTTTATGGAACCTCTTATTTTGTTGATCCAAGAGGACAGATCTTTGCCCAGGCTTCGGAAGATAAAGATGAATTACTGGTAGCAGATTTTGATCTTGATATGATTGAAGAAGTTCGCTCAACATGGCAATTCTTCCGTGATCGTCGTCCTGAGACATATGGTAAATTAGTTGAACTATAAAATCGGTTTTCGTTTGTCGTTTTTCGGCTTTAGTAAATGCTGGTTCGAAAAACAAAAGAAGATAAACGAAAATCGAAAAATATAAACGATAAACGAATGAGTGAATTCCTCCCTCCTTCCAGTGAATCTGAATTTGAAAATAATTTCAAGCAGATCAAACCACTGATGAATGAAACCGAAGCATATTATGAAAGTTCACGTTGCCTTTTTTGCTACGACGCTCCTTGTGTAAATGCTTGTCCCAGCAGTATCGATATCCCACTTTTCATACGTCAGATCAACAACAAGAATCCGCTGTCATCTGCGAAGACGATCTATGATTCCAACTATTTTGGTTATGCCTGTGGAAAAGTATGTCCGACAGAAGTTTTATGCGAAGGTGCCTGTGTTTACAACCATCAGGATGTAAAGCCGATTGAGATTGGAAGATTGCAAAGCTTTGCAACAGACAAAGCGATCCGTTCTAACAAACAATTATACCGGCTGCCACCTTCAAACGGAAAAAAAGTTGCTATTATTGGTGCTGGCCCTTCAGGCATTTCCTGTGCCTGTGAATTAAAGATGCTTGGATTCGAAGTTGATATATTTGAGTCAAAAGAAAAATCTTCCGGGTTAACTGTTTATGGTGTTGCACCATATAAGATCACCAATAAAGAAGCATTGGATGAAATGGATTATCTTGAAAATCAATTCAAGTATAAAGTACATTATAGCAAGCCGATAACTTCAAAATCACAAATAGAAGAGCTGGAAAAAAAGTATGATGCAATTTTGATTGGATTTGGATTGGGTAAAACATCCATGATCAACATTCCGGGAGAAGACAAGGAAAATTGTTTCGGCGCAGTAGAGTTTGTTGAAAAATTGCGAATGACTCATCATAAAACCTCCGTTCCCAAAAACGTAATCGTATTAGGAGGAGGAAACACTGCTATGGATGCAGCATCTGAGAGTGCCCGTATGGGAGCTGAGAAAGTTATCCTGGCATATCGTCGCAGCAAAGAAGATATGGGTGCTTATGATTTCGAATATGATCTTGCAAAAGGTGTTGGTGTAAAAGGCCTGTTCAATGTTTCTCCTTTGGAAATTCTTGGAAACGGAAAAGTAGCAGGAATAAAGTTTATCCGCACAAAGACTGTTAACGGAAAGCTTGAGAATATTGCCGGATCAGAATTTACTGAATCATGTGATTGGGTAATTAAAGCAACCGGACAATCTAAACAAATTGATTTGCTCAAAATGATGCAGGGGGTTTCAATTGATTCAAAAGGAAAAATTGAAGTTGACAAGGAAACATTTCAAACTAAAAATCCAAAATATTTTGCTGCGGGCGATGCAGTGAGCGGCGGACAGGAAGTTGTAAATGCAGCAGCAGAAGGAAGAAAAGCTGCGAGGGGAATAAGTAAATATCTTTTAAAATAAACCAAGGCTTTCGCAACGTGCAAACCTGAAACCTGAAACAATTAAAACAGGATTCAGTTTTCAGGTTTACAAGTTGCTAGTTGCATAAAAAATAAATAAAAAAATGGCTGATCTTCGATCGAATTTAGCAGGAATAAAATCTCCAAATCCTTTCTGGCTTGCTTCTGCACCACCAACGAACAGTGGTTATCAGATCATGAAAGCATTTGATGCCGGTTGGGGCGGTGCAGTCTGGAAAACTCTGGGAGTTCCGGTTGTAAATGTTTCCAGTCGATATGGCGCTGTGAATTACCGGGATAACAGAATGGTCGGATTCAACAATATTGAATTGATCACAGACCGTCCACTTGCTGATAATTTACGTGAGATAGAGGAAGTGAAAAAGAGATTTCCGGATCATGCAGTGATTGCATCACTGATGGTTGAAACCCGCGAACAATGGCATCAGATCGTAAAGGATGCTGAGAATGCCGGTGCTGACGGACTTGAATTAAATTTCGGTTGTCCACATGGAATGTGTGAAAGAGGTATGGGTTCAGCCGTAGGACAGGAACCAAAGGTATTGAAGATGATAGTTGAATGGGTAAAAGAAGTTGCCAAGGTACCTGTCATCGTAAAACTTACACCAAATATTTCAGACATCACCAGACCGGCCATGGCTGCACGCGAAGGTGGTGGAGATGCTATATCACTTATCAATACGATCCAGAGTATTGTTGGTGTTGATATAGATAAATTCGTACCCTACCCTATTGTCGACGGTAAAAGTACTAATGGTGGGTATTGCGGTCCTGCTGTGAAGCCAATTGCAATGAACATGCTTAAAAATTGTGCTCAGCATCCTAATATTAATTTGCCTATTTCCGGTATTGGTGGAATTGAAAACTGGCGTGATGCCGTTGAATTTATTTTACTTGGTGCAACTAACGTTCAGGTTTGTACCGCGGTGATGCACTTCGGCTTTGGAATTATCAGGGAAATGAAGGCAGGTCTGGAGAATTATATGGATGAGAAAGGATTTAAAACCCTAGAGGACTTCAGAGGAAAAGCTTTACCGAATATTATGCATTGGGAAGATTTGAATCTAAAGTATAAGGTTGTTGCAAATATCAATGAAGAAAAATGTATTGGGTGTCAGTTATGTTATACAGCATGTGAAGATGGCGCACACCAGGCTATCGGACTATCTTCTGATCCCCTGAATCGTATTCCACATATCATAGAAGAAAATTGTGTCGGTTGTAATTTATGTTCTCTGGTTTGCCCTGTCGAAGCTTGTATTGAAATGGAAAGACGCGATGACGGCAAACAAGAACTTACTTGGAAAGACAGAACACTTGCCGGCAATATACCGACAACTTTTGATGATGAATTAGCCGGCGGTAGACATCATTGGGTACCTGAACCGAAAGCGGCTTTGGTTACTCCGAAGCCGGTGCATTATAAGGGGTAGCCGCAGGTTTCAGGTTGCTTTGTAGTTTGCTATTGAGCAATCTGAAATCTATTACCTCTTAAAATGCTATCCCAAAAAAAATCCGGCCACCACCAGTAACCGGACTAATAAACCTGATAAACTAACAATCAATTTTTTAATACTCTTCCCGAGCAGTCTTTTGATTTTTATTCTGATCGATGATTATTCTCAGACTCGTACTGATCACTAGCGCTGCTGAAAGGGCGATCACCCTTGACCACGAAATAGATTCTATATAGGATAATACTGGAGAAATTGCAGATGACAAAGTGAAATCAAAAATTACACTAAGCAGAACCAATAAAGCAGATGTAATAAAATAGATTCTGAATTTTTTATAGTAAAGAATTTTTGGGATCAAAATTCCTGAATTGATTGCTCCAATTAAACCGGCTAGGATAGCAAGAAGTATCTTATCATCAGTTGAGTTCAGGAAATAATTTGTATACGATACATTATTGAACAACTGAAATAATAAGACCGGTAAAAATACCAACCATGCGGTAAGGTGCAGAATAGCTGTCGCAGAACTATTGAAGCGATTCATTTTTATAAGACAATTAGGTATAACAATGATACACATCTAAATTGGAAAAATTACACCCACTCTGCCGATTTTTTCAACTTGCGATAAAAACACAATTATCAGCGGTAAATTAAAACAAAAAGAAAGGCCCTTTCAATCAAGAAAGAGCCTTCTCGTCCAATCCAATTAATTATTTAACCAAAATTAATCGACCATTTATCACCTTACTATTATTTGAAATTCTATATAGGTAAATGCCAACAGGAAGTTCTCCTGCATTGAATTCAACATTATAACTGGATCCGGCTTCAATTGTACCGTTGAAGAGAGATGCAATTTTTACTCCTGACATTGAGTATATTTCAACTGATGTCATTCCTGAAAAATCAGGTGACATGAATTCAATTGTAGTTTTCGAATTGAAAGGATTCGGGTAAGCATTTACAATAAATGCTGAATTATCTTTTTCTTCTTCCTGTTCATCCGAAAGTCTGTTACCACCAATACCGAAGTTTACATCTGTACAAGGAATCCTTGTGACTGGTCCTGAATAAGAACCAACATAATCCCCGATTCCTGTACCTCTTGCACCAGCAACAGTATAGAGCTTATAATTCTCAGGGGACCCGGCCGGGTCGTTATTTGCATAAATCGTTGTTGTATCTCCGTCAGCAGATTTTACTCCAAGCTGATTCATATCTGTATTAAATGAAGAATATACGGCAGCACTCCACTTCCATTCCACATTTGTTACACCCGGGCGATTTGCAGTCCATACACCTTTCCATGTTATCGAAGAAAGGTTTCTCAAGATCGTGCTTGGGAGCAGGTGTGCATATCCGGAAATAAAATAATTGCCGGAAATATTTGGAGGAGCGATGGTCATCCATTCAATACCATTGAAAGTAGTAGTTGCGACAGTAACTGTATCCGTGATTACTAGTTTTGAAATTTTAGGATTGAGATTAAAACGGGAGCTGGCAATATTCTGATCAGAGAACGTCAACATCAATGGGTATCCACCGGTGTAATTAACTTTCACAACGGCACTGAACCAGATTGTTCTTCCAATTGCAATATCATTGTTATTAAAGCTTGCAACGATTCTGCTATAATCCGCTGCAGATTTTGTTACGGCAATTGTAGTTGAGAGAACAGACATACATCCTCTTGCATCAGTAACCCTGACATTGTATGCACCTGCTCGCAATCCTGAAATGCTTGAAGTCGTCTGCCCTGTATTCCATAGGTAAGTAAATGGTGCAACACCTCCAATTATAGTAGTAACAGCAGAACCCTGATATCCATTTGCGCAATTTCCTGCATAGCCTCTTACGGAAGCTTTCATTGGAGCAGAAACCACTCTTGTTGCAGTACTTGTACAGCCAGCTGAATTTTTAACTGTGACAGTATATGTTCCACCGGTTCTTACTGAAATAAATTGTTTCGTTGAAGCAGTATTCCATTTATAAGTAAAACCTGGTGAAGCAGTAAGAGTTGTTGCACCTCCCGGACATATAAAATCGTTTCCTGAGATAGAACTCATTGGTAATGTACTTTGTGTTACATTCACTGAAACAGATGCTGTACATCCGGCAGCATTTGTAACTCTGACAGTATACGTTCCGGCAACAGAAATCCTTGAGCATTGGGTAGTATCACCATTACTCCACAGATAAGATGACATACTACCGGTTGCACAAAGATTAGTTGATGAATCGGGACAATAAGAAAGATTTCCAGTTACGATAACTCTCGGCAAAGATGGATTCGCGACAACAGCAGTCACATTCAGCGTACATCCATTTGAGTCAGTAACTGTGACAACATAGGTACCTGCAGATAACCCAACAGCCATATTTGTAGTCTGAACCGGATTCGTATTCCATGAGAAAGTATATGGAGGTCTTCCACCACCGGGAGTAACTTTAGCTGTTCCTGTATTTGCAACGCATCCTGTCGGAGTAGTAACCATTGTACCTGTTACTCTTGTAGGTCCGGGAGTAATGATTGCAGATGCACTCTTGGTACAACCCTTGAAGTCTGTTACGGTGTAATTGTAAGTACCCGCAGTAAGATTTGTCCTTGGTGAACCACCATAGATATAAGGAGCAGTTCCTCCGGTGGCAGTCAAGGTCACGCTTCCACGACCATTGAAACACAAAATCTGGTTTGCAGTTGCAGTCAAATTGAGTTGCGCCGGTGCAGGATCTATTATCACATCAACCGAATCTACGCAACCGTTTGCATCGGTCAAAGTATAGAGATAACTACCTTCGACCAATCCGTTTGTTGATTGGTTGTTAAATGTGTATGGTGCAGTTCCGCCTGTAGGAGTTAATGCCACCGAAGCGGTTCCACCGAAACACCTGATCTGAGTCACATTAGTGATCAATGTTGGCAATGCTCTTACAGTTACATTTGTTGTCACAATACTATCACAGCCAAGATAATTTGCGTTTGGCAAAGTGGTAATAAAACTACCGGAAACAATTGGGTAAATGGTTGTATTATCTGGCATTAACAAGGCACTTGCTGCACAAAGAACAACACTTCTTGAGCTTGTTGTATTTGTGATCACACTTAAGGTAGTTGTAATAACGCTGTCACATCCTGAAGAACTTGGAATAATACTGATATAAGTTCCGGCAAGAGAAACTAAATTTCCATCTGGTAAAGTATAAGTATGACCACTGCAAATAGTAGCAGCAGCTGACGAATAAGTTGTTGCTGAAACGGAAACATTAGTTGTAATAGTAGAATCACAACCATTGGAGTTCAGTAAATGAGTCACATATACACCCGCTGTTGAAACGATAGTTCCATCAGAAAGAGTATATGATGCTCCATTGCATATGGTCACATTATGAGTTGAAGATGTATTTTGAATTACAGTTAATGTAGTTGTTATAGTCGAATCGCATCCAATAGTATTTAAAATATGACTTGTGTAGATTCCTGAAGTGTTAGCAGTAGAACCATCAGGCAGATTGAAAGTCTGTCCGGCACAAATTGAAGCGACCTGACTTGATGTTGAATTTGATAAAACCGTTACAATAGAAGTAACGACAGAATCACAACCACTATTGCTTTCAGTGTGTGAAATATAAGTTCCTGAAGAAGAAACTACAATTCCATCAGGAAGAGTGTAAGTTGAACCTGCGCAGATCGAAATGTTCTGACTAGAAGAAGTATTCGGAATAACTGTCAGATCAGTAGTAATTACAGAATCGCAACCGGAAGCATTTAAAATATGGCTGAAGTATATTCCGGAAACACCAGCCGCAGTTCCATCCGGTAATATATGTGTAGTTCCGTCACATATTGAAACCGATTGACTCGATGCCGAATTAGAAATCACTGTCAAATTTGTAGTAATAACAGAATCACAACCTACTCCAAGAGGAATTGTTGAAATATAAGTTCCGGAAGATGTTACACTTGCTCCATCAGGAAGAATGAATGTGGATCCGTCACAGATAGAGACATTTTGTACAGAAGTCGCTCCTGTTAAAACGGTAAGTAAGGTCGTTACGATTGAATCACAACCAGCTGCATTTGAAATATGGGAAACATACGTTCCGGTAACAGTAGCAGTAGCACCGTCAGGTAAGGTATGAGTCGCACCATCACAGATCGAAACTGTTTGCGTCGAAGTAGAATTCGGAATCACCGTCAAATTCGTCGTGATCGTTGAATCACAACCAGCTGCGTTTGAAATATGAGAAACATATACTCCACTTGTTGTTGCAGTAGCACCATCAGGAA
>JBMQEM010000113.1:0-5568 GCA_049363815.1 Bacteroidota bacterium
AAAGAGCACGGAATAATTCCGTGCTCTTTTGTGTTCTCAGTGTTTATTTTTTTTAATTATTAAGAGTAATCCGTATCTCCCCTTCTGCCAATTCAAAAATAACAAGCTTACCATCCACTGAATATTTTCCACCACCAACAATTGAAGTTGGAGTAGAACGGAGAGGAAGCATAATAGCAAGTCCTTCCATACGTTTTGGGACGTTTACTTTTACAACTCGACTTCCGCCTTCAGACGTAATGTCGACTGTAACTTCATTCCTTGCAGCCCACCACAAACCGAAATCCTTGAAACTTCCGATCCAGGCAATGTCTTTCACTGCTTTGACAAAATCTTTTTCAATTTTCCATCCGATCTCATTTGGATGAACCTGCCCGATAAAACAGCCACCATAACGTGCAATTTTCTTTGCAAGTTTTATTGCGGCAGTAGTGCGTGAAAGATCAAACGGTGGTAATTCATCGTCGTCTGTAACAGGAAATTCAAAAGCCTCCACTTCCGAATCGTATTCACGATTGTGATTCATCTGGAAAGGCAGATGGGTCAATGCTAAATTAGCAGGTACTGATGAACTGAAACGATAACCACTTGCAAGTAAACTTTGCGGATAAGTAAACGGAACATAAGAATAAGTGGAACGGAAAGCGGAAGTATTATTTCCGGGAATAAAATGATCGAGCAAATAACGGCTCACCCGCATTTCGCCGAAGATCGTTCCATGATAAGTTTTTTCAAAGGCCATCACATAGGGGCGATAATCCGGATAGACTTCATCTCCTGTTCCTTGCTCGAACTGGTCAAATAATGGTGAACCGGAAACCGTATTACTCTGAATGTCCATACCGGTTGCTCCAATTGCTTTCAGGTTATTGATATCTTCATTTGAAAATAAAATTCCATTGTTGCGGTCACGGATATACTGTGTCTGGATAAAATATGTAGAACGGATCCCTGATTCTTTTTCCTTTCTTGCAAAAGATGCAGATTGCTGTAATGCCTTTTTGAAATTAACGTTATGTGTAATACAAACAGAAAGGTCTTTGTTGTACGGCACTGTACAGACATAAGCAGCATCTCTGCTGCTAGCTATATAGATATTCTTGATCAGACGAAGCAATACGTCAAGGGTTGGTTCAAAGCTGTTCGCCGGTGAACGGTTGTAATCTTCATGACGGATATTATGACCTTTCATGATCAGATATCCAAGATCAAATCCAAGCGCATAAGCATTTCCATTCTCGTAAAATCGCTGAGTAATTGCCGCTGATTTATCTTCGTAAGTCGCAATCGGTGCCAAGCGAGGTTTGGAATAACTGTAAGTACCGATCGTTTCCTTGAATTTTTCCTTGTTGCCGATTGAAATGTGCGTCTCTTTATCGTCCCTGAATTCTTTTGTGATTTCATTTGAACTGTCACGGCCAACAACGATCTCGAAATGTTGCTTACTGGGTACAGGCTCGTCAAAGCCGAAAACTTCGTTCAATGCTCCGAGTACCTGTGACCCGATCAATGTTCCGCCATTTCGAGGGAAGGCTGCAAGTGCCTGTAAAGCATCCGGAGAAAGTGAGGCGCCCGAAACAATAGGATAAACCATTACTACTTTACTCTGAAGTGCACGTCGGTAATCAGTGGTGATCAGAAATGGAACACCGATCGATTTCAATCCATGCGCAAGTCCTAACCATGATGCTGTTGTATCCGTTAAAAGAATTGCAAGTCTGCTTGAACTTCCGGATGAATACTTTGTCCATGACGTCGGAACTTTTGTCTGTAGTACAGATTTATCTTCCGGACCACGAACTCCGTTTACGACGAAGACTTCATTTTTCCGGACATCGTAAGTTTCAGGATATTCATTCTTTTTCAGTGCACCGATCTCATCACCCTGCTTATCCGAGCCACATCCTGAAGAAAAACAGAAAGCGATCAGGGCTAAAAAAATGTATGACAGTTTTTTTGTAATCAAACTTCTAAACATATGTTGGGTCAGGGCCTTGCCATTGATTTGTTATATGGCAAACATATTAAAAAAAAAGGCAGAAAATCCGATCTGAAAACGCAGTAATTAACAATGCTTTCAAGCGGAAGAATAGAAATTTTAAAGAAAAGTCAGTTTGATCTGATCGCATCAACCGGATTCATCTGAGAAGCCTGATATGCAGGAATGTAGCCACTGATTATTCCGACAACGGCGCTGATCATTATTCCCATTAAAATATTCGCAAAAGACAAGGCAATGTCCATTCCCGTACCCATTGAAACTAAAAGTGTCAGAACATATATTATTCCCAGTCCAAAACTGCCACCGATAATACACAGTACTATTGCTTCGATAAGGAACTGAAGTAATATAAAATAGTTTTTCGCGCCCAGAGATTTTTGAATTCCAATGATCGGTGTGCGTTCACGCACAGAAACAAACATGATGTTTGCAATTCCAAAACCGCCCACCACAATGCTGAATCCGCCAATGATCCATCCGGCTAATCCCAAGGTACTGAAGAGGTCATCCAGACTTGAAGAAAACATACTTGTTTCATTCAGGGCAAAATCGTCGGATTCCTGTGGTTGTAATCGTCGGATCGAACGCATGACTCCCCGCAATTCATCTTTCATTTCACCATTGGTCACATTTTCATTTGCCTTCACAAGAATATACGGATCAATACTGTTTGACCTCAGGTTGACCAGATTTCTTGCAAAGTTTACAGGAATGATTACAGTATTGTCAAACGAATTGTCGAATGTACTACTGCCTTCGTGTTTCAATACTCCTATTACCGTGTGTTTGAATTTCCGGATGATCACTGATTTTCCAATTGCATTTCCCTTTGGGAATAATGCTTTGCTAACATCACTGCCAAGAATGATCAGCGGTCGACCACTGGCAAATTCACTTTCAGTAAAGAAGCGGCCATCTTCAATTTCAAAATTTCTGACTCTGTCAAAATCCTCTGACACACAACTTACCATTACATTTTCAATCGAACTGCTTTCGTATTTTATGGTTTGTCCACCAATATCAGCTGCATAAGCGATCGAATTACTCGTAGTAATTTTTTTCCGGAGATCCGTCAGTTCTTTAATTGCCGGTAATGGGCGGTTCATATATTTCCACCACGGATATTCATCGCCACCTTCAGGAACCCAAGGCCATTTTTGAATATAAATGACATTGTTTCCTAATGATGAGATGTCTTTTCTGATTTTATTTTCCAGTGAATCAGTAGCCGTAAAAACTGCTATGATGGCAAAAATGCCAATCGTAATCCCAAGTAAAGAAAGAATAGTACGTAACTTATTTACCCGAAGTGCTTCCAGTGCAAAAAGGAAACTCTCGCGGATCAGTCTAAGAATTAGTTTTAACTCAGATTTCTTTACCACCCGACAAAAGTAGGATTATGATTCAGACCTGAAAGGGGATTAACGCAAAATAACTAATAACTAAAAATTAATAACTGCGATTCAGAACTGGGAAGTGATCTTAATGTCCGCTTTTCGTTATTCATTATTCGTGATTCGTTCTAAGTTATTAGTAAATTGCGTCCGAATTGAAGTGAAAATGAAAGCCATAAAAAAGATCAATAGCGCACTGATTTCAGTGTTTTTTAAAGACAATCTGGAACCGGTCATCAGGCACTTGCATCGTTTGGGTGTGACCCTCTACGCCACCGGTGGTACACAGGAGTTTATAGAAAACCTGGAAATCCCAGTGATCCCCGTTGAAGATGTAACCGATTATCCTTCCATTCTTGGAGGAAGGGTAAAAACACTACATCCAAAGATCTTCGGCGGAATCTTAAGCAGACGCGAACATTTAGGTGATATTGCTGAGCTTGAAAACTTCCATATTCCTGAAATTGACTTAGTTATAGTTGATCTTTATCCATTTGAACAAACCGTAGCCTCAGGTGCCGATGAACAAAGCATCATTGAAAAGATCGATATTGGTGGAATCTCCCTTATTCGTGCAGCAGCGAAAAATTTTAAAGATGTTCTGATCATTCCCTCTAAAGATCAATACGATTTTTTATTGAATATTCTTGAAAAGCAAGAAGGTGAAACCTCGCTTGCAGATCGTCAGTTAATGGCCACGCATGCATTTGCCACTTCTTCACATTATGACTCTGCAATCTTTAACTATTTCAACAAGGATCACCGGCTGAATATTTTCAGACAGACTGCCAATGAAGCAAAAGTGCTTCGTTACGGTGAAAATCCGCATCAGTCAGGAATTTTCTACGGAAATTTCGAAGAACTTTTCGAACGGTTGAATGGAAAAGAAATATCGTACAATAATTTACTGGATATTGATGCCACAATTTCTCTTCTGAAAGAATTTGATGAGCCAACAGTCGTTATCGTAAAACATAATAATGCCTGTGGATTAGCCAGCCGGAAAACCATTGAACAGGCATGGGAAGATGCCTTGGCAGGAGATCCTGTTTCTGCTTTTGGAGGAGTGATCGGTGTGAATCAAAAAGTGAGTATTGAACTGGCAGAGAAAATGAATTCACTTTTCTTTGAAGTCTTGATTGCCCCTGAATTTGAACCGAAAGCTCTTGAAATTCTTTCTTCTAAAAAGAACAGGATCATTCTGAAAAGTAAAAAGATTGAATTCCCGGAATTCATGTCAAGATCAGCATTGAATGGTATCCTTGTTCAAAGTCGTGATAACAGTACTGAAAAAATTGCTGACATGACTACGGTTACAAAAGTTGCTCCGTCTCACACTCAGTTACTTGATCTGGAATTTGCAAATAAAATTGTGAAGCATACCAAATCAAATACGATTGTAATTGCAAAAAACGGACAATTGCTGGCAAGCGGCACAGGGCAGACTTCAAGAGTTGATGCTTTGCAACAAGCGATTGCAAAGGCTAAGCATTTCAAGTTTGATCTCAATGGAGCAGTTATGGCTTCCGATGCCTTTTTCCCATTTCCGGATTGTGTGGAGATTGCAGATAAAGCAGGGATAAAAGCGATCATACAACCTGGTGGTTCAGTAAAGGATCAGGAATCAATTGACTATTGCAATCAGCATCACCTTGCAATGGTAACTACTGGCAAACGCCATTTTAAGCACTAAACCGTACTTAAAAATTTATTAAACAAATTGAAATAGATAAAACTATCTGTTTGAATTTGCGTATAGATGGGACGAAAGTGTATACTGACTATTTCAAAAACCTAATACCGGCCCTATGGGCTCATTGAACGCATGGGATTGTTCGATTTTCTTACTCAAGAAATTGCTATTGACCTGGGAACGGCCAATACGCTGATTATTCATAACGACAAAGTTGTGGTAGATGAACCATCTATCGTGGCTATCGATCGTATGACCGGAAAGGTCATTGCAGTCGGTAAACAGGCCATGATGATGCATGGTAAAACGCACGAAAATATCAAGACAGTCCGCCCATTGAAAGATGGTGTGATTGCTGATTTCGATGCTGCCGAACACATGATACGTGGAATGATAAAAATGCTCAGCCCGAAAGGCAGCCTTTTTACTCCTTCTCTGAGAATGGTGATCTGTATCCCTTCAGGAATTACTGAAGTTGA
>JBMQEM010000114.1:0-21602 GCA_049363815.1 Bacteroidota bacterium
TCGCAGATTTTGCGCAGATAATTGTTGATTGCTTTTATTCAACTTTACCAACTGCCTGTCTTTTCCCATATTTCCTGAAAAAGTAAAGCCCGATCAATGCTCCAATTGCATTAGCAATTGCATCTCTAATATCCCCGGATCTGCCTATGAAAATAGTGGCTTGAAGTACTTCTACAAGCCCTCCATAACTTACACTAAGCAAAACACCTAAAAGTACAGCATTCAATCTTAAGGCCGGAAAGCGGTCCTGACGAATAAAACCGGTGATAAGCAAATAGCTTTGTATCCCAAAAAGAATAAGATGAACGATTTTATCCGGTCGCAACCATTCCAAAAATGACAGTTTTGGGAAATTGCTTCCGGGAAGGCCACAAAGTATGAGGATCAATATTGCCCAGAGAAAAGCAGCCCTATTGTGTCGCCAAAACATGAATTAAGCGTCGACTCCGATCAGTTTTTTATAATCAGCTGCTGACATCAGGTCATTTACTTCTGAAGCATTGCTCATATCCACCTTTATCATCCAGCCGTTACCATATGGATCTTTATTCACCGACTCCGGGTTTTTAGTCAGTCCGCTGTTGAACTCAGTGATTTTCCCGGAAACCGGCATGAAAAGATCAGACACTGTTTTAACAGCTTCCACAGTACCGAAAACCGCTTCCTTCTCCAATGTATCACCTTCTGTTTCAATCTCTACATAGACGATGTCACCTAATTCGCTTTGAGCAAAATCAGTGATTCCAATTGTTGCTGTGTTGCCATTGATCAAAACCCATTCGTGGTCTTTTGTGTATTTCAGGTTTTCGGGAAAGTTCATAATTGTATGTTTTTACAAACGTATATATTTTTTTTCAGATTTAAACGACTAGAGGGAAAATCGTAATTCGAGATTCGAAAACCGTATTCGAATCTCGAATTTCTTCTATTGTGCTAATGTAAACCTTATTGCTATCCCCGCATTCGTATACGATGTCGGATAACTTGTCGAAACAAATGGTTCGTTGGAACTGAAATCGTAGAATGCTCTTACATTGAAACGATCGTTCACCGGATAATCTGCTGAAACTTTTACACTCAACGTGGTGGTTCCTGCACTTGGCTGATTTGTACCTTCGACCACTTTACGTAAAATGGTTGTATTCTCACGCAAATTCAAGTCGACCTTTACAGTCATATCATTACTCAGTTTCTTTTTACCACCGATACGGAATGGAAGCGTTACACGTTTGAATTTGTAACCAAGACCTAGTGTGTATTCAATTCCTCTGACTTCTGTTACCTGTATGTTTGAGTATGCTAACGTAATTGTCCGGTCACGTTTGATCTCGAAACGTGTCTGAAGACTATTCTTCCAGGTCATGTCAAATCCGATCAGTGGTGCCAACTGTTCACTTATCGTAATTTGCTGAATGTCGTATTTAGGAATGAAGTTTTGTGCTGTATCGAGTGCTGATGGGAAATTGTTTGTTTCCTGATAAAGAAGATTTCTTGAGAACGAATTCACACTGAATATAGACCGGTATCCATGACTGATCGTCAACGATTGCAGGAATGATTGTACAAATTTCATCTTTGATAATCCATCATAAGTCACTCTCCAGTTTGGCATCGGTATGATGTCCCTGAAATTCTTTGTAAGTGAACGAGAGGGTTGTCTACCGGAATATGCACTCAGGAAAGAATACGTCACGGCATCCTGCTGTGTCTGACCATAACCTTGAGAATACGGAGCCGGTGTTAATGAACCGGCAGGATTAGGATTATCTAAACCCAGAATATTTGAAAACGACTGGATGTTATTTACAAATTGTGTAAAGTTCTGATTGGAATAATCTTCTGCATCAGTTACAAAGTGTGTATTCCAGGTCAGGTAGGAGGTTGAGAAGGTTCCGGTTTCTGTCGGACTTAAAGACTGAAATATTCCATCGGTTGGATTGTATTTGAAATATTCGTTATGATTCAGTGTAAAGTTCCTCGTTGCTGTTAATTCGATCTTGAAACTTTTTACCGGCTCAACTGTAGCCCTTAAATTCAAGGCCTGTACTTTTGTAGTTGTATAGAATGAGTTCAGTGTGGTATCTTCTGTGAGCCAATTGTATTTAATGGCATCCGGTCTGATATCTTCCTGACTTCCGAATATGAATCCAACTCCCGGTGCATTCACGCCCTGACTGTAATTCCAGTCTTGTCCGATCCAGTCTGGTCTTGGTTTGAATCCCGGCAACAAAATACCATTCGTTTCAGAATAACTTCCTGTTGCTGTCTTGATCATCATCAGGGTCTTTACAATGCCTTTTGCAATTGGGGCAAAAATAGATTCCTTTTTCTCCGTACTGTCCTTTACCGTTTTTAATGAATCATTCGAAAGTTTGATCTTTGGTTTAGGTGCAACTGGACGTGGCGGTGCAGGAGTGTTGATCTTTTTAAGATATGGAATTTTATTGTAAAGTGTATTGAATGTCAGACTTGCATTGTATGTCCATGTCTGAGAATTTGAAATAGTATTTCCCCATTCATCCTCCTTGAATTTCTGAGTGACTGAATCGATGACCAGATCCCGTCCTGTCCAGTTATATTCTGCTCCATAACGAACACTCCCTGAAATGAAATCTGTCAACGGTAGTTTGTTGAATGGAACGTTGTAAGTTGCATTTGAACCATGATGGTAATCTTTCAGACGTCCAAGGTTTTTCAGACTTGTTCTGATAGAATCTCTTTCTTCCTGAGTGTCGATCTTTCCAATTGGTTCATCTATGATAGCTCTTGCATTTGCATTGAAATCAACTTTAAGAGATTTGGTCAGATCCCAGTTCAGTCCGTATGTCCGTGTCATTAAGAATGTCTTAATGTACGTTGGTGTAAGGACGAACAATTGTCCACTGTTATTCCTCAGTTGTGATTCTGAATAGGATCTGTCAAGCTGTGCACGGAAACTAAGTGCACTTGGAACCGGATTAATGTTTACATCCTTGACCAGTCTGAGCCAGTTTGAACTCAGCGTTTTCGATTTTGATTTTTCAAAAGGGGCAAACGGTTTTGATGAGCTGGTGAAATTATATCCAACTGCTCCCGAATACGTCTTTAACAGATAATATTCTGTGTTGTAATTTCTCTGGTATTCCTCAGTATAAGCATAGTTGAAATTCAGATTTTCAACATCGTATATATGCGATTTTGCATTCTGTTTGCTTTTTACTTTTCGTACCTGAGTAAAATTGTAACTTTTCTTCTGTGTATACTCTGTGACCGTCTGATTGATCTTGTCAACTGCTTCAGGATTTGGTGCTGCATCGATAGCCTGCGTCAACAATACATCAGGATCCAGAGGATTATACTGAGGCTTCACGATCTCTTCTGAATAACTGAAGAATGCCGGGATCTTAATTCCGGATTTTTCAGGAAGGAATTTTCCAAGTTCAATCGCTGTACTTAACTCATAAGAAGATTTATCAAATTTATCCCTTTCATTTACTTTGGATTCCAGTGTACCCCATCCGGCTGTACTGTGAAAACCTGCAATGTTGAAAGTTCCAAGGTCAGCAAGTTTGGCGCTCATCTTTGCTGTTGCAGCCCATCCGCCTTCTTCATTGAAATCAGAAAGCCGCAATTCATTTACCCATACTTCACCACAGATCTTTTGTCCAGTGCCATTTGGATCCTTCGGATTTCTGATCCCGATCATGATCGAACGGACTGCCGCAAGGTTTGGTGTTCCTTTTACGGTTATTGTCCTGTCACCATCTGCAATTGTAAACGGTGTAAGAAGGGTGACCGTTGTATTCGTTGTCATTTCATTATTACGCTGAAGTTTAGCAGTAATAAGTTTTTCCAGATCGATCTCCAGATTATTTCCTTCCGGCCAGATATCACTCGGATTTTGAGTTCCTGTTGGGGTAATGACCAGTGGCAGATCATATTCATAATAATTTTCATTGAAGTCACTTCCGATCCTTACAAAAACATGCATATCACCATTATTCAGAGCAGTGAAATTATCATTCGATTCTGCGTGAATGAACATCTTCAGTTTTCTGTATGCACGGAAATCAAACTGTGTATTTCTGTAGGCTCCTCTTGCATCTCCATCTTCAAGATCACAGACCTTCAGAGATAGTGATTGCTCATTCAGTGTTGCCAATGCCGGTGCGCTCAGATCACGTTCCTGTTCAATTCCCGGAGGGAGAACATAATTGATCGGCTTACGGGCACCGTTCTCTTCGATGCTCACTGATGATATGTCGAAACTAGTTGATCCCGGAACTTCCGGTGTCGGACTATATTCACCGGGATTCAACAAAGAAAAATTATAGCGACGCCATTCTCCACGTAAAAATTCCAGCTTTGCAAACCGGCAAATGATAGGAGTTTCGAAATTTTTCATAAACATCCGGATGAACTCAACATTCGTTAGCTCCGGTGTTCCAATTGTCTTGTCAGGTGATTTGATTGGAATTTTAAACTGATACCATTTTACTGTACCTGTTGTATTGTTTGCATAGTTGACAGGAGCAGAAATTTCATCCGTGATATAATTTCTTCCAACAATCATATCACCCGGTTTTAAAACCACTTTATACTGGAAATAGTTTTCACCGCTTCCGCTCATATTGTTGTCGCGGTTAATGTCTTCCTGATCGGGCTGATTTGTAGATTGATAGTTGTCAACATTGGTGGATGATGAATTACCTTCTACACCATTATAAAGCTTGTAACGAGTTAATGGATCCGCTGCGACAGTCGTATAATCGGTTGAAAGAAAATATTTGTAATTGTCACCTGAAGGATCCTGAGTTGCATTCTGGTAAGCGGAAGAATTGGGTCCCCATCTGCTTTGAATATCATTTATGTATTTCGAAAAGAAAGTCTCTTCAACCTGATCTCCTAAACCATCGAGCCCGACATCCTGAATAGTCCTGTTTGTATTATCAAATGCAGTTACAATGGACTGAATTGTCGGGTATACACCCCATGCGCTGGTATCTACCGGACTTGGCAATCCGTTTTCAAATGACTTGTGATTATCTTTCAGGATATCTTCTGAAACAGAACCAATGTTAAAATACATTTCACCACCGGTGCCATCATTTAAGGTTCCTGCAGTGAATGGGTCCATCATCCAGAATTGAATAAATTCAATATTGTTAGATTCAAAATCGACCGTTTCTATTTTTCGCATCATTCCACCCCAGCGGGTTTCCGGTTCTGCAAGAAGTCCATCAGCATTTATTCCTTTAGAAATCGCTGTCGGATTTACATCAAAGTTATACTGACCTCTCTCTGCGGGATAATAAGCCACATTCAGACATGTTATCAATTGAGGTCCGCTTGGATTTGATTTGTTAGGAAAAATTTCTGCTTGCGAGATCTCTCTGACGAAATTGTTACTCTTGCTAAGATTATTATCGTCCTTTAAATGTTGCGGTGTATTACCTTGATCACGTTGAAAAACATTATCAATGTAATACCAACTCAATTTTGCTCTGTTGTATCCTGAGATTGTTGAATCGCCAGGTCCGGGTTCACCTTCAGGAAACATTCCTGCTTCAGTTTGACCTTCAGGTACACTTGAAAGGAACCAGAAGCTGGGAGATTTCATATCAAGCGGGGTAATGGCTCCTTCAAAATCGTCGACATATGATGTTCCTGCTTTTCCAATTGCCCCTGAGTGACCCGGAATCAATTGTGCGATCTCACCACTGAAGGTAAGCGTACTTACTTCTTTTGTGCTGTAGAATGGAAGTTTGTCCAGAAGCTTTGTCAGGAATCGTGATTCCCTTCTGTAATTACCATCAAGTCCCCATACAACGTTTGAAGCAGGTTCATCACCGACATTTACTTTTTGTGTAAGCGGACGTTCATACATGTGCATGAATGTTCCGCCAATCTGAAAATCTTTGTTGAAAGTGTATTCAAGCCGGGTTCCTAAAATTGTTTTTGTCTGCAGATTGAAAAGAGAATTACTTTCAAGTTTGATCTCAATCGGAGTGTTGGATCTGAGGTAACTTTCATTCAGGATCTTTACACGGCCTAAGGTATAATCAACAGTATAGTCTGTATTCTCAACAAGCACATTTGACCCTGCAGTAACTTTTACTGAACCTTGTGGAATATTCACGGCATTCAAAGGAATATCAGAACCTGATGAGGACTGATAAGTTCCTTTCATTGTAAATTTATTTTTCTCCGGCTGTTGTTGTGCTGCAGTTTTTGTAGAATCGTAAAGGGCATCATACACATACCTGTTAGGAAGCGTTCCGTCAGAAACACAGAATGCTTCGCGGAGATGAGAGCCAAATGGTTCCCTTACCGGGAAGATGATCCGGCCTGACTGAGTATTGATCGTAATACCGGGAACAAAGTCAAATACACCATCCGGTTGTGGATCGCCATTTGTGTTTATGTCATCAAGATTCAGCAATTTGATCAGCGGTATACCTCTCACAGAATCACAACCGGCACCGATGTAATTAATGTTTCCTCCGATCCTGTCATCCTGATAAAGTACATCCATCCGGAAATTTTCCTGGGCAATATTGAAACCGCCCAATGAATAGATGTTTTTCATCATCAGATCCCAGGTATAGACCTTCGGACTGAAATTAGTACTGTGAATTAATTTTACGAAAAGAGCTTCCGTCCCGGAAACGTTTCCATTCGACTGACTAGTCAATTCACCTACGTGGTAGGGAACTCCATTGATGGTATATTCAAACGCAACGGCAAGAACATCGTTAGGCCGTATTTTTGAATTCAGGGAGATATAACCAAGACTTGCATTCAAAGTGTATTCTGATGCGGCAAGTAGACGGGCATTACTTACGGTCTCATAATTTTTTTTCTCCGTGAAATTCTGTAATGAAAATCCATTTAAAAGACTTGCATTGGAAATGTCTCTGAGCAATGGAATATTCGGAAGTTGTGAATAAAGGTCATTTGAATTGTCAGATGGTATCGGACCTGCTCCTGGATTTCCTGTAACAAGTGTTTGTGAAGGATCGGGTCTTGTTTCCCCAAGGTCTGCAAAAGCAAAAATGTTTCGGTTCTGATTATTCGTAGAGATCGTCTGACGGTTAGTGATCCAGACTTCGATCTTTGTAATGTTTACTGCAGAACTAACACGATTGAGGTCTCTCAGATTATAGTCGTAAGTGTCCTTGAAATATTGGGCCAAGAAGAAGTGACGCAACTCTTCGTATTGATCTGCCTTGATCTCAAAAGTTGAAGTTTGTGCACCGCCTTCAACCTTTACTGTTTTTGCCTGAGTTTTGTTCTGTGAGAAAACTCCTGTAACCATTAGTTTTCCGAACTGCAATTGTGTCTTTAATCCAAACAAGCCCTGTGAACCCTGGATCAATTGCGTTGGTAAAGTCAGAGTGATGTTACCGGCTTCAATCTTTTTTATAATGTCATCTTCGTAACCTGTATATTCGATCTTCATTTTATTTTCGAAGTCGAAGGTGGCTTCAGTATTATAATTTGTCGTCAGTTTCATCTTATCACCGATATTGGCAATAACATTCATCTGAATCTTTTCCTTGAAGTCGAAAGTAGTAACCGTTCGCTGATCAAGAGGAATAGCTGGGTTCTCACTTTTATTGACATTGACGCCGAAACTAAGTTCGGCACTTCCTTGTGGACGAATATCAATTGTGTTACCTCCAAAGATCCTGTCAAATACAACACTGTTGATCGTGATCTTTGGTGCAAATGCTTTTTTATTCAATTCATCTTCTTCGCCGGCACGTTGTCTCCAGTAGTCTTTTGTTGTCTTTTTAAATTCTTTTTCTACAAATTCATCAAACGTCAGATAAGATGGGTTACGGTAAAAAAGTTCGCCCATGTTTTCATTGATGTTGTAGCGATTATTGTCCACATCATATTCAACATCGGTTTTGATGTTCGAAGGATCCTTCATGTACATTGGGTTCGAGCTGCCATCATCGGAATAAGAATCGGCAATCCGGTCGCGGAAAGGATAGACTAGTGTGTCGGAATCAGCGGGAGCTATAGTGGAGGCAAGTTCGTAATCGTAAGCGGCAGGTTTACTTGTACCCCAAACCATGGTAAGTACAGACAAAGCGCTACCAATCCCGAAAATGACCTTCTTCAAACTTTTCAAGGCGTATTAATTTAATGAATGATGTGTTTCAGAGTAGAGGTTAGGCTCGATACTTCAATCTTTTTTAAACAGAGGGCTAAAAATAGTTTTTTTTACCCATTAAACGATAAAAATTAAAGCGCTTTGAGTGCATTTCTGATCAAATCTTCAACATTTGAAGAAGGAGTAGTTTTAAGCAAAGAATCAAGCGTTTTTTCGACATTATTTTTGACGAATCCGAGCGTTACCAGAGCAGCCATTGCTTCGTTTTTCACTTTTAAATGGCTTAATGTGGAAGGAACTATTCCTTCTTTCATCAGTTTACTCTTCAATTCAAGAATTACCCGTAAAGCTGTTTTTTCGCCGATCCCTTTTATGCTTTTCAGTCTGGCGGAATTATCACTCAGAATGCATTGCTCGATTTCCTGCACATTCATGCTCGATAACATCATTCTGGCTGTATTGCACCCGATACCCGAGACCGTAATCAGTAAACGGAAAAGTCGTCTTTCCTCTTCGTCAAAGAAGCCGTATAACGTATGTGCATCCTCAGTTATTTGAAGGTGCGTTAACAATCGAACATTCTCATTGTCACTGAGTTTCGAATATGTATTGAGCGAAATGTTAACGAAATATCCAACACCGGCGCATTGCACAACAATGAATGCCGGGTTCTTTTCAATCATTTTTCCTTCTAAGGAGGTGATCATTTCGGGAGAATTTTTTCCGAAAGTAAGAAAATTTGAAGTTGGTAATCCTGCGTGGGGACTTTATTATGGAAGAAGGTTATCTGGTTTGCAGGTTAACAGGTTTGCAGGTTCGTAACCTGCAAACCAGATAGCCCATCACGAATGCTTCCTTGACTGCGCATCTACCACAGCAATCGTCACCATGTTCACGATCTCGCGAACGGAACTTCCTAATTGAAGTACGTGAACCGGTTTTTTCATTCCTAAAAGTATCGGACCGATCGCTTCGGCAGCACCCATTTCCTGTGAAAGTTTGTAAGCTATATTTCCTGATTCCAGATTCGGGAAGATCAGGACATTGGCCCCTTCATTTGCGAATTCGCAGAATGGGAAATTGTCGGAAAGGAGGGAAGGGTTCAATGCAAAATTTGCCTGCAATTCACCATCGACCATCATGCCCGGATATTTCTGATGAAGGATCGCTACTGCATCCCTAACTTTCTGTGCTGATGCTTCACTCGATGAACCGAAGTTTGAAAACGAAAGCAGCGCAATACGTGGTTTGATATTGAATTGTTGAACCGCCCATGCAGTCAATACTGTAATTTCAGCAAGGTCTTCTGCAGTCGGATTCACATTGACAGTAGTATCTGCAAAAAAGATCGGTCCTTTTTTTGTGACCATGATATACATACCGGCAACTTTCTTCACCGATTCCTGTGTTCCGATGATCTGTAATGCCGGTCGAATAGTGTCACCGTATTTTCTTGTCAAGCCGGAGATCATTGCATCAGCTTCACCAACATCAACCATCATGGCGCCGTAATAATTACGTTCGTTCATGATCTTTTTTGCTTCGTATAATGTCAAACCGCGACGCTTGCGTTTCAGGAATAGCAATTCGCCGAAATAATTTCTTTTATCGTCTTCAATACGTGGATCAATGATCGGTGTATCTCCCAGATCAAGATTATTTTCTTCGATCAGGCGCCTGATCTTTTCTTTATTACCAAGCAGGATCGGTTTTGCAATGCCTTCGTCGCGTACGATCTGCGCTGCTTTAAGTATCTTATATGTATCAGCCTCCGTGAAGACGATCCGTTGCGGGTGTTGTTTCGCTTTGCTGGTCACAACGCGAATAAGTTTATTGTCTAAGCCTAAACGCTTGCGTAATTCATCACTGTAATTATTCCAGTTGGTGATCGGAGCTTGCGCAACACCCGATTCCATTGCAGCTTTTGCAACAGCAGGAGCCACAGTGGTGATCAGTCGTGGATCCAGCGGTTTTGGAATAATGTAATCAGTGCCGAATGTAATGTTCTTGGCATTGTATGCCAGGTTCACAATTTCAGGAACAGGTTCCTTTGCGAGCTCTGCAATTGCACGAACTGCTGCAAGTTTCATTTCCTCATTGATCTGTGTTGCTCTTACATCCAATGCACCCCTGAAAATAAAAGGAAATCCTAAAACATTGTTTACCTGATTAGGGAAGTCGGAACGTCCTGTTGCAATGATGATGTCCTCTCTTGAATCCCTTGCTTCATTGTAGGTGATCTCCGGATCAGGATTTGCTAAAGCAAAAACGATCGCTTTGCTAGCCATTGATTGCACCATTTCTTTCGAGACAATATTTCCCTTTGATAATCCGAGGAAAACATCGGCACCTTTCATCGCTTCTTCAAGTGTATTCAGATTACGTTTGGTAGCAAAGATCTTTTTGTTTTCATCAAGATCAGCCCTGTCTGCACGGATCACACCTGTACTATCGAGCATGACAATGTTTTCCTGCTTTGCACCAAGTGCAATATATAATTTTGCGCAGGAAATAGCTGAGGCGCCGGCACCACTGACAACAATCAGAACTTCGTCAATTTTTTTTCTTGCCAGTTCAAGTGCATTAAGCAATGCCGCAGCAGAAATGATAGCTGTACCATGCTGATCATCGTGCATGATCGGGATTTTCAATTCGTTCTTGAGACGCCTTTCTATTTCAAAACATTCCGGGGCTTTGATGTCTTCTAAATTGATCCCTCCGAAAGTCGGGGAAATCGCTTTGACGGTCTGAACAAATTTGTCTACATCGGTTTCATTCACCTCAATGTCAAATACATCGATGTCGGCGAAGATCTTGAATAAAAGTCCCTTTCCTTCCATGACCGGTTTGGATGCTTCCGGACCGATGTTCCCAAGTCCAAGAACTGCTGTTCCATTGCTGATCACTGCTACTAAATTTCCTTTCGCAGTGTATTTATAAACATCATCAATATTTTCAGCAATTGCCAAACAAGGATCGGCTACTCCCGGAGAGTAAGCTAAGGAGAGATCGCGTTGTGAACTATATGGTTTTGAGGGGATGACTTCAATTTTACCCGGTCGCCCCTGAGAATGATAATCGAGTGCTTCCTGGTTAAGATTTTTTTTGCTCATTATTTTTCGGGAAAATTAATTTTTGAATTAAGACTAAAAAAGCATCTGCCGCTAGGCAGATGCTTCAAAGATTCAGTTATTTTTTAATAAAAGGCAAACTAATTTACCTCATTAATGATGTGCTACAACTAATTTTTTAGTTGATACCGATTTGCCATCATTGATCAAAGAGTAAACATATACTCCTGAAGAAAGTTCTGATGTTGAAAGAAGAACACTTGCCTGTGCATTTGTCAGACGATATTCTTTAACTACTGTTCCAAGCATATTATGAACGACAAGCTTTCCGTTCTTTAATACAGGTACTGAGTAACTGATATTTGCAAATGAATTTGCCGGATTTGGATTTGCCGTTGAAAGAGTTCCTCTCGAAACTTCATTTATACCTGCAGTAAGAACATCGAAAGTTATCGAAGCTGACGCCTGATCAGAAGGGTTATTCTGGTCAAAGAAAGTATAAGTTATTGTACTTGCTCCTGCCACACCATTTGGATAGATATAGCTATGAAAACTACTCACATCAATTGAACGTCCTGCCAGAACAAGTGGATCCGGTGAATTACAAACTGTTGTATCATAGCAAAGTGCCCAGCAATAATAAGTCTGGTGAGCCGCATTCATCTGGCTCCGGTCACAATTGATCATCACGAAAAGATCGTTGTTGTTGCTATTTTCAACTTCAAGATGGGCTTCCAGTCTGATATCAGAGGTTAATCCCTGAATCTGAAATTCTCCACCCGGAATTGCAAGGCTCTGGGCATTAGACACTGAAGAGCTCATTAGTAAGCCGGCAACTAATAATAATCGAGTAAATTTTTGCATTTTTTCTGGTATTTGAATTACAAATATAATGATAAAAGAGTTCCAAACAATAGTAATCTAACGCTGCCGGCTAATCCTAAATCCGCCAAAGTCGGAAATTTGCGATTTATCAGAGAAATGTAATTTCTTAGTTAAAGGGCGAATACTGAAACATAGCGCTATTAGGATAAATCTCTGAAAAAATGGATAAAATCAATATTTGGAGATACTGGCTTTATGAAGATATGTTAAAGTAGGATTTTGGAAACCGCTTTCTTTTATTGGGTCTTGTAGATATGTTAATTTTTACCTTATTTGCATAGTAATTCTCCTGAACAAAATACAATTACTAAAAAAACATGAAAAAAATTACTCTATTTCTTGCCATCGCTATGGCCGGCTCTTCTGCATTTGCGCAATCTCAGCGCTTAGTGTTATTGGAAGAGTTTACACAAGCTTCTTGTCCACCCTGCGCATCAACAAATCCGGGCTTGAATGCAATGTTGAATCAACATCCTTCTGAGGTTGTCTCGATCAAATATCAGACAGACTGGCCGGGAAGTGATGTAATGAATTTACACAATCCGAACGAAGTTCAGACTCGTGTATCTTATTATGGTGTTACAGGTGTTCCTGATGGTGAATTAGATGGTGGTCTTGGATTTTCAGGACAGCCAGTCACTATGACTTACGGCGATGTAGCTTCCCGTTATTCTGAAACTTCTCCATTGACTATAGATGTTGATTTTACACTTTCTCCTGCTCAAGACAGTATATACGCTCATGCAATGATCCGTTGTACAGAAGGTTTTACAGGTGGTGTTAACAAAGCGCACATGGTAGTGATCGAAAGAAACATCTACTTCTCAAGCAGCAATCCTCCTGGAAATAATGGTGAACTTGAATTTGAAGGTGTAATGAAAAAAATGCTTCCTTCAGATCAAGGTACTACTGTTCCTACAACATGGGTAATTGGTGATTCTCTTGAATTAAACTATGCATGGAAACTTGCAAACGTTTATGATGTGAGACAACTTGCTGTTGTGGTTTTTGTTCAGAATAATACTACTAAAGAAGTGTATCAAGCTGGTTACATGAGACCAAAAATTGCAAACAATGCAGGTATCTCCGGAGTATCAGGAATCAATGCAGTTCAGTGTGATCCGGATGTAACTCCAACTGTTTTGCTTCATAACTATGCTAATACAGATCTTACTTCTGTAGATATCAATTATTATTTTGACTCAAACACTCCTACGGTTTATAACTGGACAGGAACTCTTGCAGTAGATGCAGAGGTAGCTGTGACATTGCCAACTCTTTCTCCGGGAACAGGAACGCATACTTTCCATGCTGCTACTGAAAATCCAAATGCCAGCGCTGATGATGACATTCACAATGATGATGAGTCTACTAACATGACTATTTACATTAATAATGTAACTACTCCAGTAGAAGCTAATTTCGTTGCTGTTGCTTTTCCTCCGGCAGGTTTTGCTATTGACAATACTGATGGTGATACTTACAAATGGACACGTTCAAATTACGGACGTAACGGTGCAGGAAGTGGTAAACTGAGTTTCTTCAGCGCAGCTGATGGAACTATTGATGATCTTTACGCTCCTAAAATGGATTTCTCAAATTCAATTGTTGGTGCTCAATTATCTTTTGATGTTGCACATGCTCAGTACAGCGCATCATATATCGACAGACTTCAGGTAAATGTTTCGTCTGATTGCGGAGCAAACTGGACTACCGTTTATGATAAACAAGGTGCAGCACTTGCAACCACTGCAGCAACTACAAATTCTTTCAACCCAACTGCTTCTCAATGGAGACTTGAAACAGTTTCATTAGATCAGTTTGTAGGTTCAGCAGAATTGCTTGTTCAATTCAGAGGTATCAGCGGTTTCGGAAACAATGCATATGTAGATAATATTAACATCTCTGATGGTACTGTCTCTGTTCCTGTGACTTTATTCAATTCAGGAGTTGAACTTTATCCAAATCCTGCAAGAAATGAAGCTTATCTGAATGCAAATCTTGCGAAGGCTTCGGATCTTAAAGTATCTCTTATGAACTCAATCGGTGCGGTTGTAAAAACATTCACTTTTGACGGAGTAACTAACCAGATCCTTAAACTTGATCTTTCAGGTCTTGCTAAAGGTTCTTATGTAGTTAATGTTTCAAGTGGTGAAGATGTTTTCAATACCCGTTTGAACATTACAGAATAATACAGATATTTGTATAAATGAAATTAAAAGGGACTTAAGTAATTAAGTCCCTTTTTTATTGCTAAAAATCCTATATTTGACTATGAAAAATATCCTCGCAATCTGTCTTGTGTTTAGTGCCAGTTTTACTTTTGCCCAGCAGGGTGAAAATAAATCAGCGCAAACTTTACCGGATGTAAATGTAAAATCACTTGCCGGTGAAACTACAAAGACCTCCTCATTCAGCAATGATGGAAAGCCAATGATCATTGATTTCTGGGCAACATGGTGTAAACCGTGTATCGAAGAGCTGAATGCAATTAATGAAGTATATGCTGACTGGCAGAAAGAGACTGGTGTAAAACTCATTGCTATTTCGCTTGATGATGCAAAAACTCAAAGCCGTGTTGCGCCATTTGTGAATGGAAGAAGATGGCCATTTGAAAATTATATTGATGCCAATGCAGATTTTAAACGGGCAATGAATGTGAATATGCCTCCGCATACTTTTGTACTTGATGGAAAAGGAAATATTGTCTGGCAGCATGTAGGCTTCATGGAAGGCAATGAAGAAGAATTATACGAAGTTGTTAAAAAAGTAGCCGCTGGTCAACCCATCAATTGAGTTCAGGAGTTTTAAAACAAAAATATCATCCACGTGATCAGAAAATTTACACTACTTACAATTGCATTGCTGAGTTCGGCGATTGGCTATTCGCAAGGCCTGCTGAATTCCAATATTCATGGGAACTTCGAATTCAACGGACAATATTATCTGGAGGATAGCCTGATCGGCGCTCCTGATGTGCCGGAAAAATTTCTCAATAACTCTTTCCTGAACCTTAATTACGAATACCAGAATTTTACTGCAGGCCTGCGCTATGAGAATTACCGGAATCCTTTGCTCGGTTTTGAACGTGATTATACCGGTAGTGGTATCACATACCGTTTTGTAAATTATGAAAAAGACGGACTCGCAGTAACAGTTGGAAATTTCTACGACCAGTTTGGAAGCGGACTCGTTTTCAGATCTTATGAAGAACGTGGATTAGGGCTGGATAATGCAATGGAAGGTGTGCGGGTGAAATATACTCCTGTTGCCGGTCTGACAATAAAAGGAATCGTCGGTGTACAGCGAAACTTTTTCGCACTTGGAAGAGGAATTGTCAGAGGATTGGACGCCGACTGGAATCTGAATGAATCAATTGCGAAATTAAAGGATAAGAAAACAAAATTTATTCTTGGTGGCAGTTTTGTCAGTAAGTATGAAGTTGATGATAATAGTGACTATGTTCTACCTGAAAATGTTGCTGCCGGTGCCGGCAGGTTTAATATACTGAGGGGTGGCTGGAATATCGGCGGAGAATTTGCTTTCAAGGCAAACGATCCTTCTTACACTAATTCCAGTATCTATTCTCAAGGTTATATCTATAAGACTGGTTCAGCGGCATTACTCACTGCAACTTATTCTAAACCGGGATTCGGTTTCAATCTTGGATTGAAACGAATCGATAACATGAGTTTCCGTTCTGAACGCGACGCAGCGCTGAATAGTTTGATGATAAATTATCTGCCTGCTATGACAAAGCAGCATACAAATATACTTGCAGCTTTTTATCCTTATGCGACTCAGCCAAATGGTGAATTCGGTTTTCAGGGTGAATTGTTTTTTCATATAAAAGAAGGAAAAGTACTTGGCGGCTCAAGAGGTGCTGATGTGACTGTAAATTATTCTCGTGCACAGGCTATCGACAGAAAACAAACTGCTGATGTTACAGAAGGTTATACGTCGGAATTTTTCAAGATCGGTGAAGAAGTTTATTTTGAAGATTTTAATGTTGATTACAATATTAAGATCAAAAAGAATCTGCGAATGATACTGACCTATGTTTATATAAATTACAATGAAAGTGTAATAACAGGCGTAACGGGTAAAGGACATGTTTTTTCTCATATTGGAATTGCAGAATTTAACTGGAAGATCGATGCGACTCATAATCTTCGTACAGAAATTCAGCATCTTCTCACAGATCAGGATAAGAAGAACTGGGCTTTGCTTCTGGCTGAGTACAGCATCTCCCCGCATTGGTTTTTTGCCGGTTTCAGTGAATACAATTATGGAAACAGTGATAAGGAAAACCGTATTAATTATTATAACGCTTCTATTGGGTATACCAATAAAGCAAATCGTATTTCGTTAGGTTATGGTCGTCAACGGGCAGGTATCTTCTGTGTTGGTGGTGTCTGCCGGACTGTTCCGGCTTCTAACGGTTTAAGTATTTCAATAACCAGCAGTTTCTGATAAGATGAAAACAATAAAAAAATATTTGCCCGCTGTTCTGTTAATTATCTCAATTGTTTCTTGTGATAAAATTGAAGGACCTCGGCTGGAAGATGATAATTCGGGAATAAGTATCGGTGACAATGCTGTTGTAATAGAAGGCGACACACTTGTTGTTGCTGATGATGCTTCCGCAGCAGTGCAAAGAGTAATGATAGAAGAATTCACCGGCCACCTCTGTGGTAGTTGTCCGCCCGCAGCTATTATTCTGAATGATTCCCTGCGTGCTCTCTTCGGCGATAAACTTGTTGTCGTAAGTGTACATTCCGGTCACTTTGCAGATGTTTGCCCAGGTGGATTGGATTGTACGGGAACTCCAGGCGGATCTTTTGGCGATGATTACACTTCTGTAGTTGGTGATGCAATACATGATGAGTTCGGTTTTATTTCTTATCCAATGGCAATGATCAACCGGGTTGATTATCCGGGATCGCACAAAAAAACCTCTTCATCATGGAAAAGTTTTGCACAAACTGAGTTGAATGCTTTGCCGAAAGCAAGGCTTAACTCTGTTGTCGAATACGACACAACATCCCGTGTAGTAAAGGCTGCTGTAAGAGTTGAAATGCTGTCTACCTATACAGGTAATCTGAAATTACAGATGATAATTGTTGAAGACAGTATAATTGGCTGGCAACAATGGTATGGTCACACTCCGCAATTTGTGCCTGATTATTTATTTCATGATGTCCTGAGGTCTTCTATGAATGGTGATTTTGGAGAGCCTCTCAATACAGACGCTTCAATAAATTCAGGAACAAAATTTATAAAAGGTTATTTCAGTACACTGGATGCTGCCTGGAATGCGAAGCATTGTAAATTGGTGGCATACATTTATGATGTCAGTACTTATAAAGTTGTTCAGGTGATCGAGCAGGAAATTTTCGAATAAAGTATGTTTAAAAAGCTGGTATTTTTAATTCTGATCTTAATTCCGTCTCTGCTTTCTGCTCAAAGTTTCAAAGCCGGGATGCGCGCTGCAGTCATTGGTTCGCAGGTCGATGGGGATACCTATGAAGGTTTTAACAAAGCCGGATTAAGCGCAGGATTATTTGTCAATAGAAAACTTTCTGATCTTTTTTCTCTCCAGCTTGAAATGAATTACATTCAAAAAGGAAGCCGAAAACCGCTTGATGATAATAACACTTATTATCTGATGCGGATCAATTATATTGAAGTTCCTGTATTGCTGCAATGGCATGCCGGTAAACTTATTGATATTTTTGCTGGACCTTCTTTTGGAGTACTTCTTAATTCACATGAAGAAACACATTTTGGTGAATTCACGGGACCGGATTTTGAAAAAAATGAAATCGCTGCCCGTTTCGGAATTTCTTACAAACTTTCAGAGAAATGGACTGTCGACGGGCGCTATTCCAATTCGATCACTACTATCAGACCCTCTCCGGCCGGGTATACTCCTTTCTTTGAAAAGGGTCAGTATAACAGGTTGATAGAAATCGGACTTTCTGTAATATTTTAGAGAGTTTAAAGTCCTCGGGTTATCAAAGGTGACTGAAGTGATTCATTATTTTACCGGAAAAACTTAAAAACTAATCTGCGGATTTTCTGGGTACTCCTCTCATTTCTGCTGTAAATAACAAGTCCTGACAGGGGCGTTCGAGTCGTCAAAGTTTTTTATATCTTCGCTATCCCGCTAAATGCGGAACAATTCAATATGAAACGATCTGATTTTTCTTTAAGTGACAGCCCGGCTATCGACCAGGTTGGAGTTGAAGAGCGGATTTCGCGATTTACTAAGCGAAGTATAAAGAAGGAGTCGAAGCTGACTGCTTTGAAAATGGCGCTGAGTATGGTCGATCTAACCACTCTCGAAGCAAAAGATACTCCCGGTAAAGTAAAGCAACTTTGTACAAAGGCGATGTATCCGCATGCTTCATTTCCTGATGTTCCAGCTGTTGCTGCTGTTTGCGTGTATCCAAACCTGGTGAAGGTTGCAAAAACTGCATTACAGGGTTCTAAAGTTAAAGTAGCTGCCGTAGCCACAGCTTTTCCAAGTGGTATGTCGACACGCAAAGTTAAACTCGAAGAAACAAAGTGGGCGGTTGGCGAAGGTGCAGATGAGATCGACATGGTAATATCGCGTGGGCATTTTCTTGCCGGTGAATATGGTTTTGTATATGATGAGATAGCTGCAGTTAAGGAAGCATGCGGGAATGCACATCTGAAAGTTATTCTGGAGACAGGAGAATTAAGTACTCTTGATAATGTACGCCGTGCATCTGACCTTGCTATGCATGCCGGTGCCGACTTTATCAAAACATCGACAGGAAAAATTCAGCCTGCTGCTACATTGCCTGTAACACTGGTCATGCTTGAAGCTATTCGTGATTTCTATTATGAGACCGGAAAGCAGATCGGTATGAAGCCTGCAGGTGGAATTGCTACTGCTAAACTTGCATTACAATATCTTGTTGTACTTCGTGAAACACTTGGAAACGACTGGATGAATGCCGATATGTTCCGCTTCGGAGCAAGTGCTCTTGCTAATGATCTTCTGATGCAAATTGTAAAAGAGAAGACAGGAATTTACCAGAGCATAGATTATTTTTCAAAAGATTAATTTTATTAAGAGACATTGTCTCTGCTACATTAATAAGAATGGCAAAAAAGCAAACCAAAAAAACAGCAGCAATCAAATTTGATACTGACTGGAAATACGCACCATCGCCGGAAAGTAAAGATCATATCCGCCTGGAAGAAAAGTATGACTTGTTTATTGATGGAAAATTTACTCCGCCATCGTCTGGTAAATATTTTGAAACCATTAATCCGGCTAACGAAAAGAAACTGGCAATGGTAGCGGATGCAAATGACAAAGATGTAAATAAAGCTGTTGTTGCAGCAAGAACAGCATACGATAAGTATTGGAGTAAATTACCTGCAAAAGAACGCGGAAAATATATTTACAGGATCGCCCGTATCATGCAGGAACGTGCACGTGAACTTGCTGTCATTGAAACAATGGATGGCGGAAAAGCAATTCGCGAATCGCGTGATATCGATGTCCCTCTGGCAGCTTCGCATTTCTTTTACTATGCCGGATGGGCTGATAAAGTAAAGTATGCCGTTCCAGGTGCGAATGCAAAAGCACTGGGTGTGGCCGGACAGATCATTCCATGGAATTTCCCATTACTGATGGCTGCATGGAAAATCGCTCCTGCACTTGCTGCCGGAAATACTGTTGTACTGAAACCTGCAGAAACAACTCCGTTGACAGCATTGAAACTTGCAGAAATAATCCGTGATGCAGATCTGCCACCAGGAGTTGTAAATATCATAACCGGTGCCGGTGCAACGGGTGCAGCGTTGGTAAATCATCCTGATATTAATAAGATCGCTTTTACCGGAAGTACTGATGTAGGTAAGATGATCCAAAAGGCAATTGCAGGAACAAACAAAAAATATACTCTTGAACTTGGTGGTAAAGCGGCTAATATAATTTTTGAAGATGCTCCGATAGATCAGGCCGTTGAAGGAATTATCAATGGTATTTTCTTTAATCAGGGTCATGTGTGTTGCGCAGGTTCCAGATTGTTTATTCAGGAAAGCATCGCCGCAAAAGTCATCCGTAAGTTAAAAGACAGAATGGAAACTTTGATCGTCGGAGACCCGCTTGACAAAAATACTGATGTTGGTGCCGTCAATTCAAAAATGCAGTCTGAGAAAATTAAAAACTATCTCAAGATCGGTGTTAATGAAGGTGGAGAAATGCACCAGTCTTCCTGTACTTTGCCGACCAAAGGTTTCTGGTGTAAGCCAACGATCTTTACAAACGTTTCTCAGTCGTCGAGAATTGTTCAGGAAGAGATCTTCGGACCAGTATTGGCGATTCAGACTTTCAGGACAATTGAAGAAGTTATCGAAAAAGCTAACAATATTCCTTATGGTTTAAGTGCCGGAGTATGGACTGATAAAGGATCAAAGATCTTCAAAGTCACTGGTGCTTTGCGTGCGGGTGTTGTCTGGGCTAATACTTATAATAAATTCGATCCGACATCACCATTCGGTGGTTATAAAGAAAGTGGTGTAGGACGTGAAGGCGGCTTACATGGATTAATGCCTTATCTGGATGTTGAACATAATTAATTACTACGTTATTAAAGCGGAATAAAATGGATCAGATAGAAAAAAATAAAGTCGACGTTGCGAATGGCTCATCGGTAAATGGTCAGTCAGGAAAGGGTAAGCGCCTTGATGTCATGAAGACTTACAAATTATATATTGACGGAAAGTTTCCAAGAACTGAATCTGGCCGGTATTATATTCTTAAAGATAATAAAGGGGATCAACTGGCGAATGTTTGTCAGGGTTCACGAAAAGATTTCAGGGAAGCTGTTGTAGCTGCAAGAAAAGCACAACCGGCTTGGGCAGCGAAATCGGCCTATAATAAAGGACAGATCCTTTACCGAATAGCAGAAATGCTGGAAGGAAGAAAATCTCAATTCGTTGAGGAGTTAATGCTTCAGGGTTCTACTCAGGCGAAAGCTGAAAAGGAAGTGGAACTGTCGGTTGATCGCCTTGTTTATTATGCCGGCTGGAGCGATAAGTATCAGCAAGTATTCAGCGCTGTAAATCCTGTAGACTCTTCGCATTTTAATTTTTCTATGGCTGAACCAATGGGTGTGGTGTCGGCATTGTCATCAGAGAATTACGGACTGATAAATCTGGTTTCACTTATTGCCCCTGCAATCGTTGGTGGAAATACAATTATCATTCTTGCCTCTTCCGAAAAACCTTTATGTGCAGTGACTTTCGGTGAAGTGATCAACTCTTCAGATGTACCCGGTGGTGTTGTAAATATTTTAACAGGATATCGTTCCGAACTTATCACGCATTTCGCCAATCACATGGATGTAAATGCAATCATGTATTCAGGAGGGGATCAGGAAGAAATTTCTAAAATAAAGGAACTTGCGTCATTAAATGTGAAAAGGGCTTTGATCTATAAAGACATTGATGACATGAATGAAAATACTCATAATGGTTATCGGATCATGGATGTTCAG
>JBMQEM010000115.1:0-21454 GCA_049363815.1 Bacteroidota bacterium
TTGGTTAATAAAGGTTAATCAATTATAAATCATACAGCAAAATTCTATTTTTGTGGACCTAACTTAATCCAGTTAAATCAAGTAATGAAAAACTCTTTGAAACTAGTAGCAATTGCACTTGGATGTGCAACTGTCTATACATCTTGCTCTAGCAGCGAGGCGAAAAAAGGTGTTGGTGTTGACGTAGCAAATTTCGATTCGACAGTAGCAGCATCAAACGATTTTTTCCATTTCGCCAATGGCGGGTGGATAAAGAAAAATCCAATTCCTGCTGATCAGGTTCGTTCGGGAACATTTCCTAACCTTATCGAGAACAACAGGAAAAACCTGCATCAGATCGTTGATGAAGTTTCTGCAAAAACAGATGCAAAAAAAGGTTCGCCTGAACAACTTGTAGGTGATTTGTATTTCAGTGCAATGGATACAGTAACTATTGAGAAGCTAGGCGCTGATCCGATCCGTCCTGAAATGGAGAAAATCGACAAGCTTGCTGACCTCAATGCAATACTAAGCTATACAGCGTTGCTTCAGAAATGGGGCGCATCGCCAATGTATGGTTTGTATGCAGGACAAGATCCAAAGAACAGTGAAGTAGTCGTTCCGCAGATCTATCAGGGTGGACTTTCACTTCCTGACCGCGATTTTTATGTCAACAATGATGAGAGATCTACAAAGATCCGTTCTGAGTTTTTAAGCCACATGATCAACATGTTCAAACTTTACGGTTTGGATGAAGCAACTGCATCAAATTATGCAAATGTTGTCATGCGCATTGAAACCAATCTTGCAAAAGCTTCGATGACGCGTGTTGAACAACGTGATCCATACAAGACGTACAATAAAGTTACCATTGCTGATCTGAATGCAATGACGCCTTCTCTTCGCTGGGATGAGATGATGAAAAACCTAGACATCACAGGTAAGTATGATTACCTGGTTCTTGGACAACCTTTATTCCTTAAAGAACTGGAAAACCAGTTAAAGTCAAATAGTATTGATGACTGGAAAATTTATCTGAAATGGAATTTACTGAATCTTGCAGGTAATGTTCTGAGTGATGATTTTGTAAATCAGGATTTCTATTTTAATAATAAAGTCCTGAATGGTCAGAAAGAAATTCAGGCACGCTGGAAACGTATGGTGCAGATCACTGATGGTATGGTTGGTGATGCATTAGGACAACTTTACGTTGCTAAATTCTTCCCACCGGAATCAAAGAAAAAAATGGATGAACTGGTTTCCAATTTGGTGGCAGTTTATAATGAGCGTATCGACAAACTTGACTGGATGAGTGCACCAACTAAAGTTAAGGCGAAAGAAAAATTAAATGCAATTACTCGTAAGATCGGATATCCTGACAAGTGGAAAGATTATGCCGGTCTTGATATCAACCGTGGTTCATTCTTTCAGAACCTGATGAATGCAACAAAATGGAATTACGAATATGCAATCAGTCAGATCGGTAAACCGGTAGATCGTTCTCAGTGGGGAATGACTCCGCCAACAGTAAATGCATATTACAATCCATCGTTAAATGAGATCGTTTTCCCTGCAGGAATCCTTCAACCTCCTTTCTTCAATGCACAAGCTGATGATGCTGTAAACTATGGCGGAATCGGTGCAGTGATCGGGCATGAGTTAACTCACGGATTCGATGATGAAGGCCGGAACTTCGATGCTAAAGGAAATCTGAATGCATGGTGGACTTCTGAAGATTCTGCAAAATTTGTAACACGTGCACAGGTGATCATCGATCAGTTTGATGGTTTTACTGTTCTTGATACACTTCATGTAAATGGTCACCTTACTTTAGGTGAGAACATTGCTGATCTTGGTGGTGTTACTATTGCTTATGATGCTTTTAAACGCACTAAGCAAGGAAAAGGCAATGAGCTTATCGATGGCATGACACCTGATCAAAGATTCTTCTTTGGTTTTGCAACTATCTGGGCAGGTTCTATGCGCCCTGAAGCAGCAGCTCAACGTATCATCACTGATCCACATTCTCCGGGAATGTATCGTGTGAACGGACCACTTTCAAACCTTGAAGAATTCTACAAGGCTTTCGGAGTAAAAGAAGCTGATAAAATGTATCGTCCTGATTCGATCAGAGCGAAGATCTGGTAAGAGAGATCATTATATAATTAAAGAAACTGCAATCTTCAGCAATGAAGATTGCAGTTTTTTTTTACCGTCATTTGAAGCTGGCAGTAATGAAACGTTGCAGGGGAGAGGGGCAAGAATGGGGAACATTGATTTATGACAAGCCAACTCCATCTCATCCCAATATTGTATCTTCGCCGCATGTCAGAAGAAAGCATCGATTTTTTAGATTTTAAGTTAAATAAACAATTATGGTCCGCCGTGGCGGACGCCGGATATGAGACGCCCACAGAAATTCAGCAAAAAGCCATTCCTGTTATTCTTGCAGGGAATGATGTTGTTGGGGTGGCCCAGACAGGTACTGGAAAAACAGCAGCTTACCTGTTACCATTGCTGATGAAGATCAAATATGCTAAAGGAACTGACCCACGAGCATTGATAGTCGTGCCTGCACGTGAATTGGCGTTGCAGGTTCACGAATCAATTAAAATGCTGGGAAAATATACAGACCTGCGTTCTGTTGCCTTGGTAGGTGGAGTAGGAATGAAGTCACAGAAAGATGCATTAACGGCCGGTGTCGATATTGTAGTGGCAACTCCGGGTAGATTAATGGATATGTATCTCCCCGGATTTTTAAAGCTCAAGATGCTTCAGGTTTTTATTATGGATGAAGCAGAACGTTTACTGGATATGGGTTTTCGGTTGCAGATCGGGAGAATGCTGGAAGTGATGCCTCGAAAGAGACAGAATCTTTTATTCAGTGCTACTTGGAATGAAAAAGTGCAACAGGTTTCAGAAGACTTTCTTCTATCACCTACGTTGATCCGAATCAATCCTGAAGTCAAAACAGTGAAGTCTGTCAGTCAGGTTGTTTATTTTACACCTAATCTCAGAACAAAAATCAATCTGCTTGATTATTTTATCAAGGATGAGAAATACAGGAAGATGATCATCTTCTGTAAAACAAAAACTACTGCTACAAATATTTATAAGTACCTCGACAGAAAATATGGCGAGGAGTCAGTAAGGGTTGTTCATGGGAATAAAGACCAGAACACACGGATCAATGCAATTAAACTATTCAAGGAAGAGAAAGTACGCTTCCTTGTAGCAACCGATGTTGCTGCCCGTGGAATAGATATAGAAGACGTGTCACATGTATTCAATTTTGAAGTCCCACTTGTTTACGAAGATTATATCCATCGCATTGGACGAACAGGTCGCGCTCAGAAGATCGGTGATTCAATTACTTTCTGTGCTCCAAACGATGAATATCATTTAAAGAAAATTCAGAAACTGATCGGCGATAAAATTCCTGTTGCTCAGATTCCTGCTGAAGTGGAAATTCTTCCTACTCCTTATGAGGAAGAGCAAGTGATGAGAAGGCAGATCGATGATCAACGTAAAAGAGAAGATCCGGCCTTTCAGGGAGCATTTCACGACAAGAAAGGATTTCAGCACAGTAAAAAAGGCGATGTCCCTAAGAATAAAGTTAAAGGAAAGAATAAGAAAAAAGCAAAGGCCATAGCTAAATCAAAAGAGATCAGAAAGGACAAAGGTAAGTGAAAACTCAGAACAGAGGTCTTGTCATTTTCTTGATTTTATTGTTAGCACTTGTTTGGGGCAGTTCTTTTATTCTGATGAAAAAGGGTTTGATCGTTTACACACCTTACCAGGTCGGTGCGATCAGAATGTTTGTCTCCATGCTTTTCCTGTTTCCGTTTCTAATCGGACACTTTAAAAAAGTTGAACGATCACGCTGGAAATATTTAATGCTGGCCGGTTTATGTGGTAATGGTATCCCTGCGGTATTGTTTCCGCTTGCAGAAACAGAGATCAGCAGCGCACTTGCGGGAATGATCAATTCTACCGTACCAATTTTTACCTTGATCTTAGGGGTGCTTTTCTTTAAAATGAAAAGCGACAGGACCAAACTTACAGGAATATTTATCGGATTGATTGGAGCAATATTATTTGTCGGTGGCGGAGGTTCAGAGATATCCGGCAATTCAAATTATGCATACTTCATTGTGCTGGCTTGCATCTGCTATGCAGTGAGTGTAAACACCATCAGAAATTATTTATTAGGGATCGATGCCATTCGCAACACAGGATTTTCCCTCTTGTTCGCAGGAATTCCTCTCGGTATTTATCTTTTCTCTACAGATTTTGTCGCAAGAACAATGTCTTCGCCTGATGCTATTTTCAGTTTGAGTTGTGTGATCATTCTCGGACTTTTCGGAACAGCCATTTCAACGATTCTTTTTAACCGACTCATCAGGCTCACGGATTCGCTTACTGCTTCTTCTGTTACTTACCTGATCCCGGTAGTTGCTCTCGCCTGGGGATTATTCGATGGAGAAAAACCGTCAGTGATTCATTACATAGGATTTGTACTCCTCATAAGCGGAGTGTATCTGGTATCATGGCCAAAAAAAATAACGAATAACGGATAACGAATTATTAATTCGCCGTTGTCCGTTATTCGTTATCCGTTAAGAAGACATTTCCGTGAAGTTCTTAAAGAACAACGGAATCGTTTCAATACCCTTAAAGAAATTAAACAAACCATAATTCTCATTCGGAGAATGGATCAGATCACTGTCTAAGCCAAAGCCCATCAAGACAGATTTCAGTCCTAATTCTTTTTCAAACAATGCCACAATCGGAATACTTCCACCGCCACGCGTTGGAATTGGCTTTTTGCCGAATGTAGTTTCCATTGCTTTGCTTGCTGCTTTGAATGCAACACTGTCTGTTGGTGTAACAACGGGTTCGCCACCATGATGCGGATGAACAGCAACTTTAACTCCCTTCGGTGCGATCTTTTTGAAATGATCTTCGAAAAGTTTAGTCATTTTATCACTCACCTGATTTGGTACCAGACGCATACTGATCTTTGCAAATGCTTTTGATGGCAATACTGTTTTAGCACCTTCACCAATATATCCGCCCCAGATTCCATTCAATTCTAATGTAGGTCTGATACCGGTTCTTTCCAAAGTCGTATAGCCTATCTCTCCCATAACGTCATCAATGCCCAGATCCTTTTTATATTCTTCCAGATCAAACGGAGTTTTGTTTAATTCTTCCCTTTGCTCTTTTGTCAGTTCTGCGACTTCATCATAAAATCCCGGAATCAGAATGTGGTTGTTTTCATCTTTCAACGAGTCAATCATTTTGCATAAAACCTGGATCGGATTTGGTACAGCACCTCCATACACACCTGAATGCAGGTCACGATTTGGTCCTGTTACTTCAACTTCAATATAACTCAATCCACGAAGTCCGCTTTCAATTGAAGGAATATCATTTGCAATGATCGACGTATCTGAAATAAGAATTACATCTCCTTTCAAACGCGATTTGTTTTCTTTTACCCACGTACCTAGATTTGATGATCCCACTTCTTCTTCACCTTCTATCATAAAACGAACATTACACGGAAGTGTATTCGTCTTCATCATCAACTCAAATGCTTTGATGTGCATGTAAACTTGTCCTTTATCATCACATGCTCCACGTGCATAGATCTTTCCGTCTTTAATAACGGGTTCGAAAGGAGGTGAATTCCACAGGTTCAATGGATCCGGCGGCTGAACATCATAATGTCCGTAAACAATAACCGTCGGCAATTTCGGATCAATGATCTTTTCACCGTATACAATAGGATGACCTGGAGTTGTACAAACTTCAACCTTGTCTGCGCCGGCTTTTACGAGTTCAGCTTTAATATATTCTGCTGCACGTGCTACATCCTTTGCGTATTTACTATCAGCACTTACTGAAGGTATTTTTAAAAGATCGATCAATTCATCAACAAATCTTTTTTCATTCGTCTTAATATAATTCTGAATCGTTTCCATAAATGTTATCGTGTTTAAAAACAGGACATGAAGGTAAAAAAATTAATTGTCTAATTTGTCTTTTGATTCTTGTGACGAGAAATTATTTTTAGGTTTTCATGGCTGTATTCTTGGAAATCCTTTGGTTACTTTTGATTTGCTTCATAACAATACATATTTTGCCCCAGGGCGGCCTTTCAAAAAAAGTCCCTTCTCTTTGAAACAATAAATCAGAAATTATTTGTTAAAATGTAATACCTGCTATTGGCAGGAAGCCTGGTAGTGATTTTCAAAAAAAGCTCGGCCTATAATAAGTAAGAATTTGTCAATATAAAATAGCTTACGCCATGCAGGAGACCCCTAATTTTCCCCTGCTGCATGGCTATCTGCCACAGGCAGACAGCTTTTTTAAATTGTCAAATAACAATATTCAGAATGATAACTGTAACTCTATAAATGATGGTTATTTTATGAAGCAATGAGAATCACTTTTCGCTCTTAACTGACTAGCACTTGTCCGGTCATCTCCTTTGGAATTGGCAGTTTCATCAGATGTAAAACCGTAGGAGCAAGGTCAGCGAGTCTTCCGGGTTTAAGATTTTTATATTCTGAACCCACTAAAAATAATGGAACCGGATTAGTTGTATGTGCTGTATTCGGTGTTCCATCATCATTGATCATAAAGTCTGCATTACCGTGATCGGCTGTAATTAAAAATGTATATCCTTGAGCCAGTCCGGTCTCAACTACTTTTTTTACACATGCGTCAACTGTCTCTGCTGCTGTTACAACTGCACTGAAAACACCGGTATGGCCGACCATATCCGTATTCGCAAAATTCAGGCAGACGAAATCAGTTTTTCCTTCAGACAATTTTTCGCAAATAGCAGTAGTCATTTCAGGAGCGCTCATCTGTGGCTGAAGATCATAAGTTGCAACTTTCGGCGAAGGGATCATGATCCTTGTCTCACCTACGAATGGTAATTCTCTGCCGCCACTAAAAAAGAAAGTGACATGCGGATATTTTTCTGTCTCTGCAACTCTTATCTGACTCTTGTTATTGTCTGCAAGAACTTCTCCTAGAGTATTTACAAGATTATCTTTATCAAAAATGATATCGACATTTTTAAAAGTGTCATCGTAATTGGACATTGTTACATATTTCAGATTTAGCTTGTGCATATTCTGCTCATGAAAATCTGATTGTGTCAATACTGTAGTTATTTCTCTGCATCGATCTGTACGAAAGTTAAAACAAATAACTGCATCTCCATCCTGAATTGTTGCAAGGGGTTTTGAATCCGACCCTGTTATAACAATAGGTTTTATAAATTCATCACTTACGTCTTCTGCATACGAAGCCTTTATAGCTTCTGCATAGTCAGATGAAACATGTCCAATTCCATTTACCAAAAGATCATAGGCGATTTTAATTCGTTCCCAGCGCTTGTCGCGATCCATTGCATAATATCTTCCTACAATTGATGCGATCTTTCCGGATGAATGTTTTAAATGTTCATTTAAGTCGTTCAGATAATTTAGTCCGCCTTTTGGATCTGTATCTCTGCCATCAGTAAATGCATGAATGAAAACATTTGATAAATTATTTTCATGTGCAATATCACAAAGCGCCTTCAGGTGTTTGATGTGTGAATGTACACCGCCATCGGAAACCAACCCGATCAAATGCAGTTTTTTGTTGTTCGTTTTGCAATAATTTATTGCACTCAAAACGGCAGTATTTTTATGGAGAATATTGTCACGTATAGCAACATTTACCTTCACCAGATCCTGATATACCACTCGCCCGGCGCCAATATTCAAATGTCCGACTTCGGAATTTCCCATTTGTCCATCGGGAAGTCCAACATCTTCACCACTCGTTCTTAACTCTGTGTTTGGGTATTTCGGATAAAGGGAGTCTACGAATGGTGTATTGGCCATAAAAATGGCATTCGACTTATCTTTCCGGCCATGGCCCCATCCGTCCATGATGATAAGTACAACTTTTGAAGGATTCATACTGCAAAGTTAGGAGATTTAGTTCAATTTTTTCGTAAATCGAATCAAACAATATTAGCCTGCAAAATTTCGCCTAAGCTAATTTCGAATCTCTGATTAAGAATTACCAGAAAAATCACCCCAACAAAGGTAACTCCACTTTAAACACTGATCCAACGGGATTATTGTCGATCACACTGATCTTACCATTGTGTTCTTCGACAATGTATTTTACAATGAACAATCCAAGCCCGGTACCTTTTGTTTTGCGTGTCTCTTCGTTTCCAATCCGGTAAAATTTTGTAAAGATATTTTGCTTTTCAGAGTCCGGAATACCGACACCATGATCCGCTATTAATAAGTGGATCTTACTGTCGGATCGTTTGATTGTAACTTCAAGTGCACTTTCTTTCGGGGAATATTTCCAGCCGTTTTCGATCAGATTGGAGATAAGAATTGACAATGCATTTTTATCTGCATGCACATACAAGCCTTCTTCAATGTGTGATTCGATTTTTTCATGCCCGGGAATCTGCTGGAATTTCTGGATCATCAAACGAAGCAGTGCCGATATATTTATATCTTCTTTTGAAAAAGAATAACCTTTATGATCGATCAGATTTGCCATCAGGGCATTCTCAACAAGATTGTTCAAACGGTCGGTATCCCCGATCGCGCTATTGATAAAAGAAACTTCCTTCTTTTTGTCAAGATCGTGACGTAACAACGTCTGAAGATACAGTTTGATAGAAGCCAAAGGAGATTTAAACTCATGCGTAATCGAAAGGAGAAAGTTCTTTTGCTGTCTGGCAAGTGCCATTTCTTTTCTGTAAAGTTTCAACATCACTGTTGTACCCCAAATGAGAAGTGAAAGAAATACAATTCCCTCTCCGATCACCATCCATCTCCTGTTGCTGATCTTTTTCTCTAAAGCAACAGTTGCACCTTCTCTCTGTTCAGGAGTCAGTACAAGTAGTCCTACGTTTTCTATCCTGTGTTGGTATACTTCATCATTAAGGGACACAAGTAAATAGGCCCACCAGCAAAACTGGAATAAAATGTAAAATGCTAATAAATACAGAATAATTACCGGTCTTTTCACCGGACGAATATATGGCTAAGATTTCGGATTTCGAAATGGACTTTTACATTCTCATTTCAGCTCCAGGTTAAAAAAGCAGCCTGTCACCATAATATGCTAGCTGCCACTATTCCTGATAATCATACCTGAACGTCTCACCGTCCACTTGCTTAAGGATCTGCCAGTGTCCGTTCTCATCCAGCTTTTCAAGGATGTAGTATTCTACACCTTGCGACCAGCCTTTGTATGGTGTCCAGTTCAAATGAACCTGACGGAGTTCATCCATGTTTCCTTTCAATACTATAGTTGAAGTATGGCCACTTAAGTCTTCGTCAATGTTACAGGTATTGATGACTAAAATTTTGTAATAGTAATTTGTCGTCTGTACATCGACATTGTAATCCATAAAATCTGTCTGTACCGATGGTACAGATGTTAAATATCTGAAGTTGGTATTATCTGTTGAGCGATAAATATCGAATTGGGCAACTTGTTCCGGATGCACCAATGGCTGAGTCCATTCTGTTAATACTGTCTGGTTGTCTACAACTGTTGACCGTACAACATCAACAACCTGGTTGGCAAGTGTATTTAGAGGATAAGTTTGTGAAGTATCACTCCATGAGGTATAAGTTGTTCCGCAAAGATCTGTAGCAATTACTTTATAACGATATGGGACAGGACAGGTAAAAGTTGAATCCAGATAAGACAAACTTGTTCCCGGTACTGTTGCGAGATACATAAATGGTTCTCCCGGAGAAGACCTGTAAAGCTGATACGTACTTACAGGACAACCGGAATATGCTGTCCAGTCCACTGCAATATTTGTCCCTGATCGTTGTGATGAAATATTTACTGTGGTATGTGCAGTCAACTGATCCAATGGGATGGTATATCCGCAAATGTCTATTGCCTGAACTTTATAGGTATACGATTTACTTAATGTCGTCAGGCCTGAATCAATATAACTCGAGGTCAATTCAAAATTTGTGTTCTGAATATTAGTCTCTGTATAAATGGCATTATAGTTAGCTGAATAGTCATCCTTTCTGTAAACTATGTATGCCGCAAGATCAATTGCCGGATTGTTTTCCCAGATGATCTCAACCTTATGGTCATCTACAACTGAAACACTGTAGATCTTCGTTTCATTTGGAGGTATAGTATCCAGTACATGGATCAGTGCAGAGAAATTCTGTTGTTGTGAACAGCCATTTGCATTTGTAACAGATAATGAAACTGAATAATATCCCGACAATGTATATATCACTGATGGATTTGTCTGCGTGGATGTTTGCCCGTTTCCGAAATCCCAAAAGTAACTGGCCCCTGTTGTATTCGAAGTGCTATTGAGGAAATTTACATTGAATGGTGCGCAACCTGTATTTGAAGATGCGACGAAATTAACATTAGGTGTGGCCAGAACTTCTACTGCCTGCTGGAGAGTAGCTGTATCTGTACAACCGAAATTATTTGTAGCAATTAATTTTACGTTAAATGTACCGGCCTGATCGTATTGATGTACGGCATTGGTCATTGTTGAAGTCGATCCGTCGCCGAATACCCATAGACTTGAATTGAATCCTGTAGATTGGTTTGTAAATGTTCCTGTAAATGGTGCACATCCTGTAAGAGATGGAGCGCTGATTGCTGCCACAGGACTTGGATGAATGGTTACCGGTTGAGGGAATTGATAATACGAACTGCATCCGGCAGTATCCCAGGTTACAAGTGATATTGTAAATGTTCCTGAATCAGGAAAGACATGACTTGCATTGGTTGTGGTCTCTGAATTACCATCTCCAAAGTTCCAGTTCCAGGAAGCTGCATTTGTTGAATGATCAGTGAAGTCAACTGTGAACGGAGCACATCCTGTCAATGGTGTTGTGGAAAAATCTGTTATCGGACCCATTACCCGGATGTATTCCTGTCTTGTTAGCGTATCACTGCAACCCATGTTGCTTTTAGCGATCAGGGATACTGTGTAATTTCCGGGAGTGTTATAGATATGTGACGGATTGCTGTTTGTTGAAGTTGTACCGTCTCCGAAATCCCATAGATACATATCTGCATCAACAGAAAGGTCGGTGAAATTCACTACTGAAGGTGCACACGAAGTCAAGTCGGTGCTGAGGAATCCTGCGACCGGTTGACGGACTTTTATCAATGCAGGCATTCGTAATGTATCAGAACAGTTGGTCCATATGGAGGTAACAACTAACTGGACATCGTAAACTCCGGGAGTTGCATATGAATGCAGTGGAGATGGATCATTACTGGTGGTTCCATCACCAAAATCCCAATAGAAGGCATCTGCTACCAATGAGGATTGGTTCGTAAACTGTACACTCATCGGAAAACATCCTGAGTCTGCTGATGTTGTAAAGTCAGCTTTGAAATTTGGAAATGAATTTGAAAATGCGGAATCCACACAACCGTGAATGTCTGTCATTACCAGATACGGAAAACTTGATGGATTGTCGAGGTAAGTATGTAACGGATGTTGTACACTTGAAGAATCCCCATCACCAAAATACCAGTGCCATTCAACAGGATCAACACTAAGATCGGTGAAGACTGCATTACTCGGGAAACAAAGTTGATCCGAAGTATATGTAAAATCGGCATAAGCCGTATCGACACGTACATACTGTGGCTCAAATTGTCTGCTTATACATGAACCACTATAAACAGTAAGACTTACATCGTAGATCCCTGCATCTGTATAAGTATGCATTGGTTCTTCAAGTGAAGAAATATTTCCATCGCCAAAATCCCACAAATACATTTGAGCATTCTGCGAATTGTTTACATACTGAATATTTATTTCATTACAGCCATTTCTGATCGTTGTTGTAGTGAAATCTGCTATCGGTAAATTAACTGTGATTCCCGGTGTGACATTGAATACCTGCTCGCAGCCGGCATTGTCTGTTACAGTTAAGGTTACATTGAATACACCTTCTGATGTATAAACATGCGACGGTGTTGGAAGCGTACTTGTTGTACTATCGCCAAAGTCCCACAGGTATGCAGCATAATTCTGCAAACTTGTGAAGAAATGCACTGTGTCAAGTCCGCAGATCTCTGTTTCACTTGCAAGCAATGGACTAATAAAATTGGAATAGATACTTCTGCTGATGCTGCTGCTGCAACCACTGGTGTCGGTCACAGTTTGTGTAATGATATAATTCGGAGTGGATGTTGAATAGGAGTGAACCGGATTCTGAACGTTCGATGTTGTTCCGTCACCGAGCTGCCAATACCAGGTCACAGCATTCCGTGAAGTGTCTATTAACGAGATCTGACTACCTGTACAGGATGTATTTTGTAAAATGGAAAATCCTGCCTGAGGTCCTGAGACCCTGACAATGCTATCCATGGTGATCGTCTGAACTATTCCTATTGTATCCTGAACTGTTACGGATACATCGTAGATCCCCGGTACAGAATACATATGAGAAGGAAACTGTTCTGTAGATGTAGTTCCATCACCAAAATCCCAGTCCCAACTGATCGCTCCCGGAATCATGTTCGTAAATTGAACATTCAATGGTGCGCATCCACTCTGTACAACCGGTAGTCCCGGATTTCCTCCATCAATCGGAGTAATGTCCGGTGTTCCGAAATCAAATGGCGGTGGATCATAGAATAATGTACAAACACCATTTGATATAGTAAGTGTGACATTATAGGTTCCCGGATTCTGATAGACATGCAAAGGATCCTGCAATGTCGATGATCCGCCATCCCCAAAATCCCACAACCAGGAAGTTGCTCCCAGTGAGTTAGCATAGAATTGTACCGGATTTGGGAAGACAGTATCTAAAGGAACTCCATAAAAGTTGGCACCGAAAGGCTGAAAGTAAACACTGTTACTTTGCATTGTAGTATAGGTGCAACCATCAGCGGTAGTGATCGTCAGTGATACACTGTGATATCCGCCGATCTGAAACGTATGATCCGGATTTTGTAATGTTGATGTTGTGCCATCACCAAAATCCCATAACCATGAAACTGCATTTAATGAAGTGTCCTGGAAGTTTGCAATATATGGTGGACATGTACTTACGTTATGAGTGAAACCTGCATATCCGCCCTGTACCTCAAAAGAACTGAAGTTATTTATTTGCTGCGAACAACCTCCTGCAGCAGATGTAGTCGTTAATGATACTGTATAAAAACCTGGGATAGAATAGGAGTGAACCGGATTCTGTAATGTCGATGTCGTCCCATCACCAAAATCCCAAAGCCAGCTGTTTGCTCCGGCAGTTGCATCAGTGAATTGTGTTGTCAATGGTCCACACCCAACTGTTGTTGGCGGTGGTATATAATTCGCTGCAGGATTTGCAGTCTGAATATAATTTGTCTTAATAAGTGTATCTACACATCCCAGTGAATCTATGATCACCAGTGAAACATCAAAATTTCCGGCGGTATTATAGGTGTGCGATGGATTGGCTTGTGTTGATGTTGTTCCATCTCCGAAATCCCAGTGATAGGTAAGACCGCTTACCGGTGAAAGTGAATTAAATGTTGTTGTAAGCGGAGGACAACCCACTCTTGGGCTGGCATTGAAAATAGCTTCTGATGAAGTGACTGTTATTATATCATGATAGATCATGCTTCTGGTACAACCGGTAGGTCCCCAGCATTTGAGCACGACACTAAATGTTCCGTTGTTGGTATACGTATGACTCGGATTTGTCGCAGTACTTGTGGTACCATCACCAAATGTCCAGAGACATGAAACGTAATTTGTAGACGTATTTGTAAATTGAACTGTAAGTGGTGAACAACCTACTGTATTGACATATGAAAAACTTACAGAAGGTTTAACTCCTGCATTAATATAATTCGATTTGAAAACAGTATCCGCACATCCTGAATTCGTTGTGACAATAAGGAATACTGAATAAGTCCCGCCTAAAGCATAGGTATGAGAAGGATTTGATAACACAGATGTTGTTCCGTCTCCGAAATCCCAGTAGCTTGAAGCAACATTTGCATTCGTATTTGTAAATTGAACAGCTAAAGGCGCACAACCGCTATCAACATTGGAAGTGAAATTCGCCCAGTTATTTAAACCGACACTTATTTCTGTCGGACTATCGGTTGTGTCTTTACAGCCAAATGAGTTTGTAACAATGACTGAAACATTATAGTTTCCAGGACCGCCAAAAGTATGCGATGGGTTTTGCTGAGTTGAAGTCTGACCGTCGCCAAATGACCATAACCATGAAGTAGCACTGGAGGCGCTATTGGAAAATTGAAAAACCGTTGCAGGATCACAACTTGCTGTTACAGTTGAAGTGATCGTTGGATTTGGTTTTGGGTAAATAGTAATGTATTGATTCCTGATCTTCACATCCTGACAACCAAAGGCATTTGTTGCTATTAACGTAATAGTGAAACTTCCTTGTAATGTGTAAGAATGCTGAGGATTCGGTAAGGTTGAAGTAGTTCCATCGCCAAAATCCCACAAGTAGGTTGTTGCGCCAACGGAACTGTTATTGAAGGAAAAGCTGTTTCCGTCCAGACAAGTTGCCAAAACCGGAGAACTGAAGTCTGCTGTTGGTTTCCCGACAACAGTAATATAATTGACCATTACTAAGGAGTCTGCATTTCCGCTACCGTCATAAGCAATCAGTTTGACGGTATATGATCCGGGTGTGGTATACAGGTTGGCCGGGTTTGCCAACGTAGAGGTGTTCCCATTCCCCATATCCCAGAAATAAGAAACTGCACCTGTCGATGTACTTGTAAATTGTACATTCAATGGGGTACAGCCAATTTGCTGATCAGAAGTAAAAGATGCTGAAGGAGCAGCCTGAACTATATTAAAGCACAGTATCAGGACTGCAAGTAGCAGTCCTGGTGCTTTTTTATAATTAAGATCAATCAGCGTTTTGGTTTTCATTGGTTTCTTGATAGTCAATAAAAATGTTTGTCTTACCGTAACGACAAGCATGAATAGAACAGGTAATTATTTAACCTGAACCATTCTTGTTGACTTGTCAATAAACAATGGACTTGTCTCTGGAGACATAACAGATTTAGGATCTGCCTGTGCTACCAGTTTACCTTCGTTATCAATCTGCTTGATACGATAGTGTGTTATTCCTGTAACAGGTTTTGTATCTACCCAGCTATATAACAACTCAAGCGGAGAACCGATACCTTCTTTCAAACCGACAGGCTCATATTCTGTTCCGTCAATTGATCGCTCAATTACATAGATACAGTCATCTGAAGATGGTTTTGATACCCAATTCATATAAACCTTACCCGAATTGAAAACAATGTTTTCTTTTACGAATTCAAGTTTACCTGTTGGCTTTGTTGCTTTAGCCGGTTCTTGCGCAAATGTGCTCATTGCTGCAAATACCAAAACATAAAGGATCACCAGCTCTAAAGCATAAGTGAATAATTTGTGTGAAGCTGCTCTGTTGCGAATTGCTTTTATTGCTCCAATTGGCTGAACTGCATCTTCTCTTTTAGCGATAATTGTTTTCATCATAAATGGTTTTTGATCTTATGACAATATATACTAATAGAGGTGCCTCTTGTTTTTAGAATCTGATACCCTTCTTACAACTGTAAGATTTCAGGCTTTTTTGTCCGAAAATATTTTTGATCAACATAAGACATCCTGGCTTCTAAAGATGACTTTTTGAGGAAAAAACGAAGAATTGACTGATAAAAACTGAAATTTGTAGTAGAAACTGTGAAAAGAGAACAAACTGTATCCAAATAGATTTTCTCGCCGTTAAACCCTTCATAAAATCAAATATAAACTGCCCCTATAATTATGGAAACATTAAACAAGACCATCAAGAAATTAAATGACGCTGAGTATCAGGAATTGCTTTCTGCCGTTGCCGGCCGGAAAAACAACAAGCCTTACTTAGTATTGGAGTCTGCAAGAAAGAACAATTACGATGAAACGCAGATGATGGAACTTCTTCAGGTTAATCCAAGTACATACTATACTTTAAAGTCAAGACTGAACGAACGGATCGCTCAGTACCTTGCTCAGAACGTAAAGAATCCGATCAGCGCACTTAAAGATAAAGTATCAATGGTGCCTGCAATGGTTTTTGGTAATGACCGTGAAGTTGCAATTCGTGCACTTAAAAATCTGGAGAAACAATTAATAGAATATGATCTATCGAACGAACTGATCGTAGTATACAAAGCCCTTGCTCGTTTAAGCATGTTCAATGGTGATTTTGATTACTATGAAAAAGAATATAATCGTCACGTCGCTTTCAGCCTGGCAGTGGTTAAAGCAGAAGACTTATTTTATGATTTTGTAAAACGTACAGGAAATTATCTTTTAACAAAAGACGAAAGAGATCGTGAAGCTGTTCAGGCATCTTTGCGCGAATTGACAAACATCTCTGAATTGTATCAAGGCCACCGTTTATCTGTAATGTACAACATCGTTCGTATCTATTACATGTGTGTCTTCACAAAATCAGAAAACCTTAAATCACTGGAAATAGAAGTTGATACCATTCTTCAGCAGATCAAAAAGAATTTTGATAAATATGAAATGGACACTTTCTATCAAAGCATTAAATTCTTAGTTGACTATTTATATTTCGAATACTATCAGAAAACGGGAAATGCAGTTCGCGCTGATCATTACTACCGTCAGATCAATGGTAACGTTCCTGAGATCGCTTTCAAGCCGGTATTCAGTTTTTATGTAACACAATTTTTACACTCAAAAGTTGAACGATTCCTTGTCAATGGAAATGTTCAGGAGTTGATCGATCAGAACACTGAACTTGATGCTAACTTCGATACAAACATCAACGAACCTTATCCTCACGTTTCATTCCGCAGATTCCTTGCAATAGGTAAATTCTACGAAGGAGATTTTTCTGGAGCAGCACGTATACTGAATAATCTGAGAAACGAATTGTCGATGAAGAAATTTACTTTCACTGATGTTGAATACAAATTATTCCAGGCAATGCAATATTGCTACATGGGTGAAGACGGACTTTGTTCTCAATTACTTCAATCGGTAAAACGTCAGATCACTGAAGATGAAACATTATACGAACCGGCTTCTGTCTTTATCAAGATGCTGAAAGCGGCTATCAAGCCTGAAGAGTTTCGTAAAAAAGTTAAGAAGTTAAATGAGATCTATGAAAACTTCCAGAAAGTAAATCAAGGTCCGGGCCGTATGTTATGGTACGTTAAACTTGACGATGCTATGATCCGTAAAATGGCGAATCCGATTAAAGACTAAATTTGTAATTCGTAATTCGAGATTATTAATTAGATCACGATAAATCAAAAATGCCTTCTGAATTTCAGAAGGCTTTTTTGATTTTGTATGTAAGATGATTAACGACTTAAATTATCGGGATTTTGGGCAAACAAAAAAAGAAAAATTGAAACGATGGGTTTCAGGTTAGGTGCTTAGTTTCAATTAAAAATATTCAGCGGACACTAAGAATTACTAATCTCTAATTTCAATATTAAAAATTAATCGCCTCCAGATATTTTTCATTCAAAGGCTTATTCACATACTTCACTACATACTGATTTGTAGATGCACGGTTGATGTCCTCAGGACTGATCGATGATGAAAGTACGATCACCTTGCAAGTTGTGCGGATAGAAGCTGGTAAAGTTTCGTATTCTTCCAGGAAGGCAAAACCATCCATTACCGGCATGTTCAGATCCAGAAATATCACTTGCGGTAATACATCTGCATTTTCACTGTTTTCTCTGAGAAATTGTAATGCTGATTCGCCGCTGTTTTTAACGATGACCATCTTTGAAAAAGAGTTGGTCGTGATCATACGCTCATTGATAAAATTGTCAATGTCGTTGTCATCTATCAGAAGAACACGATCAAATTTAATCCCTTTGTCAACGTTTTTCATGATCTGAATTTAAAAGTAGTGGTGATGAATGGAATCGAACCATCGACACAAGGATTTTCAGTCCTTTGCTCTACCAACTGAGCTACATCACCGGAATAGGTGGCGCAAAAGTAGAAAAAAATTAAAACCGCCAAAATGTTTTTCCCTTTAATTCTTGAAATTCGCACTTATTTTTCACCCTTTCCCTACATTGCATCAAATTAATTGTGATGAATCTGACGATCGATCTGGGTAACTCATATTGTAAGATCTTAATTTTCCGCGATAACGACATAATGTACAGAGATGTCTGCAAGTCGCTAAGCACTCGCTATTTACAACAACTTTTCAAGTCATTTGAAATTGAATATGCAATGATTTCATCTGTTGTTTCCCTCAAACCGGAGCTTAAAAAACAACTTAAAAAATACAAGGTGAAGGAGTTCAAAAGCTCTGTTAAAATTCCTGTAAAAAACTTATACACAACACCTCAAACTCTGGGCAAAGACAGACTTGCAAACGCAATTGCAGGAAGTTTTCTCTTTCCGGAGGAAAATGTACTGATCATTGATGCCGGCACTTGTCTCAAATTTGATTTTGTGAATTCAAAAAAGCAGTATAAAGGGGGAGCCATCAGTCCGGGCCTCAGTATGAGGTTTATAGCTTTGAATAAATTAACAGATCAACTCCCTTTAGTAGAAATAAAGAATCCCGGAAAATTGATTGGCAATTCTACCGTTACTGCAATTCAAGCGGGTGTTTTTAATGGAATGGTTGAAGAAATCAAAGGAATTATTGCCCGTTATAAAAAAGAACATGGTCAGCTTAAAGTCATTCTGACCGGCGGAGATGCTCAACGTTTTGCAGGTCAAGTTAATTTAAGCATCTTTGCCGCCTCCGATCTAGTAAACATTGGTTTAAATGAAATTATCAAGTACAATCACTCTAAATAAAAGAGCCTCCGTTTTATTCATCCCGTTGCTTCTTTTAATTTCTTTCAGTAGCAACGCACAAAATGCCACGAGCTCACCGTATTCCCGTTATGGAATTGGTGATATCACCGGTACTACCTTTGCCAGAAATCTTGGTATGGGCGGACTCGAAATTGGAATGGCACAGCCGTTCATGATCAATCCAGGTAATCCGGCAGCTTATTCAAAGATCTGGTATACAACTTTCGACGGCGGTGTGAATTACTCTCAGACTGAATTAAGCAGCCTAAGTGTTAAACAAAATACGAATACAATCTCCCTTGCATATTTTGATTTTGCCTTTCCTGTTATTCCTGATAACTGGGCGGTAGGATTTGGATTGAAACCATTTTCAAAAGTTGGATATTCAATCCAGGAAAACAGCACCACTCCGTTTGGTGATGATGAGATCAGAACCTATAAAGGTTCCGGTGGTCTCAATAGTTTTCATATGGGAACGGGAAAGAAATTTGGAAAGAAATTATCGGTTGGTTTTGACATTGAATATTTATTCGGTGTCATCAATAAGAATCGTACGATTGAATACCGTACACCTTACTACATGAATACGCTTGATAATTCCAGCACTTCAATCGGTTGGTTCCATTTTAAATTCGGTTTGCAATATGCATTCGATAGTCTGAAACTGGCAAAGTCGGATTCTCTGGTCATGTATGATAAACAAATTCAAATGCTGACCGATTCATTAAGTAATTTGATAGGAACAGATGCTTCTGCAGGTTCATATGATGTGAAAAATTCTATCAATCAGGAAATTGCTCAGGCAACTGATCTGCGTAGCAAGGTTGTGAACCGCAAAATGAAAAGTGATTGGAATCTGTTGTTAGGAATTACAGGAAGCCCATCTGCTGACCTGAATGCAAGAGCAACACGTACAGTATCTTCTTTCAGATATTTCAATGTCTCTGCCGCAAATCAGGTCCTTATCCGCGATACCGCTCTTTACAGTTATGGTGATCAGAAAAAAGTGACGCTACCAATGAGTGTTGGATTCGGATTCACACTGAAGAAAGGAAGTAAATGGTTGTTCGGCGCTGATTATTCTATGCAGCAATGGAGTGACTTTAAATTCCTGGATGCAACAGATTCATTGGTTGATACATGGAAAGTAGCTGTCGGAGTTCAACTGACACCAAACGACCGTGCTTTAAGAGGTTATGGGAATTTTGTTTCTTACCGGGCAGGTTTCCATTATGAACAAACTTACCTGAATGTAGGGACAGAGAACATCAAAGATATGGGTGTATCGATTGGATTTGGATTACCCATCAGAAGAGCCGGTACACATTTGCATATTTCAGCAGAAGCAGGTCAGCGCGGAAAAGTAAGTGCAAATCCAATTCAGGAAAAATATTTTAAGTTAACTGTTGGATTTACGATCAATGATCGCTGGTTCGTCAAACAGAAATATGATTAATTGAATTCAGCAAAAGTCTTTTTCTCTGACTTTGCCAAACTAATTCCTAGAAGTCTTGTTTTCTTATCATGAAATCAAATCATAAGCAAATCGCAATCTGGCTTTTCAGTGGTTGCTTTTTGATCTTCGGAATGGTGGTCATTGGTGGCATTACCCGTTTAACAGGATCCGGACTTTCAATTACTGAGTGGAAACCGATCATGGGCGCAATTCCTCCGCTCAATGATGCTGAATGGGAAGTCGCCTTCCAAAAATATCAGCAGATCCCGCAATTCCAAAAGGTAAATTATCATTTCGAGCTTTCAGATTTCAAAACAATTTTCTGGTGGGAATTTATTCATCGTCTGTTAGGCAGATTGATCGGAATTGTTTTTATCATTCCTTTCCTCTGGTTTTTAGTAAAGAAAAGATTCGATTCAGTTACCATTAAAAAAATGCTCTTCCTTTTTCTTCTAGGAGGAATTCAGGGATTTTTAGGATGGTTCATGGTAAGCAGCGGTCTTGCGGAACGGACCAGTGTAAGTCATATCAGATTGGCAATTCATCTGATGTTTGCTTTCATCACTTTTGCTTTTACATTTTACTATGGATTGGAACTGATTTACACAGAGAAAAGAGAATCAATCCAAAATAAAAAACTTTCAGCATTAAATAAATTAGTCTTTGTTGTGTTGTCGATACAGATAATCTATGGTGCCTTCGTTGCAGGACTTCACGCCGGAAAAATTCACAATACATTTCCATTAATGAGCGGACAAGTTATTCCGACAGGTATGAGCGTTATGCAACCAGCGTGGTTAAACATTTTTGATAATCCAGTAACAGTTCAGTTCATTCACAGGTTTCTTGCTTTCACACTACTTTTTCTTGTAGCATGGTTCTATATTGAGTCAGGAAAAGAAAAGTTGAACAATTTTCAGAAAAAAGGAATTCACATTCTCATTGCAGCAATTGGAATTCAGTTTTTATTGGGAGTGATTACAGTTCTCACACAGGCAAATATTGTGATGGCTTCCATACATCAGATCGGTGCTTTCTTTTTATTCAGTTCAAGCATCTATTTGTTGTTTCATTTCAGAAAAGCAGCATAAAAAAAATAAAAAAATAATTTTTGCACGGCCCTTAAG
>JBMQEM010000116.1:0-5455 GCA_049363815.1 Bacteroidota bacterium
TGTCGCGTGTTGCAGAGAACTCTTTTGCAACAAATGCGGAGATCCAAACGCCACTCACCAGCCATACTCATGCAATGGAAAAAAGAATAAGAAGTTTTACAATAAGGAAGATGATCGAACGATAAAAAAGCCGCGAGATGATAAAGACGACGATAAAGATGATGACAAAGACAACAACAAGCCGAATCAACGTGATTACAGTGGAGGACGTGGGAGTTATACTCCACAAGGCAGAGGTCGTGGTGGACGTGGTCGTGGCAGAAGTAATGGTCGTGACTATGGTCGTGGTGGTAGAGGACGTGGGAGAACATATCATAACAGTAATGATAATTTTGAGGTGTTTAATCATGAAATTCTTTATGAGGATTACTATGCTGAAAGTGATAAAAGACGTGAAAATTTAGAATTGACCGAAAATCCTTTAAGAAAAGTGTCCAGCGTACGAAAACAATTTCAACCAAGAGATAGTAGTGAGGTTCGGTCTGCACTAATTGACACTGGGGCTGACGTGCACATGACGCACGACGCAGAATTTTTAGACGAAATGTCTCATAAGAACGTGTATCCTGAAATTAGAACTGCGACAGGAGAAAAAGTTAAAATTCAAGCTCAGGGTAAAATAGGCGTTATCGAACCCGTTTATTTATCTACTTGTTTGGAGGAAACTATTTTATCAGGACCTCAATTATTGGAACAGGGTTACACAATCGTACTTAAAAATAGGGCAGATTCCAACATTGGTGGATACGTCATTGACAAGGACGATAATGTGGTTTTTGAAGTTAACCAGGACATGACGGTGGACGTTGATAGGAGAATTCCTGTCAACGGCGAAAAACTTACAATTTCCGATAAAATTAAACAGTGGGAGATTAAACAAAGAATGTACAACAAAGGGAGGTTGCATCGAATTTACGGATTTAACAGCAATCTCAATATTGAAGACATAACAACTTTCATTCACGCAATTGGTCATTGGAACAAAACCGAAATGTTAAAAATGGTGGACTCAATTCACAATTTTCCTATCTCAAAGGAAGCCGTACTGAAATTTTTCCCCATAGAGTGTATTCCGTGCATACGTGGAACACTACGAAGGAAAAATGTAAGAAATACCACATACGGTAAGCAGGCGACTCACGGTACGGTGAAACCATCAATGACAGCACCGAGAGATTTGATCATCGGACAAGAAGTGGGAGTGGATTTTTATGGTCCCTTGTTCGGCACCAGCGTTATCACATTTACCGACAAGGCTAGCAACTACATGTACAATATGAGTGTAACTGAGAAAGGAAAAAAGGAGATCAACAAAATTTTGGAATCTTTCTTACTACATTACAAAACTTACAATCGACATGACAGTAAAAATTTCAACACACCAATAGTAACATTGATATCAGATTCCGATCCGATCTTCACATCGAAGACAGCCACTGAGTTTCTAAAACGAAATGGGATCAAACAACAGTTTTCGGCACCTTATGTTCATGAGCACAACGGGTTAGCTGAATCCACGAACAAAATTCTATCAGAAAAGGTTACACAATTTTACAGTGGATCAAAGCACGTACCTGAGTCGCTGTGGACCTACGCGTGGAGATTGGCCATAATCACTAACAATTTAAGAAGTACAACTGTTACTGGAAAAGATACAACAAGGTTAGAAGCGTTTACAGGAAAACGTGTTGATTGGAACGATTTATTCATCTTACCTTTTGGGAATCCTGTGGAGTTTTGGATACCGAAGGAACAACGATCCAGCAAAATTGGCGATCGCTCCGAGACTGGAATCTATCTTGGACCGGGGATAAAATGTGAAAAAGCTATCCTATGCTATTCCTTTCACACAAGGACAATTGTGGAAAGGGATACTTATAGAATACTTTTTCACATTCCTTCCTCTTGGATACAACTGGCGACAAGCACATTCACCGATAAAATTGAGGAGGTAAATGATGTTATTCAAATCAATGACCATATTAATGCGAATACATCGGAAGAGATGTACCCGCAAGAGGGTGAAATGAATCCCTTGATCATTGATCGAAAGCCACAAATCATTTCCAACAAAATTGGCGAAAGTATTACTCATGGTAACACAGTAAACAATTTAGGAGAAAAAGAAAAAGAAACAGAAAGGGATGCAGAATTAATCGGAAATGAAATAATTCTTGAGAAAATTAACGAATCGAGTAATATTATTAAGGAGAACGAGAAAGTCGTGGTAAATACAGAAAATAAAAATGACTTGGAAATAACAGCGGAAGAACCGCAGTACAGCGCAAGTGAGAGACCGAAGGGCACAGATAGTCCGGTTGCTCTTTGTGCTGGAGATACCGAAAAACAGACCGATCAACCGGAGAGCGATGGTACTGCCGCAGAGACGACGCGGAGCAAAAAAGCACAACCGGCCGAACAACAATTAGAAGAGGGTCAGGTTAAGAGGGTGCGAACGCAGAACACCTTAGGGAAGCTCGCAACATGGACCTTAGGGGCTATTATGAATGATGACGATTACACAGTTTACGAATTAAGCAAGAACAAGAAATGGGCGCCGAATGAAATAATGGATTTTGATAATCTAAAAGAAAGTGAAATGAAAAGAGAAATGAAGAGACAAGAATTTAGCAAAAGAAAGAAATACATACGAAGAATAATTGAAAGAGATGAGGATCATCCTACCATGAAAGATATTGAATATCGGGAAGACAGAAAAGAATTTTATGATGCAATAGATACAGAAACAAAACAGCTTGAGAGCGAAGGAGTATTCGAATATATGGACAAAAAGCAAAAATACTCAGGTAAAATCATTGGGTCTATGTGGGTACTTCAGGTAAAACGATCACCGGAAACTGGAGAAATTGTCAAATATAAGGCAAGATTAGTTGCGTTGGGAAACCAGCAAACTGAAGATTCATATTCGCAGATCCGATCACCCACAGCAAGGTCGAGCACAGTAAAATTGCTTGTCGCGATTCAAGCAAAGTTAAATGCTTACTCTTGCACAATGGATGTGAAGGGAGCTTATTTGAAATCAACAGTTACAGATGAAATTATTTATCTTAGATTACCTTCTAATAAGATTGTGAAATTGAAGAAATATTTATACGGATTAAAACAAGCAGGTTATCAGTGGAATTTAACTTTGGATAAAGTGTTGGTCAAATATCAGTATGTCAGGTCAAATTACGACACTTGCGTTTATTACAAAAGGTCAAAAGCGGATTACATTATTATGTGTACTCATGTTGATGATTTTTACGTAATTACCAGCAATCGTAAATGGTACGAGGATTTGCATAGTATTTTGGAAAAAGAATTTGGCGAGGTAACTATTCACAGTGATAACATTGTAAATTATTTAGGCATGTCTATCAAGAATGAAAAAGATTACATTGAAATATCGCAACCAGGATACATTCAGAAAATCATCGACAAAGCTGATATTGGAAATACAAGAATGACTGAGATTCCTTATTCGGATGAAATGAAAGCACTGGATGACGACGATGAACCGGTGGATAAGAGAAAGTATTTGGAATTGATCGGGATGTTAAACTATTTAGCAGTTTTAACAAGAGCTGACATATTATACGCGTTATCGAAGTGCGCTCAAAGGTGCAGCGATCCGACAAAAAAGGATATAAGGAGAGTGAAAAAGGTATTCGCTTACCTAAAGGGAACAAAGGATTACGGTCTGCGATTTAACAGGAATGAAACAATAAAGTTAAGAGGATATGTTGACGCGAGTCATAACAGAGAGAACGACGGTAAAGGGCAGTTTGGTTACGCTTTTAGTTTGGACGATGATGATGCATGTTTTTATGCAAGGTCTCAGAAATTAAAATCAGTGACACCAGCAGGATCTGCAGAAACGGAGTTTGTTGGGATTTATGAAGCAGCATTAGAAATCGTACATTTACGATATTTATTGAATGAACTTGGATTTCAGCAAAAGGAACCAACCGTTTTGTACAATGACAATCAGACCGCAATTGGATGGGTTAATAACAAAGAGTCCAGAACTATTGCGATGAAACATATCAACATCAAATTTCAGTACACGAAAGAATTGGTCAAGATGAATGTATTGAAAGTGCAATATTGTGAAACAGGAGAATTGACAGCGGATGTTTTAACGAAACCATGCTCGAAAGCAATACACAAGAAATTAACAAAGTATTTATTAAATTATTAGTAGATTATTATTCAATACAACCTATGATCATTCCTTCAAGAGGGTGTATTAGATTGTACCTTTATACAATAGATTTGAATTGTGGCTACGGGGTGAAGTCACTACTCATAGAAATATAATTTGAATAGTAATAATAAGTTTGGTTACTAATTAGTTTATAGAATCAGTTTTTGATTAATTACTCTAAGTATTAAGTAAGAAAAGAGCAATTCTTTTATAAGTAGTAATTAGTTGTATACTATATTTCATATTCAGATTTCTTTATTTAACGCGCCAATCCGGAGGTTCGTCGGTTAATTTTAATATAATTAATCAAAAACTAAGAAGTTAAATTGTCCTGACGAGGATAAGGATATCGAATACAGTAGAGCAACTATTACTAATCAGAAACACAACTTTTGCAAATTATTTATTTAATTTGTACAATGAAACCTCGTAATCATCCCTCCCAGAACGTCTTAGGAAAGCCGACTTTATCGGAGATCCCATCAACTAAACACCTGTTTGATGGGAGACCAATAGACTGGTATTTTTTTAAGAAAATGTTGTCAAATGCTTTGTTGGCGGTAGGAGAGAAAGCAGTCAGACTCATCACGAGTGAACAATGCCAGCGAATCGTCAATGCAGATGGCAGAATAGAATTCGACTACCCTGGCGATTGGGAACTTGACATTGCAGCCTTCAACGCAACGTACGCTTTACAACAAGTCACATGCGTGAATCTAAGAAACATTGAACAACCAACACCAGAGAATACTGCGGCGCTGACGTATGCTCGATCAATCATCATCGAATGCACTCAGCAAATCAAAGATTTTCAGGACTTGTTGATAAAGTGTAATGAAATTATTGATTCGTTAGTGACTGAGCGCTTAAGGTTCATTCTTGCTCAAGATTATCATCATCCTCGAGCAAGATATGAATATTTGAGAGATCTTGGAACGGATGAGTCACAAATTCAGATTCAGGAAATGAAAGCCAGATACATCAACCTTCAGATGAAAAACACTGAACGATTTGTGGATTTTTGGAGAGAATCGGACACAATCAGAGGAAGTGCCAAAATTTCCGACGAGCAACATCGTCAAAACTTATTTAATTACTTACCTGACATTTTACCTAGGTTTTTTCCAGAACGCTTAAGAAAAACTATTGAAGAAGCGGTCACGAAGAAAATGACGTTTGAAGAGGCTTTCGAAGCACTAAAAACAATTGACGATTTCCAACAAGCTCAAATGGGAATGATAGGAG
>JBMQEM010000117.1:0-5420 GCA_049363815.1 Bacteroidota bacterium
TCGTTATTCGTTATTCGTTATTCGTTATTCGTTATTCGTTATTCGTTATTCGTTACTCGTTATTCCTTATTCGTTACTAATATTTTCTCATTAGAAACTTCACTACCTGAAATAAACTGAATAATATAATTGCCGGATGAAAGGTCTGACAGATCAATTATTTCTTCCGTGAAAGATTGATATGAAACTGATCTGACCACAGCCCCAAGTGCATTGATCACATTGATAAAAACTTTTCCATCTTTTCCTGAATTGAATATTCTGATAGAACCACTTGCCGGATTGGGATAGACTGAAAAATATTTTCCCTTGCCAGGATCTGCTACGTTTACAAGTGTTGAGGATGGATTATTCAACCGTAGAATAAATACTGCCTGTAGTATACTTCCCACATCCAGCCAGCCACTACTGCCATTAAAGAATGCCTTTCCCGGAGTGAAGATATTGTTAGCAACACCAAGGGATAAATAATTTGTATCAAGCTGATTCACGCCAAGAAAATAATCTCCGCTCGTGACGTTTATTGGTGGCACGAATGGTAAAGTAATAAGTACTCCTGCGCCGCCTATCGTATCGGCCGCTGTGATCTCATAGGCAACTGAACCCTGAACATTTGCAGAGTCCGGCAGTCCACTAACGAAAGGAAAGAGAGAAAGCGAAACACTATCACCAACAACAGGACTTTCAAGAAAGAATGTTCCTGAAGTAACCTGCGAGGATTGATAAATATGATAAACTTGTCCGAGTACTCCTGTATTTCCATTGAAACCTGATCCACCTGCAATATAACTTGCCGGATTGATCGCGGAATAATCACGCGCATTTATTGAATCGTTTACAATTACATATGCATAAGCAGTATCGTTTGAACTATTCCCGTCGCCGGCAATTGTTACTATTTGTTCAATCATATAAAAACCTGTATCAGTTGGTGCATATGCTCCTGCACTTATAAGCAGGGCAGAGGTGTCACCGGCATTTATCGATGCCGATATCGTTGCTGCATCAGTATAAACTTGTCCACTTGAATTGTAAACATTGAATGTAAGAGTTCCTGAAGAAATTGAATTGCTCCCTTTATTGATCACTCTTCCACTAAGGTCAAATGCTTGAGTATTCAGTAAAGAAATGATCGAATATTCTCCTCCAAATGCAAGGGGTTGTGCTGCTGCATCAATGGCGGAGATCTCTGAAATGTTCACGTCGTCGATCATCCAGGAATAACCGCAACCGGCAAGTATATCTATTGTGCTCGGACTGTAAAATTGAAATCTGATCCACACAGTAGATTGGTTTCCTGCAACCGATGAAATGTCGATACTTACTATATCCGGATTCAGAGCCGGATTATTTCCATTGAATTCATTGATCAGCAAATTACCGTTGACCTCAAATCGTGTCCAGTTGGAATTATCTGTACTTACATAAACATATGTTGAGTCGTAATAACGGGCATAATATTGAGAGAATTCGAGCTTTACATTGGGGTTGCCACTCAGGTCAATAGAATTGGCCGTGGTCAGGTTCCCGATCTGATTCCCGGAACAAATCGAATCTGAATCGAATTTCGCAAAGCCATTTCCTGCAGTTGCTGATTGAATGATGTTGATCGCCGCAGCTCCGGCCGGACCGGTCAGACCAATGACCCAATCACCATCAGTTCCCGGTTCGTGTGAAAGTACCCAGTTTGCCGATGAAGAAAAGTCGTCGGACCATAAAATTGCACTGGAATTATTATTAGTTGCCATCGACCGGCTTGGATTCTGTCCGGTTTCAGTTGAACGTCCTGAAATTTTCCCTTGATTCTTTTCAATCTTAAATTGACCGCTGGCAGTCAGGTTGAATAAGAATCCAAGTAATACGATGGTGTATAATTTCTTCATTTTCCTTAGGTTAGAGTTAAGCTATCAACAAAGTTAGTTATTTTTAGCTTGGCTATGTTTTTTACGGAATGCTGTTTCTGGCACATTCATGTCTTATCGATTTTGCTATGAAAGTAATCCTACATGAAAATGTAAATATCTGAACTATCAGCATTTATGAATATAGTCCAAAAACGAAGAAAAATAATCTGGTTTTTTGTTAAGATTCTCGTCATGTGCCTTCTTTAGAAATTAAAATCGGTATATTTGTTTCGTTCTAATCGATACATAATTTATTATCAATCTAACCAAAATTAATCAAAATGAAAAAAACTACTTTATCGGTGTTTTTGATGGTTGCTTCCCTAATGTCTTTTGCAAGAGGTGGTAATTCTTCTGAAAATGTCAACAATCGCTCTGGCAAGCAGGTCAACCAAACTGCGAGCCAAATCAATCAATCTATGAGAGTTGCGCCTCAGGCAAATCAAGTGAATGCAGCATTTTATTCAGAAGATTTTGCTGCCGGAATTCCGGCAGGTTGGTCAAACGTGGATGCTACGTCATCTGGCGTTAACTGGAGTTATACAACTACCGGTGCCTTTAACCAGGTAGACTATGATGGTTTTGATTCACTAAGCACAACAGGTACAACTGCTGCTAATGGTTACATCAAATTTGATAGTGACTCAGCGGGTGCTTCTGTTGGTGGTGAAGATGGAATCCTGACAACTTCTGCTATCAACTGTACTGGTCAAAGTACAGTAAGATTCAGATGTAATGAATTTTTCATGCAGTACATTGCAAGTACAGGAGTAATTTCTGTTAGTAATGACAGTACTACATGGACTGAAATTCATCATGCAGAAGCCGGTCTTGGACAAGGCATTGCAACTGATAATCCTCTTATCGTTGATGTTGACATCACAGCAATCGCAGCTAATCAGGCAACAGTTTACATCCGTTTTGAATATACAGGTGACTGGGATTTCTTCTGGTTTGTAGATGATGTCTCTCTTTATGTTCCTGCTCAATTCGATGGTGGTATCGCTGACGTTTCTCTGGAATTCAATAGCTGCCTTCTTAGTGCAACTTCTCCGGTTTCTGTAACGATCAAAAATTATGGTACTGACCCTCTTACAGGTTTCCCTGTATATTACTCTGTAAATTCAGGTACTCCGGTTTCTGAAACTTTCACAGGTACAATTGCTCCATTTGATTCTGCAACTTATACATTCACTCAAACAGCTGATTTCTCAACTCCAGGTGTTTATTTTGTAGATGCTTATACAATGGTAACTTCTGATGGAGATACGGCAAATGATCTTCTTTCAAGCGCTACAATTTCTTATCATGCAGACCTTATGTCAGGTTATTCAATGGGCTTCGAAGCTTCTGATGACTTCCTGGGTTATTCAATTGAAGATCTTGACGGTGATGGTGTTACGTTTGATATCAGTCCTGATTATGTACACGGTGGTGTAGCTTGTTTACGTAAACCGGGTAGCGCAGTTGATGATGACAACTGGATCTTCACTGAGTGTATGGATGTAACTGGAACAGGTGTTTATACTCTTACTTATTACTATAAGAATTTTGAATTAGCGAATCCTTGTAGCCTTGAAGTTTACATGGGAGCTCTTAATACAGCTGGTTCTATGACAGACCTTATCATCCAGAATGCAATTCCTGGTGATACAACTTATCAGCAAGTTGTAGCTCCGATTTCGTTACCTGCGGGAACTTATTTCATGGGCTTCCATTTCTATAGCTCTCAAGGTACAGGAACAAGTTCACTACGTATTGATGACATCAGCGTTGATTGGGATGATGCAGTTACTGAAAACATCGCTTCTTCTTTGATCAGTGTTTATCCTAACCCGACAAACGGTAAAGTAAACATCCTTAACAAGAATGCTAATGATAAAAACTTCACAGTTTCTGTGATCAACTCTTTAGGTTCTGTTGTTCTTGTTGAGAATTTCGAATCACTAAGCAATGAAACTATCGATCTTTCAGGTCAGCCTGCAGGAATTTACTCAGTGAAGCTTCAATCTGCTTCTGCTACAGTAAACAAATCAGTAGTACTTACAAAGTAATTCTATTCTAAGAATAAAATTGAAGAGGCCGCTCGGAAGAGTGGCCTCTTTTTTTTGTGTGAGTCGTCCTAAAATAGGTTGACAGATTATTTTCTGTTAAACGAAGGTAAAAAACCACAAGAACCTTTCAAAGTTCTTGTGGTTTTTTTGTGTGATGGAATTAAGGTTTTATGGATTTTACTTAGTGTTTCCATTCGCAATGACAGGTGCGGTCTCAATTCATTGTAGGTTGCAATACTTTGGGAGATAACCTTTTCTGTCTGTTTGATATCTTCATAAGTATCAGTGAGGAATTCCATCTTCAAGATTCCGTTCATTCGTTCTGCTAATGCATTTTGATAACAATCATAGCCATCAGTCATACTCGTTTGAATATTGCTCTTACGAAGCATGGATTGATATTCATATGAACAATATTGAAGTCCTCTGTCAGAATGATGAATCAATGGCCCATTATAATTTCTATTCTTTATTGCCATCTTTAATGCACTTAAAACTCCTTCTGTCCGAAGGTCTTCACTTAAATGATAGCCCATGATTTTTCTGCTCACCGCATCAGTCACTAAAGACAAGTAACTATTTCCTTGTTTTGTTTTTATATAGGTAATGTCACTGACCCACAATTGCTCTGCATGGTTAAATGTTCTATCCTTGATCAGGTTCGGATATTTTCTCAACCAATGTTTAGAGTCAGTGGTCTTGGTATAACTTTTCTGTGGTTTTATCAGCAAATGATCCATACGAAGGAAAGAAAATAGTTTGTCGCGACCCACTTTGAGTGAACGCGAACGAAGGCTGGGCTGCAATAGATAAAATAATTTACGCGTACCGATTCGAGGCATACGACGACGTCGATCGATAACCAATTCGCGAACTTGCGATCGTATTTCTAATTGCTCTTTCTGACGAATTCTATTTTGATAATAGGCTTGTCTACTAATCCCAAACAACTTACAGGAGGTACTTAGACTTAGTTTTCCCGCTTGCTGGAGTTGCGTTGCTGCTTGGGCGAAGACTTTTTTCGTATGGACAATCCATATTGTTTCTCAGCTACATCAATAATAGTATTTAATAAAAGTGTTTTCTGTTTTTCAAGTTCTAAAGCTGCCTCAAGTTCCTTGATGCGCTGCTCCGGGGTTTTCTCTTTTGAAGTTGTCACAGAATGGAGTTTAGGTTTGGTCCAGTCTAAGGTACCTAATTTCCTTAACCAAGTCAAAACTGTACTTCTTCCTTGAATACCGTAGTGTCGTTGGGCTTGCTTGTATGTTAATTCGCCCTTTTCTACTTGACTTACAACTTGGATTTTAAAGGCTAAATTGTAATCACGTTGACTACGTCTTTTCCTTTTTTTTGATTCTGATCCTTTCATCTGAAGTTGAGTTAGTGTCAACTTATTTCAGGACGGGACAGACATAATAAAAAAAGCCCACCTATTGGCGGGCTTTTTTTTTATTATGATTTT
>JBMQEM010000118.1:0-62894 GCA_049363815.1 Bacteroidota bacterium
TTGAAGATGGCATTGTAACTGTTGTAATGAAAGGTTCATGCAGCGGTTGTCCCTCCTCTACGGTTACACTGAAATCGGGTATTGAACGTTTGTTAAAACAATTGGTACCGGAGGTGAATGAGGTGGTTGCTGAAGCTTTGTAACTAGTAACGAATAGCGAATAGCGAATAACGAATAACGAATAACGAATAACGGGCGCTGTAGCAAATTAGGTCCTTGCTACAACGCCCGTTATTCGTTATTAGTTATTCGTTATTAATTATAATCCGAGTAAAGTGCGATTTGGATCATTTCCTCCAAACAACATTAAAGTCGGATTTTCGAGCATTTGTTTTACTTTGACAAGGAATCCAACTGATTCACGGCCATCGATGATGCGGTGATCATATGAAAGTGCCACGTACATGATCGGTCGAACTTCAACTTTTCCATCAACAACCACTGCACGTTCAACAATATTATGCATTCCCAAAATGGCAGATTGCGGCGGATTAATTATTGGTGTTGAAAGCATGGAACCAAAGACTCCGCCATTGGTAATTGTAAATGTTCCACCCGTCATTTCTTCTAAAGTTATTTTTCCGTCACGGGCTTTTGTCGCAAGTTCGTTGACTGCAGTTTCGATCTGAGCAAGGGATTTACTCTCTGCATTTCTGATCACGGGAACCATCAACCCTTTCGGTGCGCTTACCGCAATTCCAATATCACAGTAATCGTGGTAAACTAATTCTGCTCCGTCGATCTGTCCATTAACTGCAGGGAATGACAACAAGGCTTCACAAACAGCCTTTGTAAAAAAAGACATGAATCCCAAACCTACTCCATGCTTTTCCTTGAAGACATCTTTATACTGTTTTCTTATCTTCATAATAGCACTCATATCCACTTCGTTGAAAGTCGTAAGCATAGCAGTTTCCTGTTTCACAGCCACCAGACGTTCAGCAACTTTTTTACGGAGCATGGTCATTTTCTCACGACGGACATTTCTTCCACCGCGTGTACTCATGTCAATAATGTTTGGATTAAGCACATCAGCCTTAGTGATCCTTCCACCCTTGCCCGTTCCTTCGATCTTGTCTGCCGAAATACCTTTTTCACGAAGTATTTTTTCTGCAGCTACAGAAGGAACCCCTTCCGCATAAGTTTTTTCAGAGACCGGTTGTTCTTTTTTTACTGCAATTGGTTCTTCTTTCGATTTAACAGCAGCCTGTGGTTTTGAATCTGCCTTTGCTTCCGTTTTTACTGCAGGCTTTTGACCTTTGGCATCAGCATCAATTGAACAAACAACCGTACCAACAGCAATGGTCTCTCCTTCCTTAGCAAGAATCTTTAGTACACCGGAAGCTTCAGCGTTCAAAGTCAGTGTAGCCTTGTCAGAATCGATCTCGCACAATTCATCATCTTTTTCTACATAATCTCCGTCTTTTTTTATCCATCTGGCAATCTGTACTTCAGTGATCGATTCACCCGGACTTGGAACTTTCATTTCAATTACTGACATAGGAAGAAATTTACTGGTGTTAAATTATTTTTTAAATGCTTCTGATAATAATTCCTTTTGTTCACGCTCATGTGCTTTATAGCTACCCGTAGCAGGACTTGCACTTTCGGGCCTGGAAATAACTTTGAACGGAATGACACCATTGGTCATTCTTAAAATGTAAGACCAGGCACCCATGTTTACAGGTTCTTCCTGCAACCAGATCCATTCTTTGGCGTTTTTATATTTTGTCTTCAGCTCATTCAATTTTTCTGCCGGGAAAGGATACAGTTGTTCCATTCTGATCAATGCAACATTGGTCAGTTGATCTTTTTCTTTTTGTTCAAGGAGATCATAATAAACTTTTCCGGAACAAACTATTACCCTGGAAACTTTTATAGCATCCACAGACACATCATCAATTAATTCCATGAATCGTCCTTTTGCAAGATCGTTCATTGAAGAAACACAACGAGGGTGACGCAGTAAACTTTTAGGAGTAAATATCACAAGTGGTTTCCGGAATGGCCTGTGGAGCTGACGACGTAATGCATGAAAGAAATTCGCCGGGCTGGTACAATTTATCACCTGCATATTATTTTCAGCACAGAGATTCAGATATCTTTCTATCCGTGCACTTGAATGCTCTGCCCCTTGTCCTTCATAGCCATGAGGCAATAAAAGAACAATTCCATTCATCCTGTTCCACTTATCTTCTGCACTGCTGATATACTGATCAATGATGATCTGAGCGCCATTATTGAAATCGCCAAATTGCGCTTCCCAGATCACAAGAGAATTAGGATTAGGCAAGGCATAACCATATTCAAAACCCAGAACTGCATATTCAGAAAGCAATGAATTGAAAATTCTGAAAGGTGCTTGCTTTCCACTTTCAATGTGATTCAATGGAGTAAATTGTTCCTCAGAATCTTCCATCTGTATTACAGCATGCCGGTGCGAAAAAGTTCCGCGCTCCACATCTTGTCCTGTGAAGCGAACCGGAAATCCTTCATTCAATAAAGATCCATAGGCAAGCAATTCGCCCATTGCCCAGTCAAGACGATTTTCTTTCACCATCTTCTTACGATCTTCAAAAAGCTTAACAGTTTTTGTAAAGAATTTTTTATCGCCCGGGAGAGAAGTTATTTTTTCAGCAATGGCCGAAAGTGTTTTCAGTTCTACTCCTGTTTCAGGGCTTTCTTTAAAATCATTGGGAGTTGCCAGACGTAAACCTTTCCAGCTTCCTTCAGCATATTCAGAAACCGGTTTATTCTTTACGAGTTTGGCTACATCCAGACTGTTCTGTAACATATCCCGGAAAGATTTTTCCATTTCACGGGCAAGGTTTGCTTCTACTTCACCTTGTGATAATAGTTTTTCATTGTAGATCTCTCTTGCATTTTTATGAGCTGCAATTGCTTTGTATAAGAGCGGCTGAGTGAAACGTGGTTCATCACCTTCGTTATGACCATATTTTCTGTAACCAAGAATATCGATAAAAACATCGCGATGAAATTTCTGACGGAATTCCATTGCAAGTTGTATTGTGTAAACAAGCGCTTCCACATCATCACCATTTACATGGAAGACCGGAGAAAGCGTGACCTTGGCAACATCAGTACAATAAGTACTCGAACGGCCATCCGTATAATTCGTTGTAAATCCTACCTGATTATTGACAACCATGTGAATGGTTCCACCGGTACGATAACCTTTCAGCAATGACATTTGTATCACTTCATACACGACACCTTGACCGGCAATGGCCGCATCGCCGTGAATTAATATCGGTGCGATCTGGTTCTCGTCGCCACCGGGAGTATTATCAATTTTCGAGCGTACGATTCCCTGAACGACAGGATCTACTGCTTCCAGATGCGACGGATTCGGTGCAACACTAAGGTGAATATCTTTTCCTGAGGATGTCTGAACATCGCTTGAAAAACCAAGATGATATTTTACATCTCCTGAAAATTCATGCTCATCATATTCCAATCCTTCGAACTCAGTAAAAATTTCTTTGTATGTTTTCCCCATGATATTCGCCAGCACATTCAGCCGACCACGGTGCGACATACCAATTACAAATTCCTTGATTCCCATTTCAGCACCACACTCAATGACTTCGTCAAGTGCCGGAATAAGTGTTTCGCAACCTTCAAGGGAAAAACGTTTTTGACCTACAAATTTTGTGTGAAGAAAATTCTCGAAAGCGACAGCTTCATTCAGCTTGGAAAGGATCCTTCTTTTTTTGTCAATAGAAAACGGAGCCGTGTTCTTACTGTTCTCCATTTTCTGTTCAAGCCAGTCAACGATCTCCGGAGTACGGATGTATTTATATTCAGCTCCAACACTTGCGCAATAAGTCTGATCGAGATGAGAAATTATATTTCTAAGTGTCGCCGGACCAATTCCAATCAAAGATCCTGAATGAAACACAGTATCCAGATCTGATACACTCAAACCAAAATTTTCGATTTCCAGTGTCGGAGTATACTGTCTTCGTTCACGAACAGGATTTGTCTTTGTAAAAAGGTGTCCACGTGAACGATAACCATTGATCAGGTTAATGACATTGAATTCTTTTTGAACTTTCTCAGGAACGACATCAGCAGATGAAGATCCGTTTTCTGCAAAATTCGTTCGTGCAAAATCAAATCCGTCGAAAAATTTCCGCCAGCTTTCTGTCACACTCGCCGGGTCATTACGGAACTGTTTGTATAAGTCGTCTATCTGAGCAACATCAGCGCTTCCTAAATATGAAAATCTGTCCATGTACCTTTCTTCAATTGAAGGTGCAAAGGTACGAATTCATCTGTACATGGAAATAGGTTTTGTTGGAAGTTCAAGGCTCAAAGTTCAAAGTTCAAAGTTCAAAGTTCAAAGTTCAAAGTTCAAAGTTCAAAGTGGGCTTCGTAGGTGTCTACGAAGCCAACTTTGAACTTTGAACCTTGAACTTTGAACCCAAAAAACTACCACCCCAAAACCCACCCAAACATCAACGGAGCCACAATAGATGCATCCGATTCAACGATGAATTTTGGTGTTTTGATGTCAAGTTTACCCCAGGTTATTTTTTCATTAGGTACAGCACCGGAGTAAGAACCGTAACTAGTGGTAGAATCACTGATCTGGCAGAAGTAAGACCAGAATGGAACATCGTGCCATTCAAGATCCTGATACATCATTGGCACAACACAGATCGGGAAATCGCCGGCAATACCACCACCGATCTGAAAGAATCCAACACCTTTACCTCCTGAATTTTTTCTGTACCAGTCAGCCAGCCATACCATGTATTCGATACCACTCTTCATGGTAGTTGCTTTCATTTCGCCTTTGATAACATAAGAAGCGAAAATATTTCCCATCGTAGAATCTTCCCAGCCCGGAACGACAATTGGCAGATTTTTTTCTGCTGCAGCAAGCATCCATGAATTTTTCGGATCTATTTCATAGTATTGTTTAAGATCGCCGGAGAGCAGCATTTTGTACATATACTCATGCGGGAAATAGCGTTCACCACTCTTTTCCGCATCATTCCAGACTTTAAAAATATGTTTTTGCAACCTACGGAATGCTTCTTCTTCGGGAATACATGTATCCGTTACGCGATTGTAATGATTCTCCAGAAGATCCCATTCCTCCTGCGGACTCAAGTCACGGTAATTTGGTACACGCTTGTAATGATTATGTGCCACAAGGTTCATTATATCTTCTTCAAGGTTTGCACCTGTACATGAAATGATAGAAACCTTATCCTGGCGGATCATTTCAGCAAGTGAAATCCCTAACTCAGCAGTACTCATTGCTCCAGCTAATGTGATCATCATTTTTCCACCTTCATCAAGATGTGAAACATAACCTTTTGCCGCATCCATCATGGCTGCTGCATTAAAATGGAGATAATGTTTCTCCATGAATTGGGATATTGGACCTTTTGACATTTTATTTTTTTATTGGGTGACGAAAATAATAAATCCGGCTGAAATGAGCCGGATTTATTTTGATGAATCTGAAATTCAAACCAGCTTGTTACTGTGCTTTTTTCAACAAAACCAAATATGTTGGAAAGTGATCACTGTAACCTGAAATATAATTATCGAAATCGTATGTACGTTTAGGATAGCCCTTATACCGACCGTCGGTCTGTAACATCCATGGCTTACTGAAGATCCTTGCTTCCCTGTAGAAAAATCCGTTTTGTTCTTTGGTTAAAAATGCGCTTGAAACCATGATCTGGTCGAAAAGATTCCAACTGTCATTATAAGCCAGGGTTCCAATACCCTGCTGATATGGCTCAACCCACGGATTAAACATTCCGCCACGTTCAACTTTATCTTTATCACCCTTTGCTCCGATTACCTTTGCAACACTAGGACTTACCGGGTCATCATTTAAATCACCCATCAATACAATTTTCACATCAGGATTGATAGCAGTCAGCGAATCGATCTTGCGTTTACATACTCCAGCTGCAGTTGCACGACCGGGTGCACTTACTTCTTCACCACCCCGACGAGAAGGCCAGTGACCAACCATCACATAAAGATCTTCGCCATCATATTTTCCATGTACAAAAAGAATATCACGGGTAAAACGCGCTGTACCATCAGCATCAAAGATCGGAACAAAAAGCGACTCGCTTCCTACAACGGTAAAGTATTTTGGATTATAGATCATTGCCACATCAATTCCTCTCTGATCAGGTGAATCGTAATGAACGATCTGATAATTGCGATTTTTCAGCATAGGATGACTAACGAGATCTTTTAAAACCGCTTCGTTTTCTACCTCAGCATGTCCGATGATTGAAAGTCCGTCCGGTGAAAGATCCGTTCCGATCTGCGAAATAACTTTTGCCAGATTCCCAATTTTGTCCCAGTAAATTTCACTTGTATACCTTTTAGTTCCGGATGGCAGATATTCAGCATCGTTAATAGTAGGATCATCGATCGTATCGAATAAGTTTTCCAGATTATAAAAGCCAAGCAATCCGACTTTGTAATTTACTTTCTGAGCTCCGGCGCTGGATAATATCACGACCCCAAGAACTGCGAGAATAATTCTAAATCTCATCTATTATTTTTTTGAATGGGTGACAAACATACAAAAACGATTGTCTTTGAATGTAGAATCAAGGTGAATATTTCAATAATGTCAATCAATCTGAATAAAACTGTATTCACAGTTTGGAATCACGTCTAAACAAGGTTTTACCAATATCCGCTCCAAATGTTAAAATGAAGTCAAATCAATGTCATTTTTACGATAAATTCAAGACAAATCCACTGATTCACAATACCTTATTAAGATAGTATGAATAAATCTCTTACATTAGAGGTCTTTTGCTAAATTGTTTAGCTTTGTCACCCCAAAAATATTTCTAATACCAATTTAACGAAACTATGAGTTTATTCAAAAAACTACTTTTCACCTTTATCTTTTTAATTCCTTCATTTGCATTTGCGCAAACGGGCAATATAAAAGGAGTACTTAAAGATGAATCGAATCAGCCGATAAATAAGGCAAAAGTGATGGTGCAGGGAACAGGCATCGAAACACAATCAGATTCAACCGGTTCTTATGAACTGAAAAGTGTTCCTTATGGTAACCAGACCATTGTTGTTTCTGACGGGAATGCGACTCTCTTAACAGAGGCAATTGTAGTTGACCAGCCGTCTATGAGCAAGTCACTTGTTGTTGTTGCGAATCCTATTACAGAAACGAATGATCTTCCAACAATTTCATTAGCTGACGATGAAATCAGGGAAAGTGCTTCTTCGAATGTATCAAGTGTACTTTCAGCAGGACGTGACCCATTCAATTCAGCTTCAAGCTTTGTTTTCAGTATTGCTCGTTTCCGTGTACGTGGTTATGATGGCGACAATGCACCGGGTTATATGAACGGCGCAGTTGTAACTGACCTGGCAAACGGACGTGTTGAATTCAATATCTGGTCAGGATTGAATGATGTTGTACGTTCACGTGATAATTCATTAGGTTTAAGTCCTTCCAATTTTGCATTTGGCGGAATTGGTGGTGGTTCAAGTATTGATAGCCGTGCATCTAAGCAACGTAAACAATTTTCAATTTCATATGCTTCTTCCAACCGTGTGTATGATAACCGTCTGGTTGTAACCTATGGTTCAGGCGTAAGTGCTAAAGGCTGGTCATATTCAGTATCCGGTTCACGTCGTTGGGCAGATGAAGGTTATATTCCGGGAACATTTTATGACGGAACTTCATTTTTCGGATCAGTAGAAAAAAGCATCAACAAATTCCATTCACTTTCACTGACAGCGTTTGGAGCACAAACTAAATCAGGAAGAAGTACTGCAGTTGTACAGGAAATGTTTGACCTGGCAGGTTCAAATTATTATAATCCGCTTTGGGGATATCAGGATGGAAAGAAAAGAAATGCAGCTGTAGGAAATAACTTCCAGCCAATTGCTATCCTTTCTCACGAATGGAAATTCAATGAAAAGTCTTCACTGGAGACTGCTGTAGCTTATCAGTCAGGTAAAAATACCATTTCAGGAATTGACTGGTATAATGCCGCAGATCCAAGACCGGATTACTACCGTTACCTCCCAAGTTTTGATCCTGCTTATGGCGACAATCCGGAAGCATATGCAAAAGACTCAACCTTGCTTGCAAATCTTTTGAGCTCAAATGAATCAATGCGCCAGATCAACTGGAGCAAGATCTATGAAGCAAATCAGTTACACGATACTGCAAAATATATTATTTCAAACAGGGTAACAGATGCTGATCGTTTCAGTTTCAATTCTACCTTCAACTCTGAGATCAACGACAACCTGTCGTTTACCGCTGGAGTGTCTTATCAGAAACAGGATTTAAATTATTACAAAGAAGTTGAAGACCTTTTAGGTGGTAAATATTTTGTGAATTTAAATCAATTTGCAGATCAGACTTCAATAGAAGATTCAGCTGTTATTCAAAACAACCTGAACAATCCTAATCAACAATTAGGTGAAGGTGATAAATACGGTTACGATTACATTGCTCATTTACAAAAGACCTCTCTTTGGGCGCAGGGAATCTGGAAATACACAAAGGTGGATTTCTTCCTTGCAGGACAGTTCACAATGGACGAATTCTACCGCGAAGGGAATGTACGTAACGGGGTATTCGCCGATGATTCATACGGAGATTCGCCGAAACAAAGTTTTACAAACCCTGCATTCAAAGGTGGAGTGACCTATAAATACAATGGCCGGAACTATTTTTATGTGAATGGTGCTTATATCAACCGTGCACCATTGTTTGAAAACGCATACGTTTCACCACGTACACGAGCTCTGGCTGTAAAAGACATCAAGAACGAAAAAATAACATCTGTTGAAGGTGGGTATTTATTCCGTGCACCAAGAGTTAAAGCCCGTGCAACTGCATATATGACCCTATTTGATGACATCACAGATACACGTTCATTCTATCATGGCGATTTCAAAACTTTTGTGAATTACACATTGACAGGAATTTCAAAGTCTCATTCGGGATTAGAGCTTGCAGTTGATGCACAATTAGGGAAAGGTTTCAGCGCTGCTGCAGTTGCTTCTATCGGTCAGTTCATTTACAATGACCGGATGAACGCTACGATCACACAGGATAATAAAGATACATTGCTTGCAGAGAATGAAGTTGTTTATTCTGAGAACCTGAGAGTTTCCGGAGGACCACAATCTGCATATACACTTGGACTGACATATCGTTCAAAACAATTCTGGACAGTGAATGTCAATTTCAATTACTTCGACAATATTTATACTGATTTTAATCCGGCACGCCGTACTTTATCAGCTCTTGATCTTGTAGACAACAACTCACCAAAATTTGCCCAGATCCTTGGACAGGAAAAGCGTGAAGGCCAGTTTACAATGGATGTATCTGCATTTTATTCATGGAAGTTGAATAATAAATTCAAATCACTTAAGAAAAATACATTCCTAGTTTTCAACCTGGGAATTACAAACATTCTTGACAATCAGGAATTGACTTCATGGTCGTTTGAACAACTGCGCTTCGACAACGAAGATCATGATGTAAATACATTCCCTGCAAAATATGCTTATTCTTACGGCGCATCTTATTTTGCCAGCATTACATTGCGTTTTAATTAATCCTAAGAAAAAAAAACAAAACATTATATCTAACAAATGAAAAGATCAACTCAAATCCTTCGCTCAATCATCCTGATGATGTTTACAGCGGTCATGTTCACTTCTTGTGTTAAGAAGGAATATGATGATTTATCAACTGCCAATGTAGATCCGGCAATTACAGTTACACATTCCATCAAACAATTACAGGCATATGCAACAGGTTCTGTAGGTGTATTGATCACTTCTGATATCGTAGTAGCTGGTATCGTAGTTGGTGATGATGCATCCGGAAACATTTACAAAAAAATGATCCTTCAACAGGATTCTTCCGGAATCGCTGTTGCAGTTGATGTTACTAATTTCAATACTGACTATCCGATCGGTCGCCGGGTATTTGTAAAATGTAAAGGTCTTTACATTTCCAACAATGAAGGGAATTTCGAACTTGGAACATCAGCTACAAATCCTGTAGGTCGTATCCCTGCAAATTTGCTTGCTCAATATCTTGTAAAAGGAATGTGGGGATTAAGTGTAACTCCAATGGTATTTGATCTTGCTACGGCAGCAGATAATCCTGAAGATGTTCCTACAAATACTCTAGTAAGATTCGAGAATGTTGAATTTGCTCCGGGCAGCTTTGGTAAAACTTACGCTCCGACGTCAGGTTCAAATTTGTATCTGAATGATTGCAATCCGTCTCCTAGCACGTTGGCAGTTTATTCATCTAACTTCTCAACTTTTGCTCTGGCTCAATCGCCTTCAGGAAACGGAAGTATTCAGGGTGTATATACAATTTACAGCGGTGATGGTGAATTACAGATCCGTGATCTGTATGATGTAGATATGCCAAATATCCGTTGCGATGGTACTTTCGGTACAACTACGCTTATGCCGATTGATTCTGTGCGTATGTTATTAGGAAGCAATATCCCGGGAGGAAAAAGAATTAAAGGAATTGTTACTTCAGATTATTCAACAGGAATGCTGACAAGCAGCAATCTTTATCTTCAGGATGCTACCGGCGGAATTTATATTCACTTTGATGATCCACATACATTCGCTGTTGGAACAGAATTGGAAGTAATCGTAAGTGGTTTCCCGGTGAGTACTTATCAGGGAGTTCTTCAGTTAGCTACTGTTGGTCTTGGTTACGCTCTCCCTTTGAGTATTAACAACGTTGTTACACCACGTGTTGCAACTGTTGCAGACATCATTACCAACTACAATTCATGGGAAGGTCAGCTTGTTCAGATCACTGGAGCGACTATTTCGGGTTCATCTACAACTTATGGATTTGGTGTAAATAACATCAATGACGGAACTGGTTCAATACAGTTGTATACATCGAATTTTGCATCTTTTGCAAACGATACATATCCAACAGGAACGGTTTCAATCACAGGAATTCTGACACAGTTCAACGGAACAAAAGAGATCATCATCAGAAATACACTTGATGTTCAATAATAGAATTATCTAATTTTTAAAAGGGCTTCCATAAGGAGGCCCTTTTTTTTGTGTAATGATCTGCGGAAAAAAAAAATTCTGTGTGTTCTTCTCCCGCAGATCTCGCAGATACCGCAGAAAATCCGCAGAGATCTCTTCGAGATTGAAAAATAAATTTTCTGATAGTTGAATTTAATTAAATAAAAAAATCACAACATTTTTTATCCCGCAGGGATTTCTGCGGATTTTCTGCGAATTCTGTGCAACTCTGCGGGAGAGAATTAACCTCGCCTACAGAATGATTTCACTCTGAGAGAAACCTTAAACTCATTTCCAGAAACGCCTTCGGATTTTCCGCATGCACCCAGTGCCCTGTATCCGGAACAATTTCAATTTTCACATTTGAAAATCTCGCTTTAATGATTTCTTCGTGTTCAGGTTGTATGTATCCGGACCGCTCACCTTTCAAAAACAGAGTCGGAACATCGATCACTTTTGTTCCGGGCAATGCTTCACCGACCATTTCAATATTCTCTTCGATCTCCTGCAATCCAAAACGCCAGTCGAGTAGAGTATCAGTTTTCCAGTACAAATTTTTCAGAAGAAACTGAATTGTACCTTCATCTTTTAGCGCTTCGCGCAATCTTTCCTCCGCTTCTTTTCTGCTTTTTAATTCATTCAGCTTTAGTGAATGTAAGGCAGACAAAACTGATTGATGATGTTGTGGGTAATAGGCAGGAGAAATATCAGCGACGATCATTTTACTGACGAGTTGCGGATATTCAAGTGCAAAATACATTGCCGTTTTGCCGCCCATTGAATGTCCGATAACATTTGCTTTATTAAGGTTTTCATCGTGCATCAGAATTTTAAGATCATTCGCCATGAAATCATAGGAGAAATCGAAACTATGTTCACTTCGACCATGATTTCTCTGATCGATCTGATAAACACAAAAACCATTTTCAGCAAAAGATTTTGATAACGTATTCCAGTTGTCACCAAGTCCAAACAGGCCGTGCAGAATCAACAATGGCTTTCCTTCCCCAACTTTTTTGAAGTACAATTTCATTTCAACTGACGTAAATAAAGTTGAACAGTATTTTCAAGACCAAAATATAATGCATCAGAGATCAAAGCGTGTCCGATGGAAACTTCCAGAAGCTGAGGAATATTTTGCGCAAAATAGTTCAGATTCTCCAGACTGAGATCATGCCCGGCATTGATTCCTAATCCAAGCTCAACAGCCTTTTTAGCAGCAATGATATACGGAGCAATTGCTTTTTCTTTATCGATTGAATAATTTGATGCATATGATTCAGTGTACAATTCAACTCTGGAAGTTCCTGTTTCTTTTGCATGGTGCATCATTTCCTGGTCCGGATCAATGAATACAGATGAACGGACTCCATAAGAATGAATTTCCGCAATGCAATCCTGCAAAAATGTTTTCTGTTTAATGGTATTCCATCCGGCATTTGAAGTAAGTACATCCGGTGGATCAGGAACCAGCGTAGCCTGTGCAGGTCTGATCTCTTTGATCAGTTGTAAAAAATCCTTTGACGGATAACCTTCTATGTTGAATTCAGTTTTAACTACATTTTTTAATTCAAAAACATCTTTCCGGCGGATGTGTCTTTCATCAGGGCGCGGGTGAACAGTAATTCCTTCAGCACCGAATTTTTCGATATCAATTGCAATTTTTATCAGGTCAGGAACATTCCCTCCGCGCGCATTGCGCAAAGTTGCGATCTTGTTGATATTTACACTTAGTTTCGTCATTGCATCATCAGTAAAATGTAAAAATCAGTATAAAGATCGGAAATGAAAAGGAATGGTACACAAGTTGTTGTATATTGGTGAAAACAAAACGATTAAGAATCCGAATAAAATTGCATAAAAAATCTCAAACTGATAAAATTGCGTAAGTTTGAAACCCGAAGTAAATCTGAAACCCTTATTTTCAGATGGTCGTAAACGAATACCCACTATGATTGCGAAAGAACTGATCAACGATTCATACCCACCGTTAAAACTGAGTGACACCGGTTTGAAGGCCTTGAACTGGATGGAAGAATTCCGTCTGGAACATTTACCTATCGTTGATGGAGTGAATTATATTGGTCTTGCCAATGAAGAAGATATTTTAAAACTCAGCTCACTTGATCAGCCGCTGGTAATTCATAAGCTTCCACTGATAAGACCATTTGTAAAATTCAACAAACCGGTTTTTGAAGTTGTAAAAATAATTTCTAAAGACAAGCTTACCATTATCCCTGTTCTTGACGAAGCAGATCACTATATCGGTTTAATCACACTTGCAGATATTCTGAAGCATTATGCCGACAGCGGAATTTTTGAAGATGCCATGGGAGTGATCGTTCTTGAAGTAGGCGCCAAAAGTTATTCCCTCAGTGAGATCGCAACTTTAGTCGAAGCAGAAGGTGCAAAGATCATGAGTAGTTACATGACTCCGAATCCGGAAAACGAAACCTTCGACCTCACATTAAAGATCAATCAGCAGGAACTTTCAAGAATTCTTGCTTCTTTTAATCGTCGCGGTTTTTATGTGAAAGAATTTTACCATCAAAGCGAGTTTATCGACAGTATACAATCAAGATATGATTCACTGATGAATTATCTTGGGATATGATCAGAGATGAGGACATGCAAAGTAATTTATATCCTCCTGATTTTTTTTCTTTCAGCATTCATTTGTAAAGGTGGTTCTGAATTTGATCCGGACACGCTAAACACATCTGTCGATTCTGCATCAGTTCTATTACTCACAGATCAGATCGTTTTGATCGGAAACAAGATCACTAAACCAAGGATCATTCTCCGTGAACTCACTTTCAAGGCTGGCGACACAATTTCTCTTAATGACATTCAGACAAGAATTCAACGCAGTGAAGAGAACCTGCACAATACTTCGTTATTCAATTCAGTCAAGATCACGTGGCTGCAGGAAAATAACAAAGTGAATTTCTATGTTTTGGTCACTGAACGCTGGTATATTTTTCCACTTCCCATTTTTGAAATTGCAGAGAGAAATTTCAATGTTTGGTGGGAAACAAAAGATTTTTCGAGAGTAATTTATGGTGGTACACTAAACTGGTACAATTTCAGAGGACGGAATGAAGTTCTGGCTGTTACAGCGCGGCTTGGATATACACAACGACTCAGTTTTTATTACAGTATTCCCGCACTTACAAGAGGACAGAAATCCGGTTTAACATTTAGCATGGCCTACTCCAGAAATCATCAGACCTCGATCCGGACAGAAGAAAACAAGATCGTTTATTATAAAGATTCGGAAATTTTTACAAGAAGAGAAGTGGGTGCTTCCATTGTCTATTCTTACCGACCGGGATTGAATGTTACACACAATTTCGAAGTTGCATACAGACATGCTGATGTAGAAGATACAGTTGTTGTACTGAATCCTGAATATTTTGCAGGTGGAACTGAAGTGAATTATTCTACACTTAGATATTTTTTAAAAGTTGAACACAGGGACCTTGCAGTTTATCCGCTGAAAGGAAATTACTTTGATCTTGAAATTGTAAAAAACGGTTTAGGGTTTCTTAACGACGACATTGATCTTTCATATGCTGTTACTCATTACAAACATTTCTGGCCATTGAGTAAACGGTTTCACGCAGGTGCGGGACTAAGTGCAAAATATTCTTTCCAGTCAAAGATGCCATATTATTTTACAAAAGGACTTGGCTACAGCCGGGATTTTATCAGAGGTTATGAATATTATGTGATGGATGGAGAGCACTTTGCACTGCTGAAAACAGGAATTAAATTCACTCTCCTTCCTAAGAAAGAAGTATACGCTTCTTTTATCCCTTTGAATAAATTTGCTACGATTCCGTTTGCCTTTTACCTGAATCTTTTTTCTGATTTCGGATATGTGCGCGATTCAAAATTCAGTCGAACAAACTTTCTGAATAACAGCTGGCAATACGGGTATGGGGCAGGAATTGATTTTGTGACGTATTACGATATGATTTTCAGACTTGAATATTCGTTCAACAAATTAGGAGAATCAGGATTTTTTCTTCATTTTACATCACCAATTTAGAAATGTACAGTCAACAGACTTCATGAAAATATGTATCTACGGTCGACCCGGTATCGGTAGTCAGGGCGAACTCACAGAAGGAATCATCAGCATACTGATCAAAGGCGGACATACAGTGGTCATGCATAAACCGTATTACGACTTTATGCGCACACAAGCCAAACTTCCATTATCTGTTGAGTGTATTGAGAGAGGCAAAGATCTCCTGGGAAACACTGATTTTCTTTTTAGCATCGGTGGCGATGGAACATTACTCGATACAATTTTCCTTGTTAAAGAATCCAATGTACCGGTTGTTGGAATCAATGCCGGTCGGCTTGGATTCCTTGCATCCATTTCAAGGGAAAATCTGGAGATGGCCATTGAAAGTCTTTCGAAAGGACATTATGCACTGGATGCAAGAACATTACTCAGACTTGAAACCAACCATCCGATTTTTGAAGGTGAAAACATTGCTCTTAACGAATTCACAATTCATAAAAAAGAGACTTCAAGTATGATCACGATCCATACTTATCTGAATGGAGAATACCTGAATTCGTATTGGGCAGATGGTATCATGATCTCCACTCCTACCGGTTCGACAGGCTATAACCTCAGTTGTGGCGGTCCGATCATTGTGCCGCAATCAGAATCCTTTGTGATCACACCTATTGCCCCGCATAACCTGACGGTAAGGCCCATAGTTGTATCCGATAAAAACGTGATCTCCCTGGAAGTTGAGGGCAGGAGTCAGCATTTTATGGCTACACTGGATTCCCGGTCAGCGACCATTGATAGCAGCTTTCAACTAGCCATCAGAAAAGAATCTTTCAATATTAATCTAGTCCGGTTGAATTCAGAAAATTTCCTTAACACTTTAAGGAAAAAGTTAAACTGGGGTCTGGACACAAGAAACTGAGGATAATGGGATTACTATGTAAGAGAAGTCCTGTGAAAAAATAAAAAAATAGTGGAACATCCTTACCTTTATCCAACGTATAGGTGTTCATATTTTTAATTTATTATATTTGCCCATCTCACGCTAACTCATGAAGAAAGCATTACTTGTTATAATATCTGTTATCCTGCTCATCCCCTCTGTTTCAGAAGCCCAGAGATGGAAACGTCAGCGCTACGAATTCAGTTTTGGCGCAGGAATAAGCAATTTCTTAGGCGAATTAGGTGGTGCAAACCAGATCGGTACACATTATTTCAAGGATCTTGAATGGTCCATGACCCGTCTTGCGCTTTCAGTGGGCTTACGCTATAAGCTGAGCAATTACTTTGCATTAAAATCTCATTTGAGCTATGGCCGTGTTGCCGGAGATGATAAGTTGACTACTGAATTCTTCAGAAATTACAGAAACCTTGATTTTTACTCTGACATTTATGAATTCAATCTCAATTTTGAAGGCGCCTTCCAGCAGGAACAAGTCGGTCACCGGTACAGATTGAGAAAAGTGAAAGGAATGAAAGGCTATGAGATCTACACCTACGCTTTTGTTGGTGCCGGAGTCTTTTACTTTGATCCGAAAACAAACTATCAGGGAAATGTAGTCCGCCTGCAGCCATTAGGAACAGAAGGACAAGGGTTCATAGCAACAAGGACAAAATATTCGCTCATTCAGCTATGTGTACCTGTCGGTATTGGTTTCAAGTATACACTTGACAGAAGCTGGGGAGTAGGACTGGAACTAGGAATCAGGAAAACATTTACCGATTACATTGATGATGTGAGTACGACTTATTTCGATTTCGATAATTATTCCGGATCTGACCCATTGTCAAAATACTTATCTGATCGATCAAATGGATCACAGCCTCTAATTACTGCTCCCGGAGCACAAAGAGGTGATCCCAGGGAAAATGATTCCTACATGTTTGCTATTTTCAGCTTAAACTACAAGCTCACGAACGGAAGAGGAAACTTACCAAGATTCTGATCATTCAATTTTCCGGAATAAATGCCGTTAATTGACTTCTGTACCCATCCTATTCATGCCGATCCGATTCCTTAAATACTGCCTTTTTTCAATTCTATTAGCCTCATTTTCAGATGTTAAAGCGCAGTACAATGAATTTGGCATTATGATAGGAGCCTCCAATTACAAAGGAGAACTTTCTGCACATACCTTCAATACCGACTTTTTACATCCTGCATTTGGCGCCTTTTACAGGCATAACTGGGACCGTCGCTGGAGCTGGAAACTGGAATTGAATTATGGCAAAATCTCCGGTGATGATGCCTACGCAAGTACGGCCTATGAAATCGACAGAAATCTCTATTTTGAAAGTAATATTCTGGAATTATCCCCTCAGATCGAATTCAATTTTTTACCCTACGAAACCGGACGACCGGATTACCCTTTTACGCCTTATTTATTTACCGGAATCAGTGTTTTCACATTCAATCCAAAAGCATACTTCGGCAACGACCTCATCGATTTACAGCCATTAGGCACAGAAGGACAAGGAATTAACGGGACCAAGAAGTACAAACGGACAGCAATAGCCATCCCAATCGGTGGTGGGTTAAAGATCAATGTCGGCCGCTTTGGTATTGGCCTGGAAGTAGGTGCCCGTCGCTCCTATTCCGATTATATTGACGATGTCAGCACGACCTACCCGGATCCAGCACTTTTACAGGCGGCGAATGGAACGGTGGCTATGATCATGTCAAACCGGTCATTCAGCTATAACGATCCGACCTTAGTTCAGCCGGTATTTAATTACAAGCAAAGAGGAAATTCAACGAATAAGGATTGGTTTGTTTTTGGAGGAGTCACCATCTATTTCCGTTTAACAAGTTTCCTCAAGGACATTTGTAAACCGTTCAAGTTCAGAAGATACTGACGGAACTGGTATATTATGAGGAGTTTGTAGAAATCAGACCTGCTTTCTACTTAAAAGCTACTCTCATTAACCAGCCGCTTTAAAAGCTAAATTGAAATTGATACCCGACCCTTTTACGGGCATTGCAACTCACCACTTTCCAATTACCACTTATAAAAAAACTATTAACACATTTTATCATCTCAAGTCCTTAAAAAAGAGGGCTATTTTATTAACTTGCGCCGCTTTCTAATTTTGCAAATGAGTCTAAAAGATCAGATAATTACCGAAAAACTGCCACAGCATGTTGCCATCATTATGGATGGGAATGGCCGATGGGCGGAGCGCCATGGTGAGCAACGGGTTTTTGGACATCAAAATGGAGTAAAATCTGTTCGGGATACAACTGAAGCTGCTGCAGAATTAGGAATAAAATTCCTGACACTTTACGCCTTTTCTACTGAGAACTGGAACAGACCGATCGAAGAAGTGAATGCATTGATGGAATTGCTTGTACATACGATCGCTCAGGAAAAAGAAACACTGAATAAGAATAACATCAGGTTATTGGCGATTGGTGACTTGAATTCTCTGCCGGGAAACTGTCAGGCTGAATTAAATGAAGCGATAAAAGATACATCCAAAAATACAAGAATGAGTCTGGTACTTGCGTTAAGCTATTCCTCACGCTGGGAGATCATTAATGCAATGCAGAAGATAGCAACACAAGTTAAATCAGGAATTATTGCTCCGGAAAATATTGACGAGAACCTGATCTCTTCATCACTAACAACCAATGGAATTCCTGATCCGGAATTAATGATCAGAACAAGTGGCGAAATGCGCATCAGTAATTTTCTTTTGTGGCAACTCGCTTATACAGAATTATATTTTACAGAAAAATTGTGGCCCGAATTCAGTAAAGAAGAATTTTACAAAGCCATCCTTGATTACCAGAGCCGTGAAAGAAGATTCGGAATGGTAAGTGCACAAATCTCCCCCACTAAATGATAAAACGCTTTTTGGCATTAATTGCCCTGACTATCTCTGTCTTTACAGCTTCAGCACAAATACAGATCGGTGGTGAAACCCAGTCGATAGACTACGGAAATCCGGGTACCTATGTAATTGGAGGAGTTCTTATCACAGGTACCAAATATCTTGATGAAAACGTACTGATCAGTATTTCCGGATTAGCAGTCGGAGATTCACTAGAAGTTCCCAGTGAAAGAACATCAGATGCAATAAAAAATCTCTGGAAGCAGGGATTGTTTTCCGACATCCAGATCCTGGTGCAGAGAATCCAGGGTAAAACTATTTTCCTGGAATTGAAATTAACTGAGCGGCCCCGGCTTTCTTCTTTTAAGTTCAATGGTGTCAGCAAATCAGATGCAGACAAGATCCGCGAGAAAATAAAACTGGAACGCGATAAAGTTGTAACTGAAAGCGTACTTGCCTCTACCAAAACTGCAGTTGTGGATTTTTATATTGAGAAAGGTTACCTGGATGCCAAAGCAGTAGTACGTGAGGTAAAGGATTCAACTTTTGCAAACAGAGTTGTTCTGATCATTGATGTCGAAAAAGGTAATCGTATCAAGATCCACAGCCTTGAATTCGATGGCAACTCTTACTTCTCCGATAAAAAACTCCGGAAGGCAATGAAAGAAACAAAGGTGAAGAAATGGTACAAGATCTTTACTTCATCAAAGTTCCTTGAGGATAAATATCAGGAAGACAAAGCAAAGGTAATTGCAAAGTATAACGACAAGGGTTACCGTGATGCAAAGATCCTTAGCGACACAGTTTATAAGCACGACGAAAAAACAGTTGATATCAGTATCTCAATAGACGAAGGAAAACAATATTACTTCCGCAATATCACCTGGGTTGGAAATGTAAAATACACCTCACATGTTCTTGATTCAATTCTGGGAATAAGAAAAGGCGACGTTTATGAAGGATCTGTTCTTGATGAACGATTATTCATGAACCAGAGCGGACACGATATCAGTTCACTCTATATGGATGACGGATATCTTTTCTTTTCCGTAACACCGGTTGAAGTAAATGTTGAGAACGACAGTATTGATCTTGAATTGCGAATCTATGAAGGTAAACAGGCACGTATCAATAAAGTGACTGTAGTAGGAAACGTAAAGACAAATGATCGTGTGATCATGCGTGAGATCCGGACAAAACCGGGAGAGCTATTTTCACGTGAGAAAATTATTCGTACACAAAGGGAGCTTGCACAGTTAGGATATTTCGATCAGGAGAAACTGGGAGTAAATCCAAAACCAAATGCAGTAGACGGAACCGTTGATATAGAATACACAGTAGAAGAAAAACCATCGGACCAGCTGGAACTTTCAGGAGGTTATGGATCGAATCAGTTAGTTGGAACACTGGGACTTTCATTCAATAACTTCTCAGCAAGAAATATCTTTAACGGACCTTCTTATTCACCGTTACCATCGGGTGATGGACAGAAATTAAGTTTACGTGCACAAACGAATGGCAAATATTATCAATCCTATAACGCATCTTTTACTGAGCCATGGTTGGGTGGAAAGAAACCGAATTCATTGAGCGTTTCTGTATTCCGTTCAATTCAGTCAAATGGTGTTTCAAAAGGTGAAGCAAATCGTCAGTCAATTGAGATCACTGGTGCTTCAGTAGGATTAGGTAAACGTCTGAAAAAACCGGATGATTATTTTACAAATTACGTAGAAGCAAGTTATCAGTATTACGTTTTGAACAACTATGGCGGGACATTCCTTTTTGCAAACGGTTATTCGAATAACCTGAGTTTCCAGGAATCAATTTCAAGAAATTCAGTTGATGCACCAATTTATCCAAGGACCGGTTCAACAGTATCCCTTACCCTGCAATTTACATTACCATACTCTTTATTCAACAATGTGGATTATAAAACAGCAACAGATGCTGAACGGTACAAATTCATTGAATATCACAAATGGAAATTCTCTTCAAGCTGGTTTACAAAACTTGCAGGAAATCTGGTACTGAATACAAAGATCCAATATGGTTTCTTAGGATTATACAACCGTAATGTGGGTGCTTCACCATTTGAACGCTTCTATCTCGGCGGTGATGGATTAAGCGGTTATGCGCTTGACGGACGGGAAATTATAGCATTAAGAGGATATGCAAATAATTCTGTTACTCCCCGGAATGCAAACAATGCACAGGTCGGTGGCACAATCTTTGACAAATACACTTTAGAATTAAGATATCCACTTTCATTGAATCCATCAGCAACTATTTATCTCCTTGCTTTCGCAGAAGGCGGAAATTCCTGGTTAAAGTTTAATGAATTTAATCCTTTCAGCGCCAAACGCTCTGCAGGTATGGGTGTCAGGATCTATCTTCCTGTATTTGGTTTGCTCGGATTGGATTGGGGTTACGGATTTGATGAAATTCCGAACGATCCGGGGGTAAATAAAGGCCAGTTCCACTTCTCAATTGGACAACAGTTTTAAATTCATAAATTTGATTCCCATGAAAATGACAAGCAAAAAAACATCCGGTATGAAACGAATGAATATGGTAAAAGGAATGATTGCATTCGCAGCGATTGCAATTCTTTCATTGGGCACTGCCAACGCTCAGAAATATGCGTATGTAAACAGTGAATATATTTTAGAGAATATTCCGGAATACAAAACAGCACAACAAACACTTGACAATTTATCGCTAACATGGCAGAAAGAGATCGAGGATAAATACGCTATCATCGATAAATTATACAAAGCCTATCAGGCAGAGCAGGTTCTTTTGACTGAAGAAATGAAAAAACGTCGTCAGGATGAGATCACTGCTAAAGAAAAAGATGTAAAGGATCTTCAGAAACAACGTTTCGGATACGATGGTGACTTGTTCAAGAAAAAACAAGAACTTGTAAAACCGATTCAGGACAAGATCTATAATGCTGTGAAGAAAATGGCAACTGATCAAAGCTATGCGGTGATCTTTGATAAATCAAGCGATCTGATCATGTTGTATACAAATCCGAAATACGATAAAAGCAATGACATCCTTTTAGCAATGGGATATAAGCCGTCACAGGCTGCAACAAAAGAAACAAAAGGAGCAGCTCCATCCGGAACGACAACACCTACAACAACACCGGTGAAAGAAAATCCGGATGCTGATCAACCTAAAAAATAATTTAAACCAATACTACCACTATTATGAAAAAACAAATGTTGTTTGCGGCAATCGTAATGTTGTTCTCAGGAATGACAGCAGTTGCTCAGACTTTAAAATTCGGGCATATCGATTCAGGAGCCTTGATTCAGTTAATGCCGCAAACAAAATCAGCGGACAGTACATTAAAAAGATTCGGCGAATCTTTGGATGGTCAATTGAAAGCGATGACTGCAGAGTATCAAACGAAACTTCAATCGTATCAGTCAAAAGCAGATTCTTTACCTGATGCTATCCGTGCCACTAAAGAAAAAGAACTGACAGACCTTGGACAACGGATTCAGGATTTCCAGCAGACAGCACAGGAGTCAATCCAGAGCAAGAAGCAAGAGATCTATGGTCCAATTCTGAAAAAAGCAGAAGATGCGATCAAAGACATTGCAAAAGAGAAGAGTTATTCATACATCTTCGACACAAGTCTAGGATCTGTGATTTTCGCGCAGGAAAGTGATAACATTATGCCACTTGTAAAAGCGAAATTAGGTATCAAATAATATTTTCGTCTAACCAAAATGAAAAGGGCCGCTTCAATCAGGAGCGGCTTTTTTTATTTTTATTTTTTTTTCATTCTATAATAAATGCAAATCTCACTGTCCGGTCACGCTCGTTCACAGGAAATCAATTTACCTTTTTCTTTTTGATTTTAATTTTAATCATTCGATTCTACATTTTTTAAATTGCATACCTTGATTATGTTCGACCCGTCGGGGTCGGGGTCAAAGGTGGGTGTTCTTTTTCACCAATATGTGACCTCTACGGGGTCAATCGTAGCGACCTTGTTGGGGGTCACACATTGGTAGAAAACAACGCCACCGACCCCGAAGGGGTCGCACATGATCCGCTGCAGCTCATGTCTATGAAAAAAGTGAGAGAAGATTCAAAAGCAAATAAATCAGAACACCCTTACCAATGAAAAAAACAGAAAATCAAACCTAAACTCATCAATACATCTGCCCCTGTTCCGTTAATATCTAATTCCCCAAAAAGCCTCTGAATTCAACGGATACGTTAAATTTACGCAATCAAAAGTGCCCTGATGCGGTTTAGCCTTATAGTCTTGTTTTCATTTTTCATTTCAGTCGCTTCAGGGCAAAACCTAAGCAATCTGAGAAACCGGACTATTTCCATTGAACCGGATACCGTTCAGATCGATTCCTTTTCAATTGCACCGGGCAGCTTCCGTATGTATTTACACGATCAACCGGTGGACACTTCAGCTTACACCTTCGATTTTATTAACGCCCTCTTGATCTGGAATAAAACCTCAGACGCTTACAAAAAATTCAATATGGATTCTGTGGTTGTAAAATACAGGGCATTCTCCTTCTTGTTTCCGAAAGAGGTTTCACATAAAAATAAAGCGATCATCAGCACAAATTCTTCCCTGCCTTTTTATTATACAGCAAAATCAAGAGAACCGGAATTATTCCGGCTTACAGGACTGACACGCAGTGGAAGTATTTCCAGAGGGGTAACCTTTGGGAACAATCAGGATGTATTTGTAAATTCAAGTCTGAACCTGCAGCTATCAGGGAAATTGAATGATGATGTTGAAATCCTGGCAGCAATAACCGATGAAAATATCCCAATACAACCTGAAGGGAATACTCAGCAGTTGCAGGATTTTGACAAGGTATTTATTCAGATCTCCAATGCAAAGAACAAACTCATTGCCGGTGATTTTGAATTAAAGAAACCAACCGGTTATTTCATGAACTATTACAAGAAGGGACAGGGAGCAGCATTTTCCTCCATCATTGATATTGACACAACAAAAAACCAGTTGGTGAAGATCGGAGGCGGGCTTGCTGTCAGTAAGGGAAAACTTGCAAGAAATACAATTTCCACTTCCGAAGGAAATCAGGGTCCATACAGACTAATAGGTAGTAACGGTGAAACTTTCATCATCATCTTAGCTGGTACAGAAAAAATATATCTGGACGGCTTACTACTTAAAAGGGGTCTGGAAAATGATTACACGATTGATTACAATACAGCAGAACTGACTTTCACAACCAAAAGAATAATTACAAAAGACTCAAGAGTTGTGATAGAATTTGAATACTCAGATAAAAACTATGCAAGATCGCTGATCACTTTCAATACCGATTACGAAAGCAGAAAACTGAAATTGCATCTTAATGTTTACTCAGAGCAGGATAGTAAAAACCAGGCATTGAACATTGAACTCGATAGCGCAAAGAAAGCTTTATTAGCTTCTGTTGGTGACAGTATTCAGAATGCTTTCTATCCAACAGCAGATAGTGTAGAATTCAACAGTAGTGTAGTCCTTTATCAGAGGATCGATACAATTACAACATCAGGTACATTTACTATTTTCATTTATTCAACAAGTGCAGATAGTGCTTACTGGCAGGTTAACTTCAGTGAAGTTGGAAATAACAGAGGCGATTATGTTCAGGCTTCTAATTCTGCAAATGGCAGGGTCTTCAAATGGGTTCAACCTGTAAATGGGATCCCCCAAGGAAACTATGCTCCAGTTGCACTTCTGGTCACGCCAAAGAAACAACAAATGGTTACTGCTGGTGGTGAAATAACTTTGAATTCAAGAAACAGTTTACAATTTGAAGGAGCATTGAGTAACTATGATGTGAATCTATTTTCATCGCTGGATAAAAAAAATGATGCAGGATATGCAGCAAAAATAATTTACAGAAATCTTGTTCAGCTAAGTCAGGATACACTGAAAGGGTGGCGTATCAACAGTGCTTTGAATTATGAATATACCAGTAAAAACTTTAAGCCCATTGACCGCTACAGGAATGTTGAATTTGAAAGAGACTGGAATCTCGGAACATCTTCGATCTATAATGATGAAAACATTGGTTCAATTCAAACCACACTATCAAAGCCGGAAGCATTGAGTGTGACTTACCAGATCAAAACATACTTAAAAGGCAGTGCTTATAATGGACTGATGCATTCAGAATCTACAAAAGCTTCATGGAAGAAATTTGATCTTATTTCTGATGCAAGTTTGCTGAATACAACCGGACTTCTTACCAAGACAAACTTTATCCGGCACACAACAGAACTTTCAAGACCGGTATGGAAACTAAGGTTAGGAGTTCGCGAAAGTGGGGAGCGAAATAAATTTCTCCTGAAAAACTCAGACACATTATCAGCATCCAGCTATGCATTCAATGAAATGCAGGTATTTGTAAACACACTTGATAGCACCAAGGCCAAAGCGACCCTTATGGCAAAGGAACGGATTGACCAACTACCTGTTGGTGAAGGATTCAAAAATTCAACCAAAGCTCAGGAACTAACGCTTACAACTGATTTTTCAGCAAATCAAAAGCATACTTTAAGGACAACGACTACCTACCGTAAGTTATCTTCGGCAGATTCTGCTTTGGTTCAGATCGAGCCAACCAAAACATTATTGAACAGGATCGATCACTTCGTAAGTTTATTCAAAGGCGTATTAACAGCCACCACATATTATGAAGTAGGAACAGGTCAGGAAAGGAAGCAGGACTATTATTATCTCGAAGTTCCAGCAGGACAGGGAGTGTATGCTTATCTTGAAGATTATAATGGCAATGGTGTAAAAGATCTGGATGAATTTGCGCCTGCCGCTTTTCAAAGTGATGCAAAATTCATCAGGGTTTTTGTACCAACAAATGAATATGTAATAACAAGAAGTAACCGGTTCAGCGAAGTGCTTACGATTACTCCTTCAGGGAAATCAAGCTCTTTTCAGGGGAAAGAAAAATTCATCCACCGTTTCACCGACCAGCTTTCGGTTAGCTTTGATAAAAAGACAAAAGACGAAACCCTTTTATCCTCACTGAATCCATTCTCATTGAAACTTACAGATACATCATTGATAGCAAATAATTCCAGTTTCAGAAATACAACTTATTACAACAGAAACAGTGCGGTATATGGTTTCGATTTTACTATACAGGAAATCCGGAACAAATCACTGCTAAGTAATGGTTTTGAATCACGGTTGAACAGAATCCGAATTTTCAATATCAGATGGAACCTCAATCGTGAATTTTTACTGAGCAATAACTATGAAAATGGGGAGAAGGTTAATACATCTGATTTCTTTTCTACAAGAGACTATCATATTTTCTCCAATGCCTTTGAACCGAAACTTTCATTCCAACCGGGCAATTCTCTTAGGATTTCTTTTTCGTACAGATACAGTGAAAAAAGAAATACAATTGGCGAAGAAAAAGAGAAAGCTTTTTTGAATAAACTCAATCTGGAATCAAAATATACAACCGTCAATTCCGGAACGATCACAGGTAAGATCAGTTATGTAAAGGTAAAGTTCAATGCGCTTCAATCGAGCCTGCTTGCTTATGAAATGCTGGAAGGTTTTAAGCCCGGAGAAAATTTTATCTGGAATCTTTCTGTTCAAAGAAACATCAGTTCATACATGCAATTGAGTCTGAATTACGAAGGAAGAAAACTTCAGGATTCAAAAACGGTACATACCGGCGGCGTACAGTTCAGGGCGTTTTTCTGACAGAGAAATACGTGTAAAAAAGTTTCAGATCAATACCAGTAAATAAGTACAAAAGTCTTGTAGCCCAAAAAACCGGCAGTGGTATTATTTCAGATCGATACTCGACTTGCCAATCATGACTCCGCCATGATAGATCTCAACATTATAGTTACCCTTTACAAAAGAATTTCCTTTTGCTATTGATATATCGACAGGTGTATCAGAATTGGTGTATTCAACAGTTTGCTTAACAGTATAGATGAGATCCTGATTCTTTGTCCGGAATGATTCATTGTTAGTCGATTTCATTACATCACCATCAGGGCCGAGTACGCGGATAAAAATTTCGATTGGGCCATTATCAATAACCTTGTTTTCAGCAAGTAAAAACTTGGTGCGAAGTTTCTGAACCAGTTTTGCTTTATTGGTTAAAACTTCGTCCCCATTACTTTTGAAACGGTAACCTTCTGTTTTAACATTGATCGCTTTGAGAATTGAACCTGCAGAAACCTTGCTGAACAACCGGTCGTTTTCTGAAAGCAGACTATTGTTTTTCGAGCGTTCCTGAGAGAGATTTGTATTCAGAGAATCGTTTGCTGCGAGTAATTGAGCATTAACTTTATTTATTGAATCGATCTGAATAGTATATACATCGTTCATTTCTTTCAACTTGGCTAGTTCAGCTTTCGCCCGGGCAATCTGCGCCGGCCCGCCTAAAAGAATGAGTTTTTGAATTTCTGCCACCTTAGCCTTGATCTGTTCGTCCTTTTCAGTGAGTTGATTCTGAAGAGTTGAATTATCTGTCTTCAGTTTTTCAAATTCAACCTTAAACTGGTTCAACTGTACTTGTAAGGCATCTTTTTCAGCGGTGGTTGTTACAATGGTCTGATTCGCCTGATCAAGATGGTTCTTTTTATCAAAAAATTGCCAAAGCAAAAGACCATTGGTTCCCAACAAAATGGTAATAACAATGATAACAATTCCCTTTTTTGGGCCTTGTTCCTGGTAATCTGCTTTATTAATTTCTTGTGAATCCATAGTATGGTAGTTCGTGTGGATTTATTGAGGTAAAGTGTCTTTCTTCTTTTCGTCTACGAAGTTCAATCTTAAATCGGTTAGTATACTCTCAAGCATCCTGGATTGTTGCGGTGAGAGATTACCAGTTGTTTTATTTTTGATGACTTCAAGCATTTCTATTGAATTCTGGGCCTGATCAAGGTTCCTTTCAATTTTATCTGTTGAAGGATTCTTCAATTTGCCAAGGGCAACCATTGCAGAGGAATAGAAAATAGAGAGTAGCTGAGTGAATAGCTGATCTTCGTTTTGCATATTAATTTAAGGTGAAAACCATACAAATGTAGTATTTTTTTGAAGTTAAAAAATTTATTTATGGCTTAAAAAGGGCGTTTTCATGTTAGAATCTAATTCCTGAAATCTGTTAAATGGATAACCAAAATTTCACATCATTTCTGCCGGAATGAGGTATGATTTTCATTATTGTGCCTTAGTTAGTCTTACCTTTGGAATTCCTTAATCAATATATGAAAAGCCGATCCATCCGGAGAAATTACAACAAACCATATACGCCCGGTCATTCCATCGAATGGATTCAAAGTGGTAAAGAGTATTACGACAATCTGGTAGCAATCATTGATTCTGCTTCTGTTGAAATCCAATTGCAGACTTATATTTTCAATGACGACCGGACAGGAAAAAAAATCGGTGATGCTCTGATCAATGCAGCAAAACGAGGAGTGAACATTTATGTGGTCATTGATGCATATGGGTCGCAGGGGATGAGTGCTGCATATCAGAAAACACTGATGAATGCCGGAATCAATATCAAACGTTATGGAGAAATATTTTCCCGGGGCCGGTTTCATATTTCCAGGCGACTTCACAGGAAGGTTCTGGTGGTAGATAGTTCAATTGCTGTTGTGGGCGGAATAAATATTTCTGATCATTATGCAGGTACTTCAAAACATCCGGCCTGGCTTGATTTTGCAGTGATCGTAAAAGGTAAAATAGGGTTAAGACTGGAAATGATCTGTCGTAAAAGATGGAAATCCATCACGTTTCCAAAAAAGAAGGGTCTTGAAAATCTGACAGAGAATCCGGATCATACTGTGGCCGTAAGGGTGAGAAGAAATGATTTTATCCGAAACCAAAATGAAATTGCAATTTCATACCGGCAAGCGATCAGACATGCAGAAAAATCTTTGCTATTTGTTGGCGGTTATTTTCTTCCTGGCGGCAGAACCCGCAGGTTGATCAGAAATGCAGTCAGGAGAGGGGTCGATGTATGCGTTCTCGTTGCTGAAAAATCGGATGTAGGGATCATGGTCCATGCCAGAAGGTATTTATACAACTGGCTTACGACTAACGGAATCAGGGTATTTGAATATAAGCCATCGAATGTGCATGGAAAGGTGTTGATCAGAGACGATAAATGGACATCGATTGGTTCGTATGATCTAAACAACCTAAGTACGTATAGTAATATTGAATTGAATCTTGATATCAATAATTCCAGATTTTCTGAGAGTCTGGGAATGCATATAAGACATATCATTGCAAAAGAAAGTACAGAAGTCACCGTACAATCGACACTTTTAAAAAGAAATATTTTTACCCGGTTCACAGCCTGGGCATCATATCGGTTTGTAAAGATCATGTTTGTCCTTTCTTTTATTCTGGCGGGCAAACATGAAAAAGATTTTTAGTTTTTAACTGGCTAGTCGTTTGACCAACGTTCGTTTTGCCAGAGGTAAAAATGTTTCTTCGAAAGGAATAGACAGTTCAGTTTCGATAACAAATGTGGCAGGATTCGGTAGTTTTTTATTGAATGAAATAAGATCAGACTTAATTGCTTCAAAAGTATTCATAATGGATTTCTCATAAACAGTAAGGAATGAGAAATGAACTCCCCGGAATTTTTCCGAAGGATTTTCAAAAATGGTGACCTGATATTCATAGACTTTTGTTTCCGTTGAATGGACCTCCTTCAGGAAAACATAACCAAATTCTGAGTTCAGCGGCATTAATCCGACCGGATAAATTTTCATCCGTTCTTCAATGAAATCGTAGATCTTTTTTCCTTCACGTAAATAATCTTCCATTTTAGGAATGGAAAATTCAAGGATACTTTCAATTTCAGACATCAGTGCATCATCGCCGATCATCTTTTCATAGATCAGGTTGAAATGCTCCAGGTCAGCTCCCAGTAAGCGTTCGGGAAACATATTATACAACTGATGCTTATTTTCCTGAAGGATCTTCAGATTACGATAATGTTCAACCAGGTCACTCAGGCAAGGGTAAAGTCTTTTATCCGTAAAATTCTCTGATACATGCTGAAGGTATGCCAGAAGCATGTATTTTTTATATTCAAAATCAATTCGATTTTCTGTGATCCAGTTCTTATTAAGAAATTCCATACCTGCTTTTTACTTTAGAGATGAAAACCATATATAAAAACGCATTTTGCGGAATAATGTTCTATAAATTGTTGAAAATTCCCAAAAGTGATGGCTTTCGCACCCTTTATTTAGTGGTAACTTAGCAAAAACGTATAGTACAACATCTAATATAAGTCTTAATGAAAAAAATAATGAACAAATATGCCGGTTTTCTTGCATTCAGCCTGATGATCACAGGAATTTATTCTTGTATTCCTGCAAAAAAGTTTGAAGATCTGCAGCGGAAAGAACAAACATGTCAGGATGAAAATAAAAAGCTCCGTACAGATAATCAGCAATTGGTTACAGAAAATACAGAGATGAAAGCATCAGGTGCGGAAATGCAGAAGAATCTTTTACAACTTGTAAAAGACACAACAGATATGGGTAATGCCTATCACAGGTTAACGTCTTTGTATGGCGAACTGAATAAATCATACGACAAACTTTTGTACAATAATGAAAAACTATTAGCGGGTAATACTGAAGAAACACGGAAGCTTATTGCGGAATTAAATTCAACCCGCGACGAATTACAAAGACGGGAAGACCGCATGAAAAAAGATTCGCTTGCATTGAATGAGAGGGAAAAAAATCTTATTGAATTACGTTCGGGGATCAAGGAAAAACAAGCACGTGTTGACGAACTGGAAGGAATTCTAAACCGTACTGATAGTACAGTAAACAGTTTAAAGAAAGCGGTGAGCGATGCCTTACTTGGATATGAAAACAACGGACTTTCAGTCTATAGAAAAAACGGCCAGGTGTATGTATCAATGGAAGAGCGATTATTATTTGCTTCCGGAAGCACAAATGTCGAAAAAGCCGGAACGGATGCATTGAAAGATCTTGCAAAACTTTTAGGAACAAAAAAGGATATCAGTATAGTTGTTGAAGGTCATACAGACAATGTTCCAATCAATGGAGTATTGGCGAGCGGAGCAAAAGACAACTGGGAGTTAAGTGTTTTAAGGGCGACTGCAGTTGCAAAGATCCTTTTAAAAGATACATCCATTGACCCTACTAGAATTGTAGCTAGTGGTAAAGGTCCTTATTTCCCGATCGATCCTGCAAATACTTCAGAAGCACGTAAGAAAAACCGGAGAACGGAGATCATCCTTTCACCGAAGCTGGATGAGTTGATGAAAGTACTAGGTATACAGGACAAGTAACAAGTAACAAATATTGATTATCGATTAACGAAAAACGGCCACTTGGAAGAAATTTCCAAGTGGCCGTTTTTCGTTAATCGATATTTTTTTATTGGCCGTAAATTCCTTTTTTCTGCCAAGTGAATTTGTAGGCCATTTCAAGACTGAGATAAGTAAAGGAATCTTTACGTGAAGGGTTTCCACGAATACTTGTAATAGGACCAATTACACCATTGGTTCCATATCCTGAAGGGTCAGAAATATATTTAGCAAGTTCGTATTCTGTTGCATCAGGGAAAGAAGCTTTAAGTTCTTCGTAGGTAGCATATCTGCCACTAACATCATCCAGATAATCCGAAAGGAAGAGATACCAGTTCACCTCAGCTGAAAGAGTCAGCGTCTTATTAAAATTATATCTGATTCCTCCACCTATTGGAAATCCAATATTCCAATTACTATAAGGCGGTTGCGAATTTGCTTCTTTATTGTAACCCTGTCCTTCGGTCATCCATTTCTGAAGGTCTGTTTCATAATTACCATCCTTCTCAATAATATTTCCGATCTGTTTATCATTTTCTTTTACATCGCGGATAGAACCATCTTTCCAGTAATAGTATCTGTTTTCCATAGCCACATCACCATTGAAAAGATCAGCTACAGGCTTACCATAGAATACCCCAACACCAGCTGAAACAAATAAACTGAATCTTGGTTTGGAAAGAGGTGCAAAGCGGTTTATATAAATATTATAGGTAAAATCCATTTCTGTTCCGAAAAGATCGTTCCTGAAATTTATACCACGAAGGTAATTTCTTAGTTGAGTACCTTTCTTTTCGCCGATAGGAGTCGTTTCATCATACTGCAAGCGGTGCCAGCTGAATCGTAGCTGAGCATCAAAAGACGGATAAAGATTTTTTGATCGTTTAGGATTATTCAAAAAGTTGCGAAGTGTGATTGCAGCACCGGTATTTGCTGATGAAAATGGAAAGATCTTTTCGTTTCCCAGATCGCCAGTATAATTTGTCACTCCACCGGAAATGGCAATATTAGCCGTCCGTTGACCAGAGGCTAATGCAGTTACAAATAATAAGACAATTGTAAAATGTATTGGTGCTTTCATGGAGAGAGAATTTATCAGTATGAAAGTAGCAGAAAAATGAATACGCCAGACCGGAATTTGACTAATAGGCATAATTTCGGGGTGAAGTGGGGTAGTTTATGGGGTAGCTGTCATTTCCCAGCCTCACTCCAAACTCAAACTCAAAATCCTACTTCCTATCCTCAACCCGGCTTTTACCCCATTGGCAATATGACAATGACGAGCGAATCTACTTATCTTATCAAAATACCTTTTCGGTTAATGGAGAACGATTATTTATTTTTATACTTCTCATCTGAAAATAGCTTCAGCCCCCAATGAAATTAAATTGAAAAATATTCACTTACTAAAAAACAGATCAACAAAGCTATCAAAGCAAATTTATCTGCTTTTTAGTTTACAATCAAAGTATATTTTCATTTTGTGAATAATTTATTTTATTGAGTAATTTATTACCCAGATTAAAAAAATTAAGATTCTGATTGAAACGAAAAAGATCGAAGTATTTAGATAGCCAATGCTGTATAATGTAAAAAACTTGAATAGATAAAAGCAAAAAGCAGCGATGCAACTAAAATCCTAAGCACACGACCTCTGTCCTGATGTTTATCCTGAAAGTGAATAACGTGATCCAGATTTCCAAGTTGTTTAAAATTATACAGGCTGAAAAATCCAAAGAGGACACAGAACTTTGTAACAGTTTCGCGTATTAAAACAATAGAAGAAAAGGAAGTCAGAAGTAAAAACGTCCAGATCATTTTCGATTCAGGAAAAAAGAAGATCGCAACTGATATTAATAAAGTAGCCGGTAAAAAGAACATTAAGAATTTTCTCCGGACCTTTAGCTCTTGTGGGCCAATGTTACAACGTCCCGGAATGTAGTTCATTCCTGATTTGTCAGCAATTTTCACAGCAGGATAACAAAGTGGGTGGAATAAAGTTCAGTATAACGTCATTAAAACCTATTTTACTGCTAAACAAGAATTTAAGAAAAATGGCAAAATTTCAATTATTCCTCAAAAAACTCGATAATTGACTACTTTCGCATCCAGTTCAATGGCCCTGTAGTTCAATGGATAGAATAGAAGTTTCCTAAACTTTTGATGCAGGTTCGATTCCTACCAGGGCTACTCAGACAATGTGGAGTGTGGGGTGTATACGTTACACACCGCACTCCATTCTGTTTTTTATCAAGGTTTGAAGATCGTGGTTGTGTATGTGTAAGTAGTTTCTGCCGCTCCTGATATTCCACTCACAGTAATGGTATAAGCAACATCACTAGCATTAGTCAAATCTATTCCTGAAGGTTCCCAGACGATAGTTTTATCACCGTAAGAAGCAGTAGAAGAAACAATATTTAATGGTACAGTTCCAGATGGACCGGTCATTGTAACAGTTGCTGAAGAAAAATTTGCCAGTGGGATTCCGAATGACCAACGAGCAGGAACTAAGGTTTGCGGTATATAATCATTGGGCGGGAAAGCAATAAAAGAAGGGATTTGTGTATTCGCACCCGTGGCAAAGACATATAACGCCATTGCATTTGATGTCGATCCATAGCTGAATTTTTCCTTACGCGAATGCAGTATCCATCTTCTATGTCCTACATCCTGATTTCCTGAGCCATCATCACGTATAAACGCCCAGATAGCGGTAGATGAATTATAACCCAGCGCAATATTGCTAGAGGCAGCGCCACTTGCACCACTAGATGTATAACACAACCATGTGTTTGGTGGCGAGTGGCTCAGTTGATTATTTGCCGACATCATCAAAGCAGTTTCCTGTTCTTGTGCAAACAAAGTTGTATCTAATGTACAGTTGTCATTAAGTCCAACCATTCTCCGAAAATAGTTTATTCGTTTGATCACAGCTTCATGAGAAGCTTGTGAGACCGAACCGGCATCACATGTGGAAGTGCTACCTGTCCATCCCGGATTAGAAATTACAGACCCTAGATAATTCAAATTATAATCTGCCAAGGCAGAATCACGGGCCGGATTGGTGGATGTTCCAGGGGTATTTGGTACGGCTTCATCTTCCTTGTCCTTACTACAGGAATTCAAAAACAATGTTATAATTCCGGCAAAGAAGACGATTTTACAGAAATGAGCTTTCATGAATGAGTTGGATTTGGAGAATGAAGTAAATATAATAATATAATGGCCTGAATAATCTTCAAAATCCATTCATTTAATACAGTAAATAGGTGCATTTCAAATTTATTTGTCTGGCACACAAAATGAAGTAATTTTGCAGAAAGCCCCAATCCACAGGCTTTACAAGCGATATTCCTTGCAAAAAACCTGAAAAGATCCCATTTAAAGTTCTTTCAGATTAATTCATGGAATATCGCATTGTGTATCTTTATCTACAATAATTAATTTAAAATAAATCAAAAAAATCAAAGATGAAATTATTCAGTACAATGTTTATTCTCTTCTTCGCCTTTCAAAGTAACGGGCAGATAACATGGGAAAAATTATTCAGTGGAACCAGTTCAGATGTTTTCAGAAGCGTAAGAGAAGTTCCGGCGGGTGGTTATGTAGCAGCAGGATATACTGCAAATTTTTCAGCAAACGATACGGATGCATATGTAGTCAGACTCAATGTGGATGGCGATACGCTCTGGACTTATCAATACAATGGTCCTTTAAGTAAAAAAGATCTTTTCTACAAAGTCATTCCAACCCTTGACGGTGGTTATGCATTGTGCGGGTATACTTCCAGTGTATCCGGAATTGATGATGACCTTCTCTATATCAAACTCAACTCTTCCGGACAACAGCAATGGGTTAAGTTCTATGGTGGGAATGGAAAAGAACGCGGACAAGACATTATTCAGACGAGCGATGGAAATTTTACCATTGTCGGTTATACTACATCGGCACCTGCACAATATTATGATGCTTTTATGATAAGGACTGATGGAAACGGGGATACATTGTGGACCAGACTTTATGGATCTTCAAATTATGATGATGCAAATGCTGTTAGAGTTTTAGCAGATGGTGGATATTTACTGGGTGGACAAAGTGACAATCCGGGAAATGGTTTTGACCAATTCCTTATCCGAACAAATGCATCAGGAAATGTAATCTGGACGAAGAAACTAGGAACATTGGGAACTGATAACATTGAAAGTTTAGTAATACTATCCGATGCATTTATTCTTGCGGGAAGCTCCTCAACTGTTTCAGGCGGGGATGATGATGGATATCTTGTTAAAACCGATACTACAGGAATAATGGTTTGGGCAAAAATGTATGGCGATACAGCTCCTGATGATTTTCACAGAGTTGAATCAACAACTGATGGTGGTTTTATTCTGAGTGGTACAACTTCAAGTTACGGTGATGAAAATCCGAACATTTGGATGGTAAAAACAAATTCAGCCGGAGATACAACCTGGAATAAAACTTTTGGAAGACACAACCACGATCATGGTTATAGTGGGCAGCAGACTTCGGATGGCGGTTATATTATTGTTGGACATACCGGAAGTTTTGGATACAACTATGAAGAATCATACATAGCAAAACTAGATGGCTCAGGAAATATCACTAATCCTATGACTTATACTTCTATATTTGATATGCTGACACCAACAAATAATTCATGTGGAGATTCGGATTCCCCAATTGAAATTGTTATAAAAAATTATGGCAGAAAAACAGTTGCGAATGTTCCATTAACAATAAATGTAACAGGATCTGCAACCGCTAATTTCTCCGAAACCTATAATATTCCATTAGAACCGGAAGTAACGGATACGATTACACTGACAAATTTCATCAATACATCGGCCGGCGGAACGTATACTTTTACATTTACAACTGGAAATATAAATGATGTTTATCCGCAGAGGAATACATTCACAAAAACGCTGACCATAAATTCGCAACCAAGCGTCAATCTCGGTCCGGATACTGCTGTCAGCGACTCGACATTTTTACTTGACGCCGGTCCCGGATTACAATATTCATGGGATACCGGAACAAATGCACAGACCTACACAGTTATTACAACAGGTAATTATTGTGTAACTGTAACCGGTTCCAATTCCTGTACAAACACGGATTGCATATATGTAGTTGTCTCGGTAGGAGTTGATGAGATCAAACCTTTGATCAATACTATTTATCCGAATCCTTCTGCTGATAAGATCAACATTGAATTACTATCAAATATTAAAGAAGTAAAATATCAGTTCAGTAATTCATCCGGAAAAATAATATGGTCTTCATCATTTAAAAATAAAACAACGCTGGATGTATCAACACTTTCAAAGGGAGTCTATTTCCTGAAATTAATAGCTGCTGATGGTGTTGAAACCAGAAAAATTATTGTTGAGTAATTATAATTAAAAAAAGAAAAATATGAGAAAACTATACACATTTATCCTGATACTTGTTTCTACTTTGTCTTATGGACAAAATCCAACAATTGCCGGAGACTCCTTATTGTGCCCCAATTCAACAGGTTTATTAACGACACAACCATACGATACTTATCAATGGTTTGTAAGGTATTTCGGATCGTCTACAATTACTCCTATTTCCGGAGCAAATTCACAAACGCTTGTCATCGATTATAGCACTTACGCAGCGTCTTACCTTTCAGTTGAAGTTACACTTGGAGCAAATGACTATGTTTCTCCTGAATTCTTTGTTGATGGATATGCATTTGCGGGATTTACTGTTGCTTCTTCCGGTAACTTCACGATCGGACCTTTGGGAGAATCTGTTTTATGCCCTGGTGACACAATGTTCTTTCAGGTTATGCTTCCATTTGACACAAACATTACCTGGTATCAAAATGGGGATACGATTCCCGGAATCAATTCAACAATCCTTACTGTAACCACTGCCGGTAATTACTATGTGACTGGTGCACCATCTGTTTGTCCTGCCTATATAGAAGGTCCGGGCGTAACACTTGAAGTAATCGATTGTCCGGTTGGAATAGAAGAACATTATTCTTCACAGATCTCTGTTTTTCCAAATCCTGCAGAAAACAACATCCGGATCATAAATGGAAAACAAAGTGAGGAGTATTTGATTCTGGAAGCAACAGGAAAGATCATTCGCAAAGGAGTGATCTCTTCCGGTCAGATGACCTTGAATATTGAAACACTAAATTCCGGGGTTTACATTTTCAAATCCGGTTCAACAACACGAATGTTCATTAAAAAGTAACCTTGTTAGAACTCCATAGAAATGGAATTGGCCTTTAAGAACACGGGACAATTCCATTTACTATTTTAAAATATGGTCCTTCGTGGAACTGTTCTTTTGCTAAGTTTCCTTCTTCAATCCACACATTTATGTAGGTGGATTTTAAATCAACTCCCTCTTCAACTTTACTGAATATTTGCTATTTTTAAAAAACGACAACATAGATTAAGAACTTCTTAACTAACCATTAACTGTAATTGTTGTATGATTAGCGTAAGTTCGCATTACATACACACTCTTATGAAAAAATCTATTTGCACCACGGTTCTTTTATTTTGCATGCTGACGAATTTTTTATTCGCAAAACAACCGGGCATTAAAGGAATTATCAGGAACTCCAATCAGGAACCTGTAGAATTTGCAAATGTTGTTTTAATACAGGCCAATGATAGTTCAATTGTAAAGGCAGGGCTGACCGAGACCGATGGCACGTATAGTTTTGAGAATATTCAGCAAGGGCAGTATAAATTGCTTGTTGTTCAGCTGGGCTTTGACAAGCACTACACAGAATCATTTGACCTGAAAGAGGGTGCAGAACCAATGATATTAAAACCGGTGAACTTATCTGAAAGCGCAATCAATCTGAGAGAAGCTACAGTTACTGCCCAAAGACCATTCATTGAACACAGGATTGACAAAACGGTTGTGAATGTAGAGAACAGTATTGTCAATGCCGGCAGCAATGCAATAGAAATTCTGAAGAGGTCACCAGGAGTAACTGTCGATAATGAAGGAAATATTCACCTGAGTGGTAAGGAAGGTGTAAATGTAATGATCGATGGAAAGCCAACTTACCTGTCTGCGAAAGATCTGTATGAGATGTTAAAAAATATGAACAGTGATCAGCTTAGCAGGATAGATATCATCACTAACCCTTCTGCAAAGTATGATGCAGCCGGTAATTCAGGGATCATTGATATCAGGTTGAAAAAAAGACAGGATGTAGGATTGAATGGAAGAGTGAATGGCAGTTACGGACAAGGGGCTTATCCTGATGGTGGTGGCGGAATCAGTCTTAATTACAGGAAAGAAAAATTCAATTTGTTCGGAAGTTACGATTACACCCGTGGTTATTATTACACAAGAACAACTTTAGCAAGACGTTTTTTCAGTGATGGAAGCAATACTCTATTTGATCAGAGTACATTCAACAAAGGAAACTATACAAATCAGAATTTCAGAGGGGGCATCGATTATTATCTGGATAAAAACCATTCTATATCTGCTGTTCTGCGGGGAAATTACAATACGAATTACGACCGCACGATCAGTACTACACTGATCAAGAATTTAAGTGAAATTGCCGACAGTAGCTATATAACGGACAACATCAACAACAGTAAATGGAACAGTATCACCGGAACATTGAATTATCAATTCAAAATTGATTCTTTAGGAAAAGAACTATCCGTTGACATTGACAAAGCCAGATATGACAATGCAAATAATTTTACTTTTCTGACTCAATACTACGATGTCAACAGCCTAAATGTAAACACTGAGTATGCTACGAATAATCAACCTGCAGCTATTGATATTCAAAGCGCAAAGTTAGATTACACACAGCCCTGGAAAAAAACAATGAAAATTGAAGCGGGTCTCAAAAGCAGTTACGTTACAACAGATAACGATGTCCGGTACCTCAATTTCTATAATGGAGAAGGCCAGCTTGACACTGGTAAGACCAATCATTTCAACTATAAAGAAAACATTAATGCCGCTTACGTAAACTGGACCGGCGAATTTAAAAAAGTCGGGTTCGAGATCGGCTTAAGAGGTGAGCAGACAGTATCAGAAGGACAACAGGTCGTGAACAATGAAACTTTCGAAAGGAATTATTTCCAGTTGTTTCCAAGTGCTTTTTTCAATTATAAATTTACTGATAAGCACATGACAAGACTTTCGTATAGCAGAAGAATTGATCGTCCGGGTTATCAGCAATTAAATCCATTCAGATATTTCCTGGATCCTTATAATTTTATGCAGGGAAACCCAAATCTTGAACCTCAGACGACAGATAATTATGAAGTGTCTTATACATTCAAGCAATTATATACTATCACTTTTAATTATAGTCATACTGCTGATGCCATGACACAAATAACAAAGCAAATTGACTCAACACATACAACATATATAACGACAGAAAACCTGAACACAAGAAATAATTATGGAGTGAACATCAATTTGCCTTTGCATCTTACAGAGTGGTGGACAAGTTCAAACAATCTTTCATTATTCAACAACGAATACCAGGGAGTTTCATCTGTCGGAAATATTGACAAGTCGCTTACCTCCTATTTCCTGAATTCTGTAAATAGTTTTCAGGGAAAAAAAGGCTGGTCATTTGAGATCAGTGGATACTATCAGTCACAAATGGTATGGGGAACATGGCTTGTTGATCCGCAATGGTCTGTCGGTGGTGGAATCAGTAAAATGTTAATGAATGAACGTTTACAATTACGTGCAAACATTAACGACATTTTCCATACGCAGAAAGAAAAATCTAAAATTAAATACCAGAACATTGATGCCGCTTTTTCCCAGGTTTATGACACTCAGTTTGTCCGGTTCCATGTGAGTTATAATTTTGGTAAACGCGGAATCAAGACAAAAAATCACAGTCGAGGTCCGGAGGAACAGAACCGTATTAATTCAGGACGACAGTAAAGCGGGTTTTTGAATGTCAGTTTTAAACGTTTAATTATTTAAGGGATCCAAAGGGCTGCGCTACCTCAACAATCCCTTAAATAATTTGAACTTGTATAAATATTTCAGTTTTTCAATAAAATATCATTTTGATTTTCTGTCTATTAAGTCTAATTTTAGATTTAGTTAAACTAAACCGTGTATTTAAACGTCCTTATTGAGACCCTACCTGAAAATTCGTGTTAAACGGCATTATTTATTAAGGTAAAATCACTATGAACACAACCATCACACCGGCAAAAGGAAAATTAGGAGTATTAACTGTAGGCATGGGAGCAGTAGCAACAACCTTTGTTGCAGGAGTACTGGCCATACGCAAGGGAATGGAGAAACCGATCGGTTCTTATTCTCAACTTGGTACAATCCGATTAGGAAAGCGGACAGAAAACCGCAATCCATTGGTAAAAGAATTTGCAGAACTGGCTACTCTTGAAAGTATGGTCTTCGGAGGCTGGGATATTTTTGAGGACAATGCTTATGAAGCTGCTTTAAATGCAGGTGTACTCGATGTCCACAAACATCTTCATCCGCTTAAAGAAGAACTTTCAGCATTAGTTCCAATGAAAGCAGTCTTTGACCCTAAATATGTGAAACGTCTACAAGGGATACATGTTAAGCCAATTAAGTCGAAGCGAAAACAGGCAGATGCACTCATTGCAGACATTAAAGAATTCCGGGAAAAAAATAATTGCGACCGCCTGGTGATGATATGGTGTGCTTCAACTGAAATTTATATTGAACCCTCAGATGTACACATGTCTATTGAATCTTTTGAAAGAGGACTTGATGACAATGACCCTGCAATTTCTCCTTCGATGATCTATGCTTATGCAGCATTGAAATCGAGAGTTCCTTTTGCAAATGGTGCCCCTAATCTCACTTGCGACATACCTGCATTGGAACAGCTAGCATTAGAAATGGGCGTGCCTATTGCCGGAAAAGATTTCAAGACCGGTCAGACGCTGATGAAAACGATCATTGCACCCGGTTTGAAGTCACGGATGTTAGGAATCAGGGGCTGGTTTTCATCAAACATTCTTGGCAACAGGGATGGTGAAGTACTGGATGATCCGGACAGTTTCAAAACGAAAGAGGTTTCAAAACTCAGTGTTCTTGAGAATATCCTTGAACCGGAAAAACATCCTGACCTGTATGGCGAATTATATCATAAGGTAAGGATCAATTACTATCCGCCACATGGAGATAATAAAGAAAGCTGGGACAATATAGATATCACAGGTTGGCTGGGTTATCATATGCAGATCAAGATCAATTTTCTTTGCAGGGATAGTATACTTGCTGCGCCGATCGTTCTTGATCTGGCATTATTTCTTGATCTGGCACAACGCTCCGGAATGAGTGGCATTCAGGAATGGCTTTCATTCTATTTCAAAGCTCCCCAGACAGCAAAAGGACTTCAGCCGCAGCATGACATTTTCAAACAGCTTATGAAACTGGAGAACACACTACGTCATTTGAAAGGTGAAGACCTGATCACCCATCTCGGATTAGATTATTATCAGGAGTTTATTGAAGCCTGATGACCGGTAGGCTGAGTAAACGAATTGCAACACTTGGTCCAATTGGCTACCTTCCAAAGGCACCGGGTACATGGGGATCCATCACCGGTGCCATTGTCTGGTTTCTTTTGGCCGAACTTTTTCCCGACTTTCAAAAATATCACCTTACTCTGATAATTATTTCGGCCTTTGTTGGAATAATAGTTACCAATATAGTAAGTAAGTCAGGAAATAAGGATCCTAAAGAGGTCGTTATTGATGAATTTGTCGGAATGTGGATCGCCCTGATCTGGTTACCACATTCAATAAAACTTACGTTTTTAGCATTAATCCTCTTCAGAATTTTCGATATTGCAAAACCATTCGGAATCCGCAGACTCGAAAAGATCAAGGGTGGCTTTGGCATTATGCTGGACGATATAGCTGCCGGAGTTGCGAGTTCTTTGGTCATTCATCTGACGATCTACTTGCTTGCAAAGTTCTGAAATCAAATTAAACCATGATTACTTTTTCCTTTACCAAACAAAACACAATGATGGTGAAAGAGTCTACTTTTTTCACAAGAAAGCAGCGTTTCTTTAAATTTCAACTGACAGCATTAATTGCAACCTCAATTGATTTCCTGACGACAATTCTTTTTGAGAGTTTATTTGGTTTCCATTATTCATTAGCAGTTGCAATCGGAGCAACCTTTGGGGCAGTGACAGCATTTACAATTAATAGAACCTGGGTATTCTCTTCTATGCAGACACATCCGGCGAAACAGGCATTCAAATATTTAATGGTCGTGGCTGGCAGTATCCTTTTAAATACAGTCGGAACATATCTACTGACAGAATCAACGATGTTAACATACCTTATCTCAAAAGCTGTTGTTTCACTCCTCGTAGGTTTTACATATTCATACTACTTTTCCAAACGATTTGTTTTTTATGCCTGACGTTACAAGAGTACTTATGCGCCTATTCTTTCTGGTCCTTTTCTTTCCAATGTATGTCTTTGGACAGACAACAGTGCGGGGATTAGTGACTGATGCAAAAACCGGAGATCCGTTACCTTTTGCAAGTATTTTACTTGAAGGAACTACGGAAGGCAGGAATACTGATTTTAACGGGCAGTATTTTATGGAGACTAATTCGCCCGGAACAAAATTAAAATTCGTATTGATCGGTTACGAGACTGTCACAAAGGATATACTTCAAGGTCAGTCACAAATTGTTTCTGTTAAAATGACTCCTGTTGTAAAAGAATTGAAAACAGTAGAGATCAAAGGAGAAAAACAACGTTATAAAAACAAGAATAATCCGGCAGTTGAGCTGATCGAGCGTGTAATAGCACATAAGAAACAAAACAGAAAAGATCAGTTGAATGCATATGAGTTTGAAAAATATGAAAAAGTTCAGTTTGCTTTAAGTAATATCACTCAGAAATTCAAGAATAAACGTTACCTCAAAAATTTTCAATTTGTATTCGACAATCTTGATTCAAATCAAATGCCCGGAAAGGTCATTTTACCAATGTACCTGCAGGAAACACTTTCAGATGTTTATTTTAAAAAAGACCCTAAGCGTTTAAAGGAAATCATAAAAGGGAGTCACAAAGTTGACTACGACGATTTTGTGAATAACGATGGAATGTCGTCTTTCATAGCCTATCTCTATCAGGATGTAAATATTTATAATAACAGTGTACCGATTCTTACTAACCCTTTTATTAGTCCTATATCCGATAACGGACCATTATTCTATCGCTATTATATAAAAGACACTGTGATGGTAGACAGTACTAAATGCTACCATTTGATTTTTTACCCGAGGAACAAGGCAGATTTTATATTTCAGGGGGAACTATTTATAACCTACGATTCAAATTATGCAGTCAGAAAAAACGAGCTGACAGTCAGCCCGGACATCAATCTGAATTTCGTAAAAGAATTAAAGTTGACCCAGGAATATACAGAAGCTTCACCCGGCGAGTGGCTTTTAAGCAAGGACAATATTTCAATTGATTTTGGAATAGGAAAAAATGGACTGGGAATTTATGGTCAGCGTGCAGTTAGTTTCAGAAACTTTACGATTGATCAACCGAAACCTGATACATTTTATACAGGAGAAGCCATTGTCACTCCGGATTCATCTCAAAAACGCGGTGAAGAATATTTTGACAAACATCGTCATGGCGAACTGACCACTTCAGAAAAAGGAGTTTATCAGATGGTTGATAGCGTGCAGAAAGTTCCGGCATTCCGTCATACTGTAAATTTACTCGAGTTACTCTTTGCAGGTTACAAAGATTTCGGACCATTTGAGATCGGACCGGTGAGTACGTTTTACAGTTACAATCCGATCGAAGGTTTCCGTGCGAGGTTAGGTGGACGAACCACTAAAAAATTCAGTGAAAGGATCCAACTGGAAACTTATGGAGTTTATGGATTCAGGGATGAACAGTGGAAATATTTTGTCGGAGTAAAAAAAGCGATCGGGCCGAAATCCTATCTGGATTTTCCACAGAAGAACATTTATGTATCTTATCAACACGAAACAAAAATTCCGGGACAAGAATTACAATTTGTTCAGGAAGACAACGCCTTACTTTCTTTCAAACGAGGCAAGAACGACAAACTACTTTACAATAAAACATTCAATGTGGAATTGCAGAATGAAAATGCAAATCACTTTTCCTACACAATTGGATTTCAAAACCTGATCCAGTCTCCTGCCGGAACATTGTATTTCAATAAAGTGGATTACAACGATACTTCCGGCAATTCAATTAATGAACTGGAGACCTCGGTTTTCAGTGCAACGATGAGATATGCGCCGCATGAAAAATTTTATCAGGGTAAAACCTACAGAACTCCCATGTTGAATCAATATCCGATCATGTGGCTGAGGTATGAATATTCAAAGAAGGACCTGTTAAAAAGTGATTACACTTTTCATACTTTAACGGCAAATATTTTCAAGCGTGCCTTTGTCGCGCCATTTGGGTATTCGGATATCGAAGTTGAAGCCGGAAAGATTTTTGGCAAGGTACCTTATCCGTTACTTGAAATTCATCGTGCAAATCAGACTTTTTCATATCAGTTACAATCCTATAACCTGATGAACTTTCTTGAATTTGTAAGTGATGAATATTTCTCTGTGAACTTTACGCATTACTTCAATGGTTTTTTCTTCAACAAGATCCCACTCTTTAAGAAACTGAAGTGGCGAGAAGTGGCAACATTCAAATTGCTTTATGGAAGAATAACCGATGAGAATGATCCGGCAAGAAATTCTGACTTATTCCGTCTGCCTACCAACCCGGATGGATCCCGGCTAACCTATTCACTGGAAGCACGCCCATATATGGAGGCCAGTATCGGAATTACAAATATCTTTAAATTGATTCGTATTGATCTTATCAAACGTCTTAGTTATCTTGAACATCAATCGGTTTCTGAATTTGGGATCAGAGCCCGGGCAAAGCTTGATTTCTGACATGACTACGAGAGACAGACTACAAAATATTCTGCACAGGATCTTGCATCCTCTTGTAAAGTTTCTGATTTCAATCGGACTGACGCCAAACGGAGTTACATCGATTGGACTGATATTGAATTTCGGTGTTGCCGTAATATTTATCCTTGGTGCAGAGCAAGGTTCACGAGAAGACCTATCCTATATAGGTTGGGGAGGCGCAATGATTTTATTTGCAGGAATGTTCGATATGCTCGACGGCCAAGTTGCCAGGATTGGAAATATGACGACACGTTTCGGGGCGTTGTACGATTCAGTACTTGACAGGTATAGTGAAATGCTGATGTTTCTTGGCATCTGTTATTATCTTGTTGCACACCATTATTTTCTCAGTTCCATGATCGGTTTTATTGGATTGATGGGCTCCTTAATGGTAAGCTATACACGTGCCCGGGCGGAAGGTTTGGGAATTCCTTGCAAGGATGGTTTGATGCAACGACCTGAAAGAGTTGTTACCATTGGATTATCGGCGCTCCTGTGCGGAATTGTTGCACACTACACAGGCGGAGATCACAAATGGTACTTCCCGGGAATTGAAAAACCATTTGAATCCATTGCAATATTCACATTACCTTTGACGCTTGTTGCCATTCTGGCAAATTATACAGCCATTCAGCGATTGAAAGCCTGCTATCATTATATGAATGAGCAGGATAAAAATAACAAGCATTAACCAACCGGATGTTAAAAATATATAGTCTACTATTATTATTGCTGGTAACAGGTGTGCAGTCGGCTGAAGATGTAAAGCCAAGGGTGTATCCGATTCCACCTTCCAATGAGAATTCATTGTTTTATATTCAGAGAAGTAAGAACACAAATGCAATCGTATATGACCTGAACCGTCTTCCTGATGGCACACCTGATCCATTGAATCCCATTCATATCTATTGGATCCGGTATGCTAGCGACAGTACAAAAGAAGACCTTTCATATATCCAGCAGAAGTATGCATATGGTCTGGTTTCCCGCCCTTACAACGGCCAGAAGAATGCCTTTGTATTACAATTTGTATCATACGACAAAAAGAATTTTTATTTATTACCGACCGGTACACCAAAAAAGTATGCTGCATTTACTAATATAAACGGAAAACTCTCAGAGCTTAAAAATGTTTTTATTATGTTGAATGGGGGAACCTTTTGGTTTCCGACAATTGAATACATCGAATTGACTGGAAAAGATCCATCCACGCACCAGACTATTTCAGAACGTTTTGTACCAAAGCGATGAGTACTGATCTGAATCCTGCTTCAGGATCAGTTTCAATAATGAAGAGGAAACTGATCATTCCTGTACTTTCACTAATATATCTATTACTGGCCTATGTTACAACAGGAATCAGAAATGATCACTTCCTGCTGGTTGCAATCGTAAACGGATCATTTTTTATTTCGAAGCTGACACGAAGATTCATAACAGGTTTTTCCATATTTGTGATCTACTGGATACTTTTCGACAGCATGAAATTATGGCCTAACTGGTCATTTACAGAAGTAGATATACTTCCACTATACAATCTGGAAAAAAGCTGGTTTGGTATAATGCATGAAGGTGTTCTTCTTACTCCAAATGAATTTTTCATTTTGCACAAGACAACATTTCTGGACATCCTTAGTGCATCATTTTATTTATGCTGGGTACCATTGCCTTTGATCTTTGCATTTTACTTGTATAACAAAAGAAAGGATCTTTTTATCAGGTTTTCACTTGCTTTCTTCTTTGTGAACATTTTAGGATTTATTATTTATTATGTTCATCCCGCTGCTCCACCATGGTATTTCGCCGAATTCGGAAACACTTTGAACACTGCAACAAAGAGTAATGCTGCTGGACTTTTAAGATTCGATGAATATTTTGGAATCAATTTATTTGCAGACTTATATTCTAAAGGTTCCAATGTTTTTGCTGCAATGCCTTCTTTACATTCGGCATATCCACTTATTGGCTTCATTTATGCTGCCAGGTTAAGCAAGAAATATTTCATGTATGTTTTTGGGATCGTTTCAATCGGGATCTGGTTTTCTGCAATCTATCTCTATCACCATTACACACTCGACATTGTTGTTGGAATTTCCTGTGCCGTTATTGGAGTTTACATTCTGGAAAATTACATTCTCTCATCAACTCGCAGCAGAAACTGGCTTCAGAATTTTGAGAAAGCCATTACAGCGGCTTCAGATCAGGAGAAAACAGTAATTTAAAATTTGTTCCGTCGAATAGACCTTTATCACTTAATTTCAGGCTTGGTATTACCAGTAATGCCATAAAGGAAAGAGTCATGAAAGGTGCGCCAAGTTTAGAGCCGGCATCTTTGGCCATCAGGTCAATCTGAGTATACTCTTCTGCAACTTTAAAACCGTCGCTCGCGCTCATTAGACCGGCTACAGGAAGTGCAACAACTTTTTCATTCCCTTCATTGACACAACTTACTCCACCTTCGTTAGCAATCACAAGATTTACCGCTCTGCATAAACTTTCATCATCACATCCCACAGCAACAATATTATGACTGTCGTGGGCCACTGAAGAAGCAAGGGCACCTGCTTTCAATCCAAAATTCTTTATAAATGCTTTAGCCACCGGAGCCTGATTGTAACGGTTAACAACAACAATTTTAAGGATATCGTTTTTGATATCACTTACAAAATGATCATCAATAACAGAAATATTCAGATCAAGAAGATTGGTGATCAACTGTCCATCCAGTGCTTCAATGACAGGTAGCCTTGTACGACCATCGGCAGGTATTTTATAATCTTCAGGTTTTGTTAATTTGCAGTTGAACTGATTAATTGGAATACATTTTTCGCTTTGAATAAAAGTCTTTCCATTTTCTGAGACGAGTTTCCCATCAATATACGTCTGAAGTACTTCAAACTTTTCCAGATCTTTTACAACAATGAAATCCGCAGGATCATCTTCTCTTAAAAGACCCATTTTCATTTTATAATGTTCGACCGGATTTACGGAAGCCATCCGGATAACTTTGAAAATATCAACACCCTTTGCAATTGCTCTGGCACAAAGTTGATTGATGTGACCTTGCACAAGGCTATCAGGATGTTTATCATCGCTGCAGAACATCATCATTCTGTAATGTTCATTTGCAAGTCCGATCAATGCTTCAAAATTTTTCGCAGCACTTCCTTCCCGTATCAGGATCTTCATTCCGTACTTCAGTTTATCCAGTGCTTCATCAGCTGTAAAGCATTCATGATCGGTCGAGATCCCGGCATCAATATATTGTTTGGCTTGTTCTCCTCTTAAACCCGGTGCATGTCCATCAACAGGTTTGCCCAATTGATGAGCAGCTTTGATCTTCATCATGACCTGTTCATCATTATAAAGTACACCGGGAAAATTCATCATTTCACTGAGGTACAGGATATCATCAGACCTGAGCAATTCAGCAACCTGATCTGCATCAAGTGCAGCGCCTGCTGTTTCAAATGTTGTAGCAGGAACACAACTGGGAGCTCCGAAGTTAAATTTGAAGGGAACAGTTTTTCCATTCTCTATCATAAAACGGACTCCATCAATGCCGCAAACATTTGCGATCTCATGAGGATCACTTATTGTTGAAATGGTACCATGAATTACAGCTAGTCTTGCAAATTCAGAAGGCACAAGCATGGAGCTTTCAATATGGATATGAGAATCAACAAATCCCGGCATAATATAACCAGGGTCGATCTTAGCATCAGCAGAAAGTTTTTCGATTCCGGAGATCTTTCCATCAACAACTTTTACTGAAGCTGGATAAATTGAACTTGTTCTGAAATCTGCAAAGAGGGCTCGTTTAGTGAATGTTGTCATCTGGAACAGAAATAATAGCTTATTTTATATCGGCAAAAATATCAGGCCAGATCGTTTTACCGGTGTAGGCGCGAATATACTTCTTTGTTCGCGGAATATCATTAATGTACAAATTCGCTTTTTTGACAAATGCTGTATCTGTAATTAATTTCAGGCTGTCATTCATTTTAGCAGCCAGTACAACACTCATAAACTTAACGAAATTTTCCTTTGCTCCTATTCCCAACTCATGGTATGGAATCGTATTTAAAACAGAATAGGCAGAGTCAACCTTGTTCAGGTTAAAATAAGTTGCCGTCAGATTAAACTTGGAGTCGTTTAGATTAGGACTCATTTTAAGTGCTTTTCTATAAAAAGAAATGGCACTGTCAGGCATTCCTGACTGCTCATAAGCAGTGGCAAGGTCATTTAATGTCCGGAGATGATATGGAGTTTTTTTCAGTGCTTGTTTGTATGATTCCAAAGCAGCAGGAATCTTACCGGAATAGAATAAGGCCATTCCCCGATACCATTCAATGGCCGTACTCGAATATTCAAGGGGATAAAAATACCGGTTGATCTTATCAGATTCACGCATGACCCTGGCAAAATTGTTCTGATGCTTTGCCTTCATCATTTGCTTTGCATGTATTTCACTGTTAAGTCTGATAGAGGCTACAATTGTGCTTATCAGACACAGGCAACAAATTAAAACGATCCAGACAGGCTTCAGATAAAAAGTCCTTTCATCTTTATCTTTTTCAATAAACAATAAAGAAATATAAAACATCAGCAGCAAAGGAGCATAGATCCTTGATCTGGGGTAGCTGAACAATGACATCGTCAGAAAAGCTGTAAATGCAAAAAGTATCACTAATAAAAATGATCGTTGAATCGTTGAATGATCTTTCCAGCGCCTGAACCACAACCTTAAAACAAAAAAGAAAAACAATAAGTATAAAATGAGTCCTGGTATACCCTGTTCTGATAACACCAACAGATAATCATTATGCGGATGTTCGAAATTCATACCTCCGCTATTGATCACTTCAGTTCCGCCGACACCATAAGAAGCATAAAGTAATTTCCAGTTGTTCATACCTACTCCAAGGAAAGGATGATCGGAAATCATTCTCAGACTATTTCTGATCATTAATAATCTGTCGAAAACACTATTGTTATTTGAAACAATATTCTTTTCTAACAAGGAAGGATCAGCAATATATTTAGAAACCATCTCAGCCTTAAACTTCAGGCTTCGCTCAATCGGTACTTTCTTTATGATAACATATCCAATGGCAAACAAAATCAGTGAAGCAAATACCAATGACAGTTTCGCATTTTTCTTCAATTTTGGTCTATCAGCCGAACGATCTGTAAATGCAACAGTTCCAACAATAGCAGTGGAAACGATGAGTGCCACCCAACAAGCCAGAGAAGCAAGCAATAAAATAAATCCAACTGCAAAAACTAATGCCATTAAATGAAGTAATTTATACTTTCTGTCATCTTTGAGAAGACCATAAAATAGTGCAGGCATCATTAACACCAGCACTTCCGAAAAAAAATTCTTATTCGATAATGTGGAAGCGATATCCGAACTGATTGTAAATTTTTTATTGGCAAGAATGGCTTCTACAATTGGAATCATCTGAACGATTGCAAAACCTGAGAAAATCAGGGCAGCAATAGATATATATCTGAGCATTTCAGAAATTCCGGGTTTATATTTCCGGAGAAAAAGTATTGAAACAAAAAGAAAAGTATAAACAATAAATAAGCGCAACCATTCAGCAATTGCTTCTCCGGTATTGATGGCCATTAATACCGGAAGCACGGAAAAAATCAATATTGAAACGGAGGTTAAAGCAATATTCCGGAAGGACTCCGGCAATGAAATTACTTTCAAACCGGATAATACTAAAAAGACCAGAAGAAAGACGGAGACAGCGATGATCCTTGGATTAAGATCAGGATCTATTGCTGACGGAACTAAAATAGTCGGTAAAATGATAAATAAAAAAGCCAGGAACAAGGTTGCTGCTCTGCCCGTTTTTACATTTCGCCACATCTTTTTGTCCACTTACAGAATTACAGTGCAGTTTACAAAATCTTTTGAAAAGTTATAATAAATTTTCTTAACATTACCCAATCACGTTTTTATATGACTGAAACTACCAGCAGACCTGCTTCCAGGAAAATTGATAATGACACCCGGATACTCATCAGTTACCTGGCAAAAAACAAATATAAATATTTGTCAATTTGTCTGGGGATTGGGATCGTGTCATCGATCTTCATTAAACTTTATGTTCTTGGGTATTCCTCGACAGGTTCTTTTTTTGTAAATGACATGAATGTTCTCAGTTCATCAAATGTAGATCTTAAGATTGTCGACAACCTCACACCCAACGATAATTTCAACAGGATCTTCCAGCAAGTAATCTCAACTCAGGTTCAGAATCATCTCATAAAAAAATTCAATCTGACGAAACATTATGGGGTAGATTCGACAAAAGAATTCTATTTGCAGCGAACGGGGAATATTTTAAAATCGAATATATCAGTAAAGAAAAATACCTTCAATACAATTCTTGTAACTGTCAACGATGAACACCGGTATCTTGCCGCAGAAATGGTCAATGAGATCATGAGTTATATTGATGAGATCAACAGGGAATATTATGCAAAAAACATAGAACAGAAACTGAAGATCTCAGAAGCATTTCTTGTGGAGATCAAAAAGGATAATAATGCAAAAAGCAGAAGTATAGATTCACTTCTGGCAGAAATGCATCGGATAACTACTCAAAGTGCGCGGCAAACCACCAGTGCGATTTACATGCTTCAACTGGAGCAGAATTTAGGAAGCCTGATCAATGAACTGAACAATTCCACTCACGACCTGATGAATTCGCAGAAGCTCTACAACCTTTCCCTTCAGGCTTTGAATCAAAAAAACTATAAAACGATTTCAGTGGTTCAGGCTGCAATGCCTGCGCCGAAATCAAATATATATCAGGCCATTCTTTACGGAGCGCTGATCGCAGTTGCTGTAATGTGTATAATCATATTCATCATACACATCAGATTTTACTATTCTGACCATCTGAATTTACTTTTAAAAAATCATAAACAAGCAGAGTAATTTCTTCTGATATTTGCTTTATGAACAAGACAGCATTGATAGTTGCAGGAGGATCCGGATTAAGGATGGGGACAGGCATTCCGAAACAGTTTTTGCCCTTGAACGGGAAACCGGTATTGATGCACACAATCGAAAAGTTTTATTCCGCTGGCATCTTTGACCAAATAATTGTTGTCCTTCCACACAGTGAAATCGGACACTGGGAGAAATTAAAAGCCGAGCTAAGTTTTTCGGTTCCGCACAGCATTGTTGCAGGAGGAACTTCCCGTTATGAATCGGTTAAAAACGGACTGAAAACGATCACTTCCGCTGAGGGAAGAATTGCAATTCACGACGGTGTCCGGCCTTTGGTATCAGTGGAACTGATCCGAAAATGCATGGCAGAGCTGGATAATTTTTCCAATGCAATACCGGCTATTCCTATTGTAGATACATTGAGGAGAATTGATGATGGTGAATCTGAAGTGATAGACAGGAACACATTAAGGGCTATTCAGACACCACAATGCTTTCACCTTGAACTGATCCGAAAGGCGTATGAAAATCCGGAAAACAATACAACTGATGATGCAAGTGTATTTGAACAAGCCGGAAATTCGATCCATCTTGTTGAAGGAGAAAAATCAAATTTGAAAATTACGGTCCTGACAGACCTGATCCTTGCAGAAGCATTGATAAGGTAAGAGACTACCAGTTATTTTTATCCTTCACAGCTTTAACTTCAGTTACCGCTTTTTTAAGGGAAGCTATTACCTCCAGAGCAGTTTTATCAAGTTGCTTCAAATAATCATTATACGCCGGAGAATAAGACGATGATTTTGTATCCATCCATCTTTCAGAAGGAAAAACAGAAAGTTGCTTCCAGTTCACATCAGTGATCTCATATTTGAACCGGCCATCTTTTGCTGCAACTGTTATGGTGTATTGGGTAACACCTCCATCTGTTTTAACACCATTCTTATCCGGCATATTTGATAATCTAAAACGTGGTTTGCCTACCATTTTATTATTTATAGAATCATTTTCACGGATAACTTCTGAGGGATTCTTATAATAAGACTGAAACCACGCATTGATACGTTGATACAATTCTCCGGCAGCCACACCTTTTACTTCCACTACACCTTCATAGGTGATCTTTCCTGAAATGGAATCGACCGGTACTTTGTAGGGTTCAACCGGAGCATTTTTATCCTGTGCATTGACGAATACAGACGCTATAACCAGGCATAGCATGGAGACTACTTTTTTCATTTTCATTAAGTTTAAGGATGGTAAATCTAAGAAAAAGTTCTGCTAAAATTATGCCCGAACCTTAACTTTGAGTTTCATACCAGGTTTTAACGAACGGATGTTATGGATATTGTTGAGGGTTTTAAGCTCAGCAACACTAACACCGTCATAACGCTTGGCAATATTGAAAAGAGTATCTCCCGGTTCAACGGTATGGTAAATATATTTTGGCTTATTGATAGCAGGCTTAGAAACCACTTTGGCAACTTTTGTCTTATCTGCTTTTACTGCTTTGTCAGCTGTTTTTACAGGATCGTTTTTCGCAACGGAAAAAGTACTTTTATTGGTTTCTTCAATCGTTGAAGCAGAATCTGCAGAAGACGTATTCGCACTTTCCTCTATTGCAACAGGCTTTTCATCATCCTCTTCACTTCCGTTTTCAACCTTCGCAACAAAGATCTTTTTATTCACATTGGAGTAGACATATAGTTTTTGTCCTTTGTAAATCGTTGAGCCTTTTACTCTACCCTTATTCCAGCTTTTAAGTTGAGAAGTGCTACATCTGTATTTACCGGCAATCAGGGAAAGATTTTCACCACTTTTAACGACATGGACCTTTTTTACACGTTCCGTAACGGTTACATACTGACCATCGCCTGCAGGTTGATTGTTTTTTGCAAGATTTGGATTTGGCAATAATGGCGAAGGGCATGATGGTCCAAGTGGATCAAGTCCGATGGAAGTGTAATAGTGATTGATCATGTCGCGAACCACTTCATTTCTGATCTGCGGACCGCGGCTTCCGAGTACAATACTTACCAGTCGATGTTCACATTTTGCAGTTGTTGCGACCAGACAAAATCCTGCTCGTTTTGTGTAACCGGTTTTTAATCCATCGACCTCACCTGAAAAATCGATCGTCAAACGATTGTGATTTCTGATCACAGAAGTTGACTTACCATTTTCAATGGTGGCATATCCCATTTTCGCTATATCCAGGATTTCCGGATATTTCAGCATTTCGAGAGTTAGCTTCAACTGGTCAGTTGGCGTTGAAGAATTATCGCCCATCCAGTTTGGTGAAGGTAAACCGGTTGGATTTCCGTAGAAAGTCGACAACATTCCCAGTTCACGGGCACGTTGATTCATTCTTTCTATTGAAGCCGGCAAATTTCCATCACCAATATATCTTGCAAGTTGTTCAGCACATTCATTATTGGAAGCGATCATTGTCGCTTTAAAGACATCCCGCAGTGAATAACTAGCAGTTGAGTAAACGGTTCTGCGATGTTTTCTTTTTCCGACGATAGAAGTACGGGTCCATTTTATGGTATCATCCCAGCGGTATTTTCCCGAATTGATATCTTCGATCGTCATTAAGGCGACCATCATTTTAGTAAGGGAGGCAATTGGAAAAGCGGTATTAAGATTTTTTGCCCAAACGATCTTGTTATTTTCTACATCATATAAAAGTCCGGCTTTGACTTCCCCTTCATTGACCCAAAGGTTGGTGTCTTTTACAAAGGGAAACTCACCTGTTAATCCGGAATAATCGATAGTTGCAATGGAATCGCCACCCGGAGCGCTTTCAACAGGTCCCGCAGCTGCAAATCCGTTTAAGGATGCCTGAAGGATGAAAGCAAAAAATAAGATCAGCGATTTTCTCATATGCATTTAATACCTGAGGATTATGATAAGATAACCCTGGTCAGGCACAAATCAATTTCTTTCCGTCAATATACGGCCAAATGGCGGTAAATATCTGCTAATTATACACGAATATTACAATAAACGTTACTAAAGTACTTACTTTTTCGATAAAAAAATAAGGAATTTAACGATTTAGCCCCCTTTTATTGATCAATTTCTCTACCCAACTTACGCAATTAACGAATTACGATGGGGCATATTTTATTTCCGGATTCGGTTTTAACGATTAAATGATAATTTCCGGCTTTCAGATTCGTAAGATCTATCTGATCTGAAAGACAATTTTGCAAGCTTTTTTCGTATACAATTTTCCCCACATTATCCACGAGCTTTAAATTTCCTGTCATTGGTACTTCATTCGTAAAATTCAGATAGTGAAATGCAGGAGTAGGATAAACTGAAAACCCAGTCAGATTGTCTATCGCATTACTGGAACCGGGAACATCTACAACAACATTGTCTATATCAATAAAAAATTCTCCGGATCCATTTGCCCTGACTCCTTCAATCATCACTTGAATTATTTCTCCTGCATACGAACTCAAGGGAAGTATCCTTTTTTCAAATGTAGTGACACCTGGAAAACTGGAACTATTTATCGTAAAAATCCGGTTCCATGTGGTGCTATCCGTAGAAATATAAATATTGAAACTATCTCCAGGAGCTAATGTTGCTGCTGTTGATGGATACAAGAAGGGGTCCATCATCCTCCAGTCGAATTCCAATACTGAAAACATTGATAAAGGTCCTATAGAAGGGAAAATTATAGAATCACTATTTGAAAAGGAAGTCAGATATGCAGCCAGAGCTTTACTATTTAAAGTGCCATGAGTCAGATAAACCGTAATGTCACCTGTGTATCCTGGTGGAACATTAAATGCTGTATAAGATTCATAATTATCGGAGAAAGGAAACACCTGAGCTTTTAAAGGATGATATCCGGTAAAAAAGATCAGGATGAGCAAGAATAGTTTTTTCATTATTTTAATTGATTAATTGAGTTGATTATCTATCCGCTTTGAAATTGACTGCGCAGTAATTCTCAGAGCTAAAAGATCCACATTTTCTATCAGCACAATTCCCGGCCTTTTTCCCCGCTCCAATGATCCAAATTCATCATCTTTCCCTAAAAACGCTGCCCCATTTAAAGTTGCCCACTTCAACATTATATGAAGCGGAATTTTTGGAAAATGAGTTGAGATGGTTTTCAGTTCTTCGAGAATAGAAAGTGATCGGTTACTCGCATAACTATCTGTACCGACAGTGATCCTGCAATTGTTCTTTCTGAAAAGTTCAATGTCAGGCAGAGAATTTTCTATGTATTGATTGGCATTCGGACAAAAGCACCAGTAAATATCATCTGAAAATTCCTGAGCTTCTTTTATATGTTCTTCCTTGGTAAATGTGTTGTGAACAAAAAGTAATTTTTCAAAATGATGCAGATGATCCAGAATATATTCAAGTGATGAATTTGTTTTATGAATTGAATCTGCATTCGCAGGATTCAGTCCGATAAGAAAATCAAAAATATCACCACTCTGACTATGAAACATGGAGTCTTCATCCTCTGTTTCCTGATTGTGTATAGTCGATAATTGCGACTTATTAAAATAGAATTTAGAAATCAGCGAAAGCAATTTTGATGAAACAGTATAAGGTGCATGTGGTGCAATTGATGCAGACAATTCAGCATCTGAAAATTTTTGTGCAAGTGCCAATCCATCTTCAAAAACTTTTTCCGCTCTTCCCGGATTTACATCAAAGACCTCAACAAATGTATGATAGTAGAGTTGAGAGATCTTTTTTATATCGATCGTATCAGCAGAATTCGAAATATCAGCGACAGCAACGATTCCGTTTTTCAACATTTCCTGATCAGCATTCAGAATCGATTCATGTACCAGTTCACCATCACGACCAAGTCGCATCTGATCAATGAAACCAACCAATCCGGTCTTCTCCGCAAACTTCCCTTTCAAATGTGAAAGTTCAAGGTGACAATGCATATTCACAAACCCCGGACAAATAAAACCTTCGTATTTCTTGATCCCCGAAGGTAATTCCCCCGTTGTCATTGGGTCAATCACCTCAATGATCACTCCCGAATCATCGACCACTACGATTCCATTTTCAATTGGCGGAGAGCTGATGGGGAAGACAACGTTGGATTGGAGGAAGTTCATTTTGTAAAGGTAGGAATGTTGGAAGGAAGTTCAAGTTTCAAGGTTCAAAGTTCAAGGTTCAAAGTTCAAGGTTCAAAGTTCAAGGTTCAAAGTTCAAGGTTCAAGGTTCAAGGTTCAAGGTTCAAGGTTCAAGGTTCAAGGTTCAAAGTTCAAGGTTCAAGATTCAAGGTTCAAGGTTCAAGGTACGAGGTTCAAAGTTCAAAGTTGGCTTCGTAGTCACCTACGGAGCCAACTTTGAACTTTGAACCTTGAACCTTGAACCTCGTACTTTGAACTATATAAGAACCTAAAGAATCGTATCTTCGCCTTCCAATGCAAAACCTCCGTCACTTAAGTCAGGAAGAGATTACTAACTGGTTCATAACCAACGCTGAAAAGCCATTTAGGGCGAAACAGGTGTGGGAATGGTTATGGAAAAAAAGTGCCCGGAGTTTTGGGGAAATGACCAATCTTTCGCAGGCATTACGGGAAAAACTGGAAGCTAATTTTGTACTGAATGCTGTATCAATTGATACCTTTCAGGTCAGTCGCGACCGTACCATAAAAAATGCCTTTAAACTGTATGATGGAAACATCGTTGAAGGTGTATTGATCCCGACCGAAACCCGCATGACAGCCTGTGTTTCTTCGCAAGTGGGATGCAGTCTGACGTGCAAATTTTGTGCAACAGGAAAACTTGAACGACTAAGAAATCTTACAGCAGATGAGATCTACGATCAGGTCGCTATCATCCGCGAACAGTCGGAAAAAAATTATGGTATTCCATTGTCAAACATTGTCTACATGGGAATGGGAGAACCATTGCTTAATTATACAAATGTTCTGAAAAGTATAGAACGCATTACAGCCGGCGATGGATTGAATATGGCTCCGAAAAGAATTACGGTCAGCACTGCAGGTATTGCAAAAATGATCCATAAGCTCGGAGAAGACGAAGTGAAATTTAATCTGGCATTATCGTTACATGCTGCCAATGACGAGAAGCGGAATAAAATTATGCCGATAAATGAAAGTAATTCACTGGATGCACTGGCAGATGCATTGAATTACTTTGGTGATAAGACCGGCAGCAGAGTAACATTTGAATATATTGTCTTCAATGGTTTCAATGATGAGATCATTGATGCACAGGAGCTCGAAGCTTTTTGCAGAAGAGTGAAAGCAAAAGTAAATCTTATCGAATACAATCAGATCGATGGAAATGAATTTGCAAATACGAGTGACGATAAGATGAAAACATTCTTCAATTATCTTGCTGACAGAGGCATCATAGTAAATTTAAGGAGATCGCGCGGGAAAGATATTGATGCAGCATGTGGGCAATTGGCAAATAAGAATGAGCATGCAATAGTTAAATTAAAAAAATAATTTTTGCACGGCCCTTAAGGGCCGTGCAAAAAAATTTAAATGATATTTTGTGTCTCAATTAGATGAAATAAAAGCACCGATCTCTTCCGTGATGGATGAATTTGAAAACAAATTCAGAGCATCAATGAAGAGTCAGGTTCCATTACTGGATCGCATCACCCATTATATTGTGAAGCGAAAAGGAAAGCAGATGCGACCGATGTTTGTTTTCTTATCGGCCGGACTTTGCGGCGGAATAAATGAGACGACACACAGAGCAGCTACTCTCATCGAACTTTTGCACACAGCAACTCTGGTTCACGACGATGTTGTAGATGATTCTAACGAACGCCGCGGTTTTTTTTCTATCAATGCACTCTGGAAAAATAAGATCGCCGTTTTAGTAGGTGATTATTTATTAAGTAAAGGACTTTTACTATCAGTCAAGCATAAAGATTATAATTTCCTTGACATTGTTTCAGAAGCCGTTCGGGTAATGAGTGAAGGCGAGTTGTTACAGATTGAAAAAGCCAGAAAACTTGACATCAGCGAAGAGATCTATTATGAGATCATCCGGCAGAAAACTGCCTCGTTGATAGCATCCTGTTGTGCAAGTGGCGCAGCATCTGCAGGTTCTTCGCAGGAAGTCGTGAATAAGATGCATGAATTTGGCGAATTGATCGGAATGGCTTTTCAGATCAAGGATGATTTGTTTGATTACGGTCCGGATGGAGTAATTGGCAAACCTACCGGCATTGACATCAAGGAAAGCAAGATGACACTTCCGCTGATCTATTCGCTAATGAAGGCCGACAGAAGTACGAAAAGAAGAATTGTGAACATAATAAAGAATCACAATACAGAAGACAAGAAAGTGAAAGAAGTAATTTCATTTGTCAAAGATTCAGGTGGTATGGAATATGCAACAGCAAAGATGCTGGAATATCAGTCCCGGGCTTTTGTTGTTCTGGATACTTTCCCGGATTCCATTTTCAAAAACTCACTCCGTGAACTTGTAAAGTACACTACTGAAAGAAATCACTGATCATGAACTTAAATAAGTTTTTCTTTCTTATTGCATCAGTATTTATTTTGAGTGCTGCATTTATCATTGTGGCTCCAACACTTATTACAACCAATTTTATTTATCCAACTAAAATAGATTCAACTTATGTTGTCTTTCATTCACAAGACAATTCTGAGATTGACACCAATTTATTAAAACCATCTGATGAAGGACTGGAGTATTCAGATCTTACTTTAACCACAAGTGAAGGAGAAACTCTGAAAGGATGGTACATCCCTACTACTGATACTCCTGCAAATACAGTACTCATCATTCATGACCTGAATCAAAGTAAAATAATGATGCTTGACCAGATCAAGCAATTGCATGATCGCGGAATGCATGTCTGCATTTTTGATCTGCGTGCTCATGGTGAAAGTAGTGGTGAAATTTTCACGATCGGATTACCTGCAATAGCGGATATGAAACTCATCATAGATACATTGCTGAAATTCCCCGACACAAAGCATCTGGTTCTTTTCGGAATGGGAATCGGTTCTGCAATTGCCATGCAATCTGCTGTCTACGATGGCAGGTGTGATGCATTGATCCTGCAAAGTCCATTTAATAACCTGGATACTTATCTGAGCCGTTATTCCTATAATCGCTGGGGTAAATTGAAATATTTATGGTATCCGATCTTCCGGAAAAAAGTTGAAAAACTACTAGAATACCCTGTTAGCGAGCTGGATCTCACTAAAATAGCTGCTTTCAACGAAGCTCCCGTTCTTTTCATTACAGCCAGCGACGACGAAGAGGTATTTACTTCAGAAACACTTCAGATCTTTTTAGCATCTGCCTCCAAGAAAAAAGACTTATTTTTGGTACGAAATGCCGATCATAACAATATTGCAGCTATAGGCGCTGAAAAATATTACAACCGCATTTCAAATTTTATCAATACGGTTTTGCCAAGAGAACCGAAAAAAACACGCTACAAAAAATTAGCTTTCAATGATCACGAAAGAAACAATTGACAGAATTTTTGACGCCGTCCGGATAGAGGATGTGGTTGGAGAATTTGTGCAGTTAAAAAAGCGTGGCGTGAATTATCTGGGCTTATGTCCGTTCCACAATGAGAAAACACCTTCATTCAACGTAAATCCTGTACGTAACATTTACAAATGTTTTGGTTGTGGTAAAGGTGGAAATGCAGTGAACTTCATTATGGAGCTTGAGCACTACACTTATCCGGAAGCGCTGAAATTTCTTGCAGGAAAATACCAGATCGAGATCGAAGAAAGCGTTCCTGATCCGAAAGAAATTGAATTGCGCGATGAAAGAGAAAGCCTTTACATTCTCAATTCATTCGCCTCAAAAACATTTGCAGAAAATATTTTTGAAACGGAAGAAGGGAAATCGATTGGTCTCACCTATTTTCATGAGCGCGGTTTCAGTGATGATACAATAAAGAAATTTGAACTTGGGTATAGTATGGCAGACTGGTCAGCGTTTTCTGATCATGCTATTAAAAACGGCTACAAATCTGAATTTATAGTCAAGACCGGATTAGGTTATCCACGTCAGAAAGAAGGCGAAGTAATTACCGGCAACGAAAAACTGATCGATCGTTTCCGTGGACGCGTAATGTTTCCAATTCACAATCTGAGTGGAAGGATCATTGCATTTGGCGGCAGGATCTTAAAGAAAGATGACAAGGCTGCGAAATATGTTAACTCGCCGGAGTCAGATATTTATTTCAAGAGTAAATCGCTGTACGGAATTTTCTTTGCCAAGAAAGCAATCGTTCAGAAAGACAATTGCTATTTAGTAGAAGGATACACAGATGTTATATCCTTGCACCAAAGCGGAATTGAAAACGTTGTTGCATCATCAGGAACATCACTGACAGTAGAGCAGATCCGTTTGATCGGAAGGTATACGAAGAACATTACAGTACTTTATGATGGTGACGCCGCAGGTATAAAAGCATCCATCAGAGGAATTGATCTGATCCTTGAAGAAGGATTGAACGTAAAAGTTGCTTTATTCCCTGATGGCGATGATCCGGATTCATATAGCAGAAAACATGGTGGCGCAGCGACTGCGACATTCATTCAGGAGAATGCAAAAGATTTTATCGTTTTTAAGACCAATTTACTTTTAGGAGAAGTTGCAAATGATCCGGTTCGTAAAGCAGGACTGATCCGCGACATCGTCGAAACAATTGGTAAAATACCTGATCCGATCACGCGCTCAGTGTATATCAAGCAAAGTAGTGCGATGATGGACATTGAAGAGCAGGTGTTGATTGCGGAAATGAATAAGAGTCGCAAGCAGCAATTGAAGAAAGATGTTCCGGGAAATGATGTTGATGAATTGATGCCTGACATCCTCACGCAGCAAGCGCAAAGGGATGAAATACTGACAACTGAATCTCAGGAAAAAAATATTATCCGCTTACTTCTGAATTTTGGAAATCACGATCTGCATTTTGATGTAGAAGTAGACGACGAGCATGCACCGGATAAAAAGAAGCAACAGGTCATTGCAGTAAAAGTTTTTCGTTACATCATTGAAGAGATCATTTCTGATGAGATCACCTTTGAGAATAAAGTCTTCAATGGTTTCTTACAAAAGTACAGCGAGCTGGTAGTTGATCAGGATAACATCGATCCGCAAGTATTCTTAAATTCCGAAAATCCGGATTTCAGCGGAATGGCAGTGGAGTTATTGAGTCCACGTTATTTCCTCAGTGAAAACTGGACAGCCATGCACAAGATCGATGTTCCGGAAGAAGAAAGTGTTTTGAAAGAAGCTGTAGAGAATGCAGTGATCCACCTGAAGAACCGCAAGATCCAGAAGATGCTGGAAGAAAGTCAACGCTTGATCAAAGAAGCGCACGAGCGTGGCGATGATTGTACGGCTTTGATCGAAAGGCATATGAAACTTGAAGCGATCAAGATGGAATTGAGTAAGGCGTTGGGGATTGATATACTTCGGTGAAATGAAGTGGAGTGAAGTGAAATGAAGTGAAATGAAGTGGAATGAAGTGGAATGAAGTGGAATGAAGTGGAATGAAGTGGAATG
>JBMQEM010000119.1:0-62882 GCA_049363815.1 Bacteroidota bacterium
ACTTGCAGATAAAAGAGGAGTAGAAGTAAGACGCATCAGTTTAAGATTTCAAGACTTAGATTCTCCAAAAGATGCTGAGTATTTGTATCGTACAAGTTCGGACCAAGCAGCTCTATTATTAGAGGATTTGGCTGACGGATTAAAAGCAAATGAAGAACCTACATCATTAGCTAGACTTCAAACGGCCATTTCTCGGCTCCTTACAAGAAACACAGGTAATCAAATTATTGTTCCCACAAATGGCGTTTCTTATTATAGGAGTACTTTTGAAGCTGGTAGAAGGGCACTAAGAAGCTTAGAAGAATATTTTGACATGGATCTAATTGGATTGCAAGAAGACAAAAATCCTCTGGATGATTTCAATTTTTCTGGAACTACAATTCTTTATTTAGACCATCTCAATCAAGATGAAAGATTCATGTGGGAAATGCAGTTGGTTAGTTGGTTATATAAAAATAAAAAGAAAATGAAAGACACATATGTGTTTTTTGATGAGGCGCATCAAATAATTCCAGCAAATAATTCTGGAGGAAATGGTGTATCAGCAGAAGTTTTGAATCGTTTAAGATCCAACTTCGAAAAATTAGCAAGAGAAGGGCGAAAATTTAGACTTAATCTTATTTTAAGTACGCAGAATCCTCAAGATTTACATCCAATTGTTCCTGAACAATGTCCTACAAGAATTGTAATGAAAATAAATCCTAAAAATGCTTCATACGCATTCTTAGATAAAGAACTCGCTCATATTGCTAATAGTTTTAGTCAAGGACAATTTTGGATTCAAAGTCCTTTTAATGGAACACCAGAATGGGTTAGGGTTCATAGTATAGCTCCTCCTATCCCTCATGATTCTATGGATTATTTTAGGGATGAAATGATGAAAAAAGCTGAAGTAGAATGAAATTGAAAAGAAGAAAGGCAGATAACCTTCCGGTCGCATGGAATAATGTAGATGAAAAAGCACTTCTTACATATTTAAAAAAAGGAGATTTTGACGCTAAACTTCTAAAAAAACTTTTTCCAAACAGAACATTGCCGAGTATAAGAAGCAAAGTCAGAAAACTTCGCATCAAACATGATTTGTTTGGATCTACTTATCGAAACGAAAAGGAAAATTTCACTATTAGGATTGCTAAAAAGGTTAAGCCTAAAATTGTATTTGATTGCTATGCAGGTGCAGGGCACCAAACATTTAAATGGATAGAAGAGGCAGAAAAAGTTTATGCGTCAGAAATAATGTTGTCAAAACTCAGCCAATTTAATAAAACAGCTAAGAACTTTGGATTTGAAAAAGTTAAGACAAAGAATTTGTTTTGGAAGAAATACAAAAAAGGAGAAAAGGAAATTTACCTTTATCTTGGAGACGTTATAGATGCTGCAGCAGAATTGAAAGTTGGTCGAATTAAAATTGACTTAGTAGATCTAGATACTTGTGGATCGAGCATTCCAGTACTTCCTATTATTTTAGTTTTACTTAAACCAAGGCATGTAGTCATAACACATGGTGAATTTCATTCCATGAGATTTAAACGTCAAGATGTTTTACAACGTTTGTTAATGCATAGAGATATTAGAAAAAATCCTCTACCATTAAATGTCAAGCAAATGGAAGAAGAGTTAGATAAAGCTGTAAAAACTGCAGGTTTACGAGCGCATAATGAAACTTCTGATTCTTTCTGGCTTGATCTTAGAGATGAAACTTGGCTTGGAGGAAGATTTCATGGTATGCTTAGAAGATACTATAAAACAAGCCGACCAATTGCTACTGCTGATTGTATAAATTCTTTAGTAAATTTGAAAACGGTGATTGAATAAAGAAAAAATACCTAATTTTAATATGGCATTACCAGTAAATATTGATGATTTAATAAACTCGAAAACAGTTGAATCAGTAAGAGTGGAATTTAAAACAGGTTGGAATCCATTTGATGTTTTAAGAACTGTTTGTGCTTTTGCCAATGATATTGATGAGTATGGAGGTGGTTATGTTATTATTGGAATTGCAGAAAATAACGGATCCCCAATACTTCCACCTCAGGGATTAGAACAAAAAGTCATTGATTCAATACAGAGGGATTTTTTTCAATTGTGTCAAAATAATATTAAAGAAAATATCTTTCCTGCAATTGAAGAAATAGACTTTCAAGGAAAAAAAATTATAGTTATTTGGATTACGACTGGCGAACAAAGACCATATTACGCTTCAAGTTCGTTAGCCAAAAATTCTAAGATGGTAATATATGTAAGGCATGGGACAGTGACAAAAGAAGCTACTTTAGATCAAGAAAGACAATTGAGAGAGTTGGCTTCATTTAAGCATTTTGATGATCGAGTTAATTCGAAAGCAATACTTGAAGATATTGATTTAGGATTAATATTATCTTATCTGCAAGAAATTAAAAGCCAATTGTACAATGAAGCATCAACTTTGTCTTTCGAACAATTGTGTTTGAAAATGCAAATTGCACGAGGTCCTAAAGAGAATATTAAACCATTAAATGTTGGACTATTGCTATTTTGCAAGGAGCCTGAAAAGTACTTTCCTGGTGGAATAACTAATTTAGTTGAATTTGAAAATGAGGCTGGCACTAAATATTCTGAAAAAAGTTTTAAAGGCCCTATTCATATTCAAATAAGACATATTTTGGATTATATAAATACAAACATAATAAAAGAGTATGTCCGAAAAGATCCACACAAAGTTGAATCAGATCGTTTTTTCAATTATCCTTATGCTGCATTAGAGGAGGTAATTGTAAACGCATTGTATCATAGAAGTTATGAAAATTCAACGCCAAATGAAATTCGAGTTTATAAAACAGGAGAGCAAAGAAGAATAGAAGTTTTAAGCTATCCGGGACCTCTGCCACCTATCGATGATCATGCTTTACAAGGTTTAAAAATAACAGCAAGAAATTATCGAAATATCAAGCTTGGTGATTGGCTTAAAAATCTTCGTTTGGCGGAAAAGTATGCAACAGGTATTCCAACAATAGTTGATGTTTTATATTCAAATGGTTCTCCGAAACCTTTGCTTTCTACAGATGAAGCAAAATCACATTTTCTCGTTATAATTAAGATCCATGAGGATACTCCGATTGAGTCTTCAAAACATGTTGAGGAGACTGAGAGAATTATCCTTTCTGAACAACAGCAGATAATTTTAGAAAGACTTACCATTGAGCCAATTTCAGAAGAGGAATTCAATTCAATATATGCAGGCATTAATCAAAAGGAAATTGACTTTTTAATTTCTAAGGATTTACTTGGTGTTAAAAATGTTGGCGATTCTAAGTTATATTTTATAAGCCAAAAAGGAGTTATAGTTCTTAAGAGGTCATTTTAAATACGTAACCTAAAATTAAAACAAAAATATCTACTGCTCGGCGGAATGTTGAGCTGATATTGTTTCTCTATTTTAGTATTTTATATAGAAAAGCGAAATTCAGCCATAGATGTAAAATTTTTCATTAGAACTATTCGTAAAAAATTATTATCCTTGCTTTGTTGCAGCGAAATGGCTTTTGGATGGATGAGACATGAAAATTGTATCTAATATCCGCTCGACAGTCTGCTGAGGTGTAAATAGCTTAAATGGCATTATAATTTAATAATAAATAAAAGTAATGGATAATCTTTCTAAATTTTTACGAGACATAAACAATAGCCTCAACTTTTCAAGGGGGCTTGGCATTTCATCGCAACTTGTCGAGATGGCAAGAACACATCAAGTATGGAAACAGAATTTTTCAGGATTTGATATGCTTGCAGCTGCTGCAAGAGAAGCGACAAGACAGCATAAAACTTTTACCACAGCTGCTGACATCGCGATGTCATTACAACATTCAATTAAGTTGCCTCAAACTGCATTTGATGCATTTCAATCAATTAATCATCAACATGCAGTACTTTTTAACGGATGGCGGAGTATTTCTGATGTGCTTTCAGCTGGCAATTCTTCACATGCATGGAGAAATGCAATTAATAGTCTTTCATCTCAAGTTGCAACACTAAGTGCGGCCAAACAAAGTTGGGATTTGATTGATGACTTTAAATCAATCAGCGAAGAGGCAACAAATTTTAAAGAAAAAATAGTTGAGCAGCAATACATAACGCAAGATGATTTAAGAGAGCTTAAAAACATAGTTGAAAGAATTGAAACGAAAACTGGTAAGCATGATAAAAATTATATTACGATATTATATCATTATGTGTTTATAGTATACGCAATAATTTTTATTTTTTCACACATTTTAGAATGGACAAATCAAGAAGGAGCGACAAAAGAGGACGTTGAGAAAGCAAAAATAGAAATTCTCACAACGCTCCAGCACAAAATTTGGCAAAAAAAGTATTATCGATCAACGTTAAGACCATGCAAAGTTTTTACAAAGCCAAATACAAAAAGTGTAATTGTTGCGACTTTGCCAAAAGATTGTAACCTGACAATTATAACCTCAAAACATAAGTGGGTTTTGGTAACTTATATAAATCCTGTGGACGGTTACCCCGAGACTGGTTGGGTTTTGAAAAAGTACTTATCTGAACAAAAATATTATTATCAAGAGGAGTAATATTTCAAATTAATAAATATCTCCCCGATCGGCGGAATGTTAAGCGAAAATTAGGCAGGCTATTTAAAATTAGCACAGACGTCAAGCGACATTCCGCCGCACAGTGTGTAGGTGCGAAACATTTTATTTTTAAATTCAAATTTATTGACCCCTATGCCTAGTTCCATTCAGAATTTACTAATAAATTTATATCCGCTTATGGTTTTCAATCAGCTTTAACTTAGCTCCTGAAATCATCATAATAAGTTATTTCTCACTTCTAAAACCACCGCCATGATTATTGTTCACGAAACATTTATCTGCAAACCCGGAAATGCATCCAAGCTTGCAAAATTATTTAAAGAAGTAATGGCTGACACTCCTGAAGTCATAAATATTATGACCGATATGACTGGAGAATTTAACAGGGTCATTATGCAAAGTAAGTATGAGAACCTGACTGCTTATGAAGGATTTTTTAAAAAGTATATGGAAGATACCGAAGAAATGAAAAAGATGAAAGAAAAGATGAAAGGCTATCACGATATGTACATTTCCGGGACCAGGGAGATTTTTCAGGTTTGGTAATTCTGCTCTTGGGTGGTTTTAAGAAATTATGATAATGAATATCCGAAATGCAACTCCAAATGATCTGGAAACTATTCACAGAATAGAAACAACTTGCTTCCCCTCAAATCAAGCTGCCTCGATGGATACTTTCTCCGAAAGATTAAAAGTCTACCCAAATCATTTTTGGCTAATTGAAGATGGCGGTCAGATCGTAGGATTTATTAATGGAATGATAAGCGACAACGATACCATAAAAGATGAAATGTTCAAGCATCCTGAATTACACAATGAAAATGGAGCCTGGCAATCTGTATTTGGATTGGCTGTTTTACCTGAGTTTCAAAATCGTGGGTTTGCGGGAAAATTGTTGCAACACTTATTTGAAGTTTCGATTCAGAATAAACGAAAAGGTATTGTCCTGACTTGCGAGAAACATCTTATTCCGTATTATGAGAAATTTGGGTTTGTTAATGTGGGGTTATCTGCATCTGTTCATGGGGGAGATGTTTTTTATGATATGAAGAAATTGCTGTAACACGAGACACGGGAAGGTTATGCGGAAATTGACGTTGTGCTTTGCTATTGGGTATCAACTTTCCTTAATATATGAATACCATTATTTATTCAAGACTTAGTATTTTTGTTTTTCAAAGTTTATTTTAATTGAAAAATTGCATGGACACCCCGGAAGAATTAGAGCAACTTTCTTTAGAGCGAATGGAGGAAGCTCAGATTCTTTTTGCCTCAAAAAAATTTGATGGTGCTTATTATTTATCGGGGTACTCGATTGAATTAGCATTAAAAGCAAAAATCTGCCGTAGATTTGGAGTGCCTAATCTTTTCACATTTGACGAGAAAAAACTACAAACTATTAGTGGAATTAACGAAGTTAGAAAGGCTGTAAGGACTCATAATTTGTTTGCACTCCTGATCATGTCTGGATTAATGAAAAAATTTGATGTTGACAAAGCATCTATAAAATCGCTATCTTTGGGGAGTTCAATTTTCTTTCAGAATTGGTCGGAGGAGCTAAGATATCGGCCATGTGGTTCAGTAAAGGAAAAGGAATGTGAAGAGTTGCTTGAATTGTTAACCAGCGAAAAAGGTATTTTAAAATGGATCGCAGAGAATTAGATAAAGAGATTATTTATTTCATTAATAAATGCAATGAATATGGGAAGCCTATTTTGGAATATTGCCTGAATGAGGCATATCCGGGAGCCTCAAATACGTCATATTTTTTTGATATAAAGGCGACTTGGGTTAAAGATGATGAATGCTTTGAAGCAATTTCTTTTTTTACAGACGTAATGTTTGAAGCAATGAGTTTAGAAGCAAGACAAAGGATTTTTTCTATTCGAGTTTTTTCGAGCGAGGACCAATTACATTGTGATTCCGGAGAAATTAAACTTGGTACGTCAAGAGCAAGCTAATATTTCTTTCTAGCTGCGAAATTTGGGTTTGTCAATGCAGGTTTATCTGCATCTGTTCATGGGGGCGATGTTTTTTATGATATGAAGAAATTCCTTCAATAGCAGTGAACCTTTGAGACATAACCCGGCTTTTTATTTGCGTGATCTGTATGATCTGCAGGAAATAAACACACAGTACTTTTATTCTCGCAGAGAACTCTGCGGATTTTCTGCGGAATCTGCGAGATCTGCGGGAAATAAATAAGCGTAATTTTTTTCTCCCGCAGATCCCGCAGATCCCGCAGATAAATACGCAGATACTATACCTCGAAATTTAATCCGATACGTTTCTCGGCAAAACGCTGAATATCTAGAACACAAGATCTGCGAGATCAGCGAGATCTGCGGGAAAAAAACACACAGTCTCGCAAAAAGTATTCGTCAATAATTATCAATAATTGTCCATTCTTCTGAAACATTTTACTCTCTCCTTTGTTCCCATTTAAAATCTCCGGTAACAACTAAAATCACCAAAGATGAAAAACGCTATTTTATTTCTAACCCTGTTGTTTACAGCCAATATCACGTTTGCACAAAATGTCGGTATTGTCAGGAAAAATTATATTTCTACCTATTATGACAGCACTTTAATGGTGAATATTGATGTACTGGATTCGTCTACTATCCGGTTGGGAAGCATAGATCCTTTAACAGGCGTTATTACTAATTTAGGGAATTCTGAATATAACAGTGCAATTAACCTCAATGGTGCAACTTTGGATCCTTATTCAAACCGGTATTACATTGGTAGTGGTTTTAATTTATTGACTTTTGATATTACCTCAGGAAATATCATAAATAATGTTCCGATCTCCGGAGCAATTCCTTCTGCTGCTTTTCAGAACTTCCGGTTCAATAATAGTGATTCAGTGATTTATGGCATGATACCTCAGAATTTTTATTCCACTTATTATGATAGTCTATTGATGATGACTATCGATGTGCTTGATTCAACACAGATCCGTTTTGCTTCCATCGATCCTGCAACAGGGCAATACGCAATAATCGGGAATTCTTCATTCAGCAATCTTTACACTCTTGCAGGTAACTCCATTGATCCTTATCAAATGGTCTATTACTACTCGGCAGTTGATACTTTAATTGGAATAGATCTGTATACAGGCGCTGAATTCAGTTCGACACCTATTGCATTACCATTGTACGGAATATTTGAAAACATTGCATACAGTTGTATTGACACATCAATTTATGGTTTAACTCGTCAAAATTATATTTCTACTGTCTACGATAGTTTGATAATGGATTCAGTTGATGTGATTGACTCCACAACTTTCAGACTTTCAAAAATAGATCCTAATACTGGAATAGTAACTTTTATTTCGCCAAATAATATCGGACCAGGCGGAAATTTGACAGGCGGAGCATTTATTGATCCAGGTACTATGACTTACTTTTTTAGCAATGGAAATCAAATAGTAGGTGTGTCATTAGTAACAGGACTCATTACGTCAAATGTTACAAAATCCTTCGCTACAAATGAGATTGCTTTTGATATGATGAGAAGTACACAAAATTGTTTTGGTGCTTTAAGGGTTAGGTTTAACACTTCAACCGGAGTTAATGAAAATGATGATCTTAATCCAGATGTAATTTTATTCCCGAATCCTGCTCAAAACGAAATCTTCATAAAAGCTGATGCTTCATTGAGCAATGTATTGATCTTAGATTACATAGCCAGTTTTATTTTTGAATCGAATGAAAAAACAATTGACATTTCCGGTTTACCCGGCGGTATTTATTTTGCAAAAATTACCACTGAAAAAGGTGATATGTTTACCCGTAAGTTTGTTAAGAATTAATCTGCATGCAAATTTCTGTATGCAATATTTAAATGACACTTTTCTTTTCTGAAGTTATCGATAGCTATCGGAACAGGGAGAAATTTATTAAGCGTAATCTGCGGGAAATAAACACACAGTATTTTTATTGTCGCAGTAAAGTAATTAATCTTATTTATTTCTCGCGCAGATCCCGCAGATCAATACACAGATAGTGTACGTCGAAATTTAAGCCGATAACTTTTCCCGTCAAACCACTGAATACATAAAACATAAGATCTGCGTTTTTATCTGCGTGATCTGCGAGATCTGCGGGAAATGAACACACAGTAATTCCATTCTCGAAGAGATCTCTGCGGATTTTCTGTGTACTCTGCTCAAATCTGCGGGAAATAATTAAGCATAATTTTTTTCTCCCGCATATTTAATCATTCAATGATCAAAACGCCCGGATTGCCCGAACATACTTTGTGTCTAAATTATTTATTGTTATGGCGCAAGAGCCGTTCGCAAAATCATAATAATACATACCTAGACTTAAGTCAAAGGTGCTTGTCCAGTATTGTGAAAAAGCATTCAATGGATCTGGCAATCCTAAGGTTGATATGGATTTATTTACATTAAACCGATTCTGCCACAATAAACTCATTTCATCAACTGAAGGCAAGTACCAGTCACTTTGACCGTTATTGGTAGAGTTTAAGCACTCCAAAGCGGCACTGTTAGTATGACCGGCTTCAGCAATAATGTAATTACTATTGCTTAAGCCGTCCCATGTGCTCCTTGGGCCAAACACTAAAGGACCTGCATCACTCCAGATTGAAAACTGATCCAAATCAACTCCATCTACTATTAATCCGTGCTCAATACCGGAAGAATCCTTCCATAAATGGAAAATTATACCACCACCAAATTGTTCTCCGATGTAATGTGTAAAACCGGTATTCACTGCGCTTATTACATTTCCTGCTATACTGATATTTGCACCTGCCGATAGTTGATCTTGTTTGTTATTCCAATTGGTTGTGTCGCTTCCTGTAATACCGTTTGAAACAGAAGCGCCAAACACTGGATCGGTTTCAGTAATCCCTCCCGAAATACTTTCCGCTGTTTTTGCATGTAAAGCATAAGGAACACTTAGTAGCTGGCTTATTCCTGTTATGGTATAAGTTGTTCCACCGGTAGGGTCAGTTTCAGTTTTTATAAAGTAAGGACCGTTTGACCAATCGATAGTTGAGAAATCTCCACTGACAAGTGTGCCTGATCCAATTTCCAAAGTAACCAAACCGTTTAAATTGGAAGTAGGCGCATGCCTTTCAACAAAAACAGCTGTTCCACTCACGGATCCTTGTAGTATGCTGATTTGCATTCCAACAATTGAAGAGGATACTAAGTTGTTACTTGCATCACGTACAACCGCCTGGTAGCTCATTTTTTCTGGTGATTGCGCAAACATATTTGCACATATAATTAAGGCTGTAAAAAATGTAATTATCTTTTTCATTATTATTTATCTTTTAATGATTTTAAATGATTTAATATTTTTATTTTCTTCGTTTAGGACATTGACAAAGTAAGTAGCAGATGGCAAATTGCTGAATTCAATCAGTATTTGCTTTGAAGTAATTTGTCCAATGTTTAGTAATTTACCTTGTAAGTCTAAAACTTGAAATAATAAATTTTCGTTATTGTATTGACTTATTTCCAATGATAATTTATCAATTGTTGGATTGGGGTATGCTGTCAATGAAATATTCAATTCTGTTTCCTTGATTGCAGTAATGAAAATTTCGTATGGGAATTGTATACCTTGCTCAATGTTTCCATTAGAGCCGCTGTTTGAAGTATATAAGACAACTCCGACGCTGTATGCAGCAGTTCCACCACTTCCTGTAGCATCACCTCCTGATGAATTGGAGTTTTCTTGAGCTTGTACCAGTCCTGACCATAAAACTCCAGAGACAAGTAATGCTAAAGATCTTGATCTGTTTCTTTTCATGAATTCTGATATTAAATTGTATTTATTTTGATACGCAGGTTCAAATCTTTGATATCGAAATTTTGCTAATATAAATAATTATACGATTAATTTAAGGATTTTAATTTTTATTTAGTGAAATATTCTGCGAAACTCTGCGACCGTCTGCGGGAAATAAATAAGCGTAATTTTTTCTCCCGCAGATCTCGCAGATCCCGCAGAAAATCCGCAGATAAACCCGCAGATAAACCCGCAGATAAACCCGAACTTATTTCGTACTTTCGCACTTCTAATTATCAGCAGTCGTTTTTACTAAACTGTTCTTAGCACTTAAAAATAAATTATCTCTCAATGAATATTATTACACGTAAACTTTCGCTGTTATCAACAATACTGTTTTTAAATTTTAGTTTAACCATCGCCCAAAACCTTTCATGGCAGAATCCCCTGCCGCAAGGAAATAATTTAAGCTCTGTTTATTTCCCAAATCCAACCACAGGCTATATTGTAGGCGATGATGGAACGATTCTGAAAACTACCGATGCAGGAACAAGCTGGACTACGCAAATCAGCGGAACGATAAATGGTTTGACGTCTGTCTGTTTTATAGGTACTGATACAGGTTTTGCAATCGGTGGATCATATACGATCTTAAAAACAACGAATGGCGGAGATACATGGTTTCCCCTGGCAGGAGGACTGCCACTTTTAACTTCTGTATTTTTTACTAATACGAATATTGGCTATGCAGTTGGAGGTAGCGGCAGTACCGGAAAAATTCTGAAAACTACTGATGGCGGAATTACCTGGACAATTCAACCAAGCGGATCAAATTATTTTTACAGTTCAGTATTTTTTTGTAATGATACTGTAGGCTATGTTGCAGGTTATGGCAGAGATATCTTAAAAACTACCGATGGAGGGATCAATTGGGTCGAACAAACCAGCGGAGCAGTAGACGATCTGCAATCTATTTATTTCACCGACACTGAACACGGTTTCGCCAGTGAATATGGAAGAATTGTTAAGACGATCGATGGCGGAGCAACGTGGACTCCTTACACTATTTTTACATCTTACGAATTATATTCAATTTGTTTCACTGACAGTCTTACCGGTTATGTTGTCGGTCGTTCAGGAAAAATATTGAAAACAACTGATGCCGGCGCGAGCTGGGGATTTTTAACAAGCGGAACTACCATCGATTTAAAGTCAGTATATTTTACAGATGCAAATACAGGTTATGCTGTAGGTGAAAGCGGAATGATTCTTAAAACAGTTGATGCTGGTTTAAACTGGATACCATTCATTAGCATTGATCATTTTACGTATTTAAATTCCATTTGCTTTCCTGAATCATGCACAGGTTATGCTGTTGGAAGAACAGGAAAGATTTTCAAAACAAGTAATGGCGGTGCTGAATGGAATTTACAGAATAGTGGGTTGAGCACTTCATTAACTTCTGTTTATTTTACTTCTGAAGATACAGGATATGTTGTAAGTGATAATGGACAGATCAGTAAAACAACAGATGGCGGATTAAACTGGATTCCATTGAATAGTGGGACATCAGTTGATTTAAATTCAATTTATTTTCCTGAGGCGAATACAGGTTATGCAGTAGGTAATAGCGATACAATTCTGAAGACCACCAATGGCGGATCAAGCTGGAATCTTCAGATAAGTCCTGCAAGTCAGTATTTGCGTTCGGTTCATTTTGTTGATGCCGATACCGGATATGCTGTTGGCACATCCGGCAGATTATTAAAAACAACGGATGGTGGAACAAACTGGAATATTCTATGGAGTACAACTTCACTGGATCTGAATGCTGTTTATTTTCCTTCAGCAGAAACCGGTTACATGGCTGGGGTTTCCGGACAGATTTTTAAAACAAGCAATAATGGTGCAAGCTGGACGCTGCAGTCAAGTAATATAAATGTCGTTTTGACTTCAATTTATTTTTTCAATGACAGCATCGGGTATATAGTTGGTCATGATTATCAGCATTACGGATTAATATACAGAACGATGAATGGAGGAACAACCTGGAGTGTTCAAACGATCTCACTTGAGCATGATTTAAAATCAGTTTGTTTTGCAGATGCAAACACAGTATACATAGCAGGACAGAATGGTGCCATACTAAAGTCGATTGTCGGTGCGAACTCCGGACTTACAAATATTGCTTTATGTGAAGGAGATTCGCTGAATCTGGCAGCGTCTTCAATTCCCGGAATTACTTATTCATGGACAGGTCCGGGCGGATTTAATTCATTCCAGCAAAATCCGATGGTGAGTAGTAATGCTACAGCAGCAATGAGCGGAACTTATACTGTTACTGCAACAATAAACGCATGTACAAACCTGAACGAAATAACAATAGTAGATGTTAATTTAATTCCTGCGCCGCCGGTAGCAACCAATAACGGACCGGTAATGGAAGATTCAACTTTAACGCTTTCAGCTTCTGCAATTGCAGATGCCGTTTACTCATGGACAGGTCCCGGTGGCTTTTCGTCTTCATTGCAAAACCCTGTAGTAAGTACAAGTGCAACAACAGCCATGGCCGGTTATTATTATGTGACTGCTACTGTGAGTGGTTGTACAAGTAGTGAGGATAGTACTTTAGTTATTATTGATCCGGGAGTTGGAATAAATACATTAGGAAATACTGAAATTACATTGACTGTTTTTCCAAACCCTGCATCAGAATGGATAACGGTTGAAAATAAGGAAAAGCAAAAAGCTCATGTCCGGTTATATAATATGATTGGAGAATGTGTCTTGTATAAAGAATTGAATAGTGGTTCCGGTAAAATTGACATCAGTACTTTGTCAGATGGAGTTTATGTAATAAGTGTTATATCTGAATACATATCAGTACGCCACAAAATTTATAAACAATAGTGGTTTGGGGCTAAAGTTTATGAGTTATTATTTGGAGGGGTATTTTCAGTTGAAAATAAAAATGGGAAAGAATGAATAGTTCCGAAGAACCTGAAATTAATAAACTCCGACAGAGATTAAAGACGCGTTCGGCGTGCTTGAAGTCGGTCAGTCAATTGATGTCAATGGCTTAACATTGTATGTAAAAAAAATCAGAATATATTAATGTAATAGGAAGGTCAGAATTTAATGACCTGAAGCAACTTACCAATCAATTTGCTTTAAAAGAACTTCGTTATTTTGAACTATTCAATAAACGGTCAAAGCAGATTGAAGAGGTGCTTTCATTTTCTCAGATCGCTGCATTGAGATATGCTGATGATCATCAGTTCGGAAATTTAATAGAACGGGCAGTGAAAGAAAAATTAAGTTCGAAAGAAATCCTTCAAGCATTCAGAAACTGGCAACCTGATAAAATGCGTGTTTAATATAATGCTTGATTTTCTCTCTCGCAGAAAAAAAAATTTATGAGCTCGAAGAGCTTCTGCGGATTTTCTGTGCAACTTTGCGGGAAATAATTAAGCGTAATTTTCTTTCCCGCAGATCCCGCAGATGAAGGCGCAGATGAAGGCGCAGATGAAGGCGCAGATGAAGGCGCAGATAAATACGCAGATAGTGTACGTCTAAATTTAAACTGATCGTTTTTTCTTGTAATAACACTGAATCAATGAAACACAAATCTGCGATTTTATCTGCGCCTTCATCTGCGGAATCTGCGGGAAATATCACACAACTCTTTATTACCAGATTTAAAACTCATAGAATTCTCTGCGAATTTTCTGCGAAATTCTGCGCTCCGGATAGCTATCGGGATCTGCGGGAAATCATAAGTGTTGTCTTGTACTAGCAGTTTTTTCATATTTTAGTAAACCTAAATTACCGGTACCTCAATCGTATGTCCACTGATAGCTCATCAACCAACTTGACATTTTTCCAAAAACACAAAACAACCATTACCTACAGCATCAGCTTAGCGTTATTGTTGTTTCTGCTCAAATGGCTCGAACTCCGTTTCATCATTTTCGACCATTCTTTCGAGATCTATGTCGGAGCGATTGCAGTTATTTTTACATCACTCGGAATCTGGCTGGCACTGAAACTTTCAAAACCAAAGGTTGAAACGGTGGTCATTGAAAGGGAAGTTTACATCTCCAAAAATGAAAATTTTGTACTCAATGAAAAAATGGCCGCTGAACTCGAGCTTAGTAAACGGGAATTGGAGGTTTTAACATTGATGGCTGAAGGTTGCAGTAACCAGGAGATCGCAGCACGTCTGTTTGTTTCATTGAGCACTGTCAAAACGCATAACCAGAATCTTTTCCTAAAGCTGGATGTAAAAAGAAGGACCCAGGCCATTGAAAAAGGAAAAAGATTAAGTTTGATCGCTTAATTATCCGACTTAAGTACGAAAACAAGGTTCAAGTGTAATAAATGGCCGAAAGTATGACCGGAAATGGTTGTTAGCAGGTCATATTTGCCAAAAAAACTGAACACATGAAAAAGAACATTACCATTTACGGGATTATTGCAGGCATTGTGGTAGCAATTCCAATGTTATTTGTCACCAATAGTATTGCCAACGATCAAGGCGTCGTCGATTTTGACAAAGGGATGCTCATTGGTTATGCATCCATGGTCATTGCTTTTTCCCTGGTCTTTGTCGGCATAAAGAACTACCGCGACAAATACCTTGGCGGAACGATCACTTTTGGAAAGGCATTTAAAACGGGTTTTTACATTGTATTGATTTCTTCGACGATTTATGTAATTACATGGCTCATTGATTTCTTTTTTTTCATCCCGGACTTTACAGATAAATATGCTGCGCATATGCTTCAGGAGTTGAAAGCCTCCGGTGCCACTGCAGCAGAGATTGAAAACAAAACAGCAGAAATGACGAAATTCAGTGTGATGTATAAAAATCCGTTCTTCAATGCATTGATGACATACATGGAAATTTTGCCGGTTGGACTGGTCGTTACATTGATAAGTTCATTGATCTTAAAGAAAAAACCACAACCAACAAACTGATCATTATGGCAAAAGTAGCAGTAATAAAAACAAAAGAGAATGATGAAAGTGTTGAGGATTTTATAGGCAATATAAAAAACGAACAACAACGTAAAGACAGCATGGTCATTCTTAAACTGATGAAGAAAGTCAGTAAAGAAAAGCCAAAAATGTGGGGCGCATCAATGATCGGCTTTGGTAACAAACGATATAAAAGTCCGGCCACAGGTCGTGAAGTCGATTGGTTCAAGATCGGTTTTTCTCCACGCAAGACAAATCTCTCTTTGCATCTCATTTTGGATATGAAAGAAAACGCAGCATTATTCAAAAAACTCGGTAAACATAAAACCGGTGTTGGGTGTCTTTATATAAATAAGCTGGAAGATATTGATCTGAAAGTTTTGGAGGAGTTGATTGGAACTGATTTTTATTGGTCTACGGTGAAAGGTCAAGGGACTGTCGTATAAGGATACGATAGGGACTTGACCTTTTTTCATTATATTTCATAGAAAATATTTCATATGGCATAATCTTTTTAGTTTTATTTTTAACAAAACACTTTTTAAAAAAAAACATATCATGAACAATAATTTGAAATTCATAAATCCTGACGAGCTAATGAAAAGTCCGGCGTTTACTCAAATGGTTATTACAAAAGGTTGCGGCAGCACAATTTACATCGGAGGACAAAATGCAGTAACGAAAGACCAAGAAGTCATTGGCAAAGGAGATATAGTGGTGCAGACAAAACATATTCTGAAAAATATTGAAATTGCACTGAAGGCAGCTGATGCAACTATTGATGATTTGTTTAAACTTTCAATTTACATTGTACATGGCCAGGATGTACAAAAAGGATTTGAAGGCGCACAAGAATTTTTAAAGCGAATAAAAACGCCACCGGTTATTACCGGAGTAATTGTTGCAGGACTTGCCAATCCTCAATTTCTTGTAGAAATTGAAGCAATAGCATTTATAAAAGATATTTAGACAAAAAAATTAATCGGCTTTTATTATTCTCCCACTGAATGTTTCATTATCTGATATGATTTTTATGTAATACATTCCTGCCTTCAATTCATGAATATCAATTGTCTGAATTTTTCCCGATAGAATTTTTCCGGAAACTTGCTTACCCTCATAATTATAAATAGTCACTAATTTAGGAGCTGCAATTTCATTTAAATTAATATATAATACATCTTTACAAGGCACAGGATAAAGAAATGCCTGCTTGTGTTCATCAAATGATTCAACAGAATTTATTATTGAAGAATATTTTGCAAAGTAAATATCATAATCATTGGCAGAGTAAATCATTGAACTTGCCGGAGAAGGATCACAATCCATTGAATCGATGAATTCACCTGCAAGATAAAAACCGCCTGTAATATCCATTGCTAATGCGAAACAATGATCATAATCAGGTCCACCGACGCCCATGCTATAGATATAGTTTCCTTCATTATCGTAAAAAGCTGCAAATATTTCATCAAAACCAAGAATAGTATTTGTATTGGATGTTCCTGTACCCGGATCAAAATCAGAGTTGGCTTCATAATATCCGGTAATTCCAATACCACCGGCTGGGTTCCTAACAAGTGCTGTCAATCGTTGATCACGAAGACCACCTAATTGTTTAACCCATTTAAAATTAAAGGAAGAGTCGTATTTTGCGATAAAAGCATCTGCTTGTGCAGAATTTTTTGAATTCATTGAAGTCCCAGGATCAAAGTCTGCAGAACCCGAAAATGAACCAGCAAGAATTATATTAGCTGAATCATCCAGCAAAAGTGCTGTTCCACCATCAAGTCCGATTCCTCCAATCTGAAAACCATTTAAGAAATTTCCCGAAACATTATATTTTGCCATAAAGATGTCATCAAAATTATTGAAACCTGCTGCAGTAAAATTGGCGCTTCCCGAATCCGGATCAAGATCAATTGTGTTATTGAAAATTCCGGTCAGATAGATATTGCCGGATGCATCCGTAGCGATGTCGGTGCCATGCATGTTATTTGAGAAACCCTGAAGAATTTTGGCCAGAATATAATTTCCCGATGAATCATATTTTGCAAAAAATACACCATTTGAATTTATGGAAATTGTATCAGGTCCCGGATCAAAATCTGTATTGGATCCTGCACTACCGGTAAGGAATATATTTCCATCATGATCAGAATAGAAGAAGCTATTCATTTGAAAAGACCCCAAGAAAATATTTGAAATTCCTTTTCCCCAGATTAGATTTCCATTCAAATCATATTTGGCCATATACGCCCCAGGTCCGTTTACAATGCTACTGTCAGATCCGGGATCGAGATCTAACGGACCATAATGACTACCTATAACAATAAAGTGATTGTTGTCAACAAGTCGTAAGCAGTTCGGCTCAGATGATGTATTGTAATTAAAATGCCAAAGGTAATTTCCATTTGCATCGTATTTGCCGACAAAGGTTGTTGCATATGTAGCGTTCGCTATAGCGATACCTGTACCAGGATCTGCATCGAAGTTCCCTGAGATTTTTGAACAGACATACACATTGCCGGAGCTGTCGACCTGTATTGAACAAGGTACATCCTGACCATTTCCTCCAATTCCAAATCCCCATTGAAAATTCTGTGCGATAGAATTTTGGAGAAATAGGCACAATACCGGTATTATTACGTTTTTCATAGTTTCAAATGTAAATTGTTTCACAGTATATTTTTTAATACTTTTAACTGATTTTGTTCTTTTTTTGAGTAAAATTCGAGCCATAATGATAACAATTACCTATACAATACCATCTGACTAGGCCTCAAAACAGACTGGGAGTGTGTAGAGAACTTATTTAGCATTTAATTTAATAGAACTAATTTAGTCAAAATGAAGAAGCACTTTCTTTTCGTAGTTTTTATTTTAATTAATCTTCATGTTCATGCAAGTGATACATTAAGTCAAAGTAAAATTGCTGATTTTGATAGATGGTCAATAGGTATAAACCTTTCGCCTGATTATTGTTTTCGTACACTTATAAATACTTCCGGAAGTCCTTACGCAGACATGGTAATTGATTCCCGTAATGGATATGAACAGTTTAAAATTGGATTCTCTGCAGGAGTTGTTGCCAATTATAGAATTTCCGAAAAAGCATTCTTTGAATTTGGGGTGTCGTATTCTGACAAAGGGTATTCATCAAAGAAAATGGAACTGACATTTGGAGATGCAATAGACCCAAGGTATGGATTTACCTATCCGACTTCATCGACAAGTAATTTATCAGGTCAATTAGCGGTAAAGTTTTATTACAATCATATTTACCTTGATGTTCCGGTGAGAGTACTATTTGCCTTCGGACAAAAAAAGACCAGACTAGTTACCGGTATTGGAGTAACATCAGGTTTCTTGCTTAAGTCGACACAAAATATTGTTTTTGACAGTGGAGATGGGAGCAATTCAGTTTCAACATACGATCAGTATGAAACGTTTAATAACTTCAATCTTTTTTCTGAAGTAAGTATTGGAGTAGAACGTCAGTTTGGTAAAAAAGTAACCTTAAGAGTTCAACCGGTTTTTAAATATGGTATTCTGAAAATAATTGATGCACACGTCTCAGCTCATTTGTGGAGTGGGGGATTAAATTTCGGATGTTACTATCATTTATAAATTCATATGCACAATAAACTTCTGAATTATTTTTCGCGTATTATGCCTCTTACGCAGGAGGAAGCAGATGCCATAGCTGCGACAATGAATATTCAGCAGTTCAAGAAGGGAGCTGTCCTGCTCAGGGAAGGACAAATTTCATCTGAAGCTTATTTTGTCATTGAAGGCTGTGTAAGGCAATACAGTCTTGTCGATGGAAATGAGAAAACAACAAATTTTTTTACAGAAGAGCAATGGGTAGTTTCAATTCAAAGCATCAGTAATCAAGTTCCTTCGACACATTTTCTTGAATGTTGCCTCGATTCATTTCTGGTTGTCGGAAACAGGGAGAAGGAAGAAGATCTGTACAGACGATTTCCTAAACTTGAGACCATCTCCCGTAAGGTGATGGAAAAAATATTTTCTGAGCAGCAGGAGAATATGACATCTTATACGACAGATACACCAGAGCAAAGATATCTCAAGCTTCTGAAATCAAGACCGGACCTTTTTCAGCGGCTTCCACAATATCAGATCGCAAGCTATCTCGGAGTAAAACCGGAGTCGTTAAGCCGTATCAGGAAAAGAATTGTCGGGAAAAACTGAACCGAGTCAATTCAAAGACATGTCAATTGCAACATTTCCTTTCTTCCTTCCGGTTTCTACAAATGAATGAGCTGCTGTCATTTCAGATAATTTATATGTTCTATCGATAACCGGTTTCATTTTTCCTGTTTCTGCCAATCCTTTAAGGAAAGCCATGTCAGCAGCCGATTGTTGTGTAACTCCTGTAATTATTTTTTTTGATGATGTCATTGAGATCCACAATCCAAGAAGTGTTTCTTTTAAACCTGCAGCACTCAATATCATTTTTCCGTTTCTGTTTAGTGATCTTAAACTTCGTTGAATATCGATTGTATTTACAGTGTCAAAGATCACATCGTATAATTCTCCATTTTGAGTAAAATCTTCTTTTGTATAATCAATGACTACATCGGCTCCAAGTGACTTTACCAGGTCAATGTTAACAGTGCTACTAACTCCAGTTACAATTGCGCCAAAAGATTTTGCGATTTGAACAGCCGCAGTTCCAACAGCTCCTGAAGCTCCAACGATGAGGACTTTCTCACCGGGTTTAATGGCAGCTTTCTTTAAGAAATGCAAGGCAGTTGCGCCGCCAAATGGAATCACAGCCGCCTCTGTATATGAAAGTGATTCCGGTATTAAAGCCAGTGTAGCAGTTTCAGGGAAACTTTTATATTCTGCATATGCGCCAAAGCGCATATCAGTCGATCCAAAAACTTTATCTCCTTTATTGAATAATTTTACATCCGGACCGATTGCTTCAATTTCACCTGAAAAAACACCTCCCAGTATATTGATCTTCGGTTTTGTTAGTCCAAAGAAAAATCTTACTGCGAAAGGATCAGCTCTCCGGATCCTGCAATCGCCTGTATTAACAGCTGTTGCCATTATTTTTACCAGGATCTCATTGCCTTTAATGGATGGTTTTTCAATGTCTTTTATAGTTAAGACGGATGGTGCACCGTATTGCGTATTAATTACTGCTTTCATTTTAATGTATTTTGTTTTTTTTTGACAGGACAAATGTACCGGGCACATTCCGGGAATGCATTGACTTTGGTTAAGAAAGAAGAATAGGATTTGTGATCATTTAAAAAAAGTATGATTCTGCTTGAAAAGAAATGAAATACAACTATAAAAAAAGGCTTTTTTGGATACAAAATGAGGACTTTAATATTTATTTTCTTGTTCGGGCTTAATACATATTTTGATAGAATCAGGATTGAAACTAAGCTGATTTTTTTGTAAAATAGCATAGTTAATTTGAGAACTAATGAAAACAAAACTTCTATTAATATTATCCTTCCTCTTTTTGAAAAATTCTTATTCTCAGAATCCGGAATATAGTATGCATATAAAACTTGCAGACTCCCTTTATACAGCTGGTAATTTCAAGCAATCGGCAGCAGAATATTCGAAAGCATTCGAAACGTTAGGCTGGAAAGGTTATTCGGATGACCGATACAACGCCGCATGTTCCTGGGCACTGGCCAATGTACCGGATAGTGCATTTTTTAATCTTGATGTAATCGTTAAAAAAACAAATTATACAAACCTTGTACATATTTCTAACGATCCGGATCTGGTGTCGCTGCATACTGACAAGCGCTGGAATGAATACCTTGAACTGATCAGGAGCAATAAGGAAAAAGCAGAAGTAAATCTTGACAAGAATTTAGTTGCAAAATTGGACTCAATTTATGCTGATGATCAGAATTTCAGATTGCAGATCAAGGACATTGAAGCGAAATATGGATGGGACTCAAAAGAATTAAAGGATCACTGGAAAATGGGAAGTGAAAAGGATTCAATAAATCTTATAAAGGTCAGAGATATTCTTGATACCCGAGGCTGGTTAGGTGCAGATGTTGTCGGTGAACAGGGAAATACAACTTTGTTTCTGGTAATACAGCATTCTGATATTAAAACTCAGGAGCTGTATTTACCGATGATGCGCGAAGCTGTGAAAAAAGGAAATGCGAAGGCAAGCAGTCTTGCCTTGCTTGAAGACCGGGTCGCTTTACGTCAGGGAAGAAAACAGATCTATGGTAGTCAGATCAACCGTGACAATAAAACACAATATTATTATGTATCTCCGCTGGAAGATCCGGACAATGTCGATAAACGCAGAGCGGAAGTCGGTCTTCAGCCGCTTGCAGATTACCTTTTGAACTGGAATCTGACCTGGGATGTAGAGCAGTATAAAAAAGATCTGCCGGTGATCATGGAAACATGGAAGGAAACTAATAAATAAGGAGTATGTCATTTCAAAATCCAGGACTTCTTAAGAGAATTTATCTGGTCGCAATTGTGATCTCCTTTCTATCAGTTTATGTAGAATGGGGAAAAGAATCTGAATTTTTATTTCAGATGCAGTTCGATATATTTTTTCGCTCTGGAAGTACATTCAATGTTCTGATGGTACCTGTAGTTTTCATTCCCTTTCTCGGACAATTGCTTTTGCTCTTTAATGTTTTCCGGAATTCAATTGGTAAAAAGTCGGTGTTAGCTGGAATAATCTTTTGTTCGCTGCCTGTGGTTTTAGTTTTTATCGGTGGCATTTCCGTTCATAAGAGTAAGATGCTTCTTTCAACCTTGCCTTTTTTCGTTTTTTCGTTTTTGTATTTCAGGAGTAGTAGAACTAAAACAACATAATATCTGACACACTAATTTCTTAGCACTAAAATAAATTACAATGGCATTCAACGAAAAAACTGCTCAACGTATCCGTGAAATTCTGCTGAATAAAGGCGCTGATTTTAAAGAGAAGACCATGTTCAGCGGAATATGTTTTATGGTCGATAACAAAATGTGTTGTGGGACGCACATCGATAAGAAAACAAATGAAGAATATTTATTGTGCAGGATCGGGGAAAAGGCTCAGGAAAAAGCAATGGAAAAGGACAATGTTATTCCAATGAATTTTACCGGGAAAAGTATGAAAGGATATATTTTTGTAGTGGAAGAAGGTTTTAAATCTAAAAAAGATCTGTCCTATTGGTTGCAACTTTGTCTGGATTTTAATCCGGTGGCGAAGGCTTCGAAAAAAAAGTGAAGCATGAAAGTTGAAATTAGCTTAGGTATTTTCCAACGATTGGCAGACGGCGGCCTTTTCCAAAGGCTTTGGGGGACACACGAAGGATTGGAGGAGTCTGGTATCGTTTGTACTCATTAGTGTTTACCATTTTTAAAATACGGCGCACCAGTGATTCTTCGAAACCCATTGCCATCAACTCTGCAGGTCCACGGCGGTTTTCTATGTATTCAAATAAGACTTTGTCCAGAATATCGTACTCAGGTAGTGAATCGGAATCCTTTTGATTTGGACGAAGTTCAGCAGAAGGTGGTTTTGTCAGAATGTTTTCAGGAATGATCTCACCATTGCGGTTGATATAACGACAAAGTTCAAAGACCTGAGTCTTATAAATGTCTCCGATAACTGACAAGCCGCCGCACATGTCTCCATACAAAGTACCATAACCAACAGCTAATTCGCTCTTGTTTGATGTGTTGAGTAAAATGTAACCAAACTTATTTGATTCTGCCATCAGCAATCCACCACGGATCCTGGCCTGAATATTTTCTTCAGCAACACTGAAAGGCAGATTTTTGAAAAATGGTTTTAGAGCGATCAGATATTCATCAAGCAAGTCCTTGATTGGAATCACATCGTGTGATACACGGAGATTCTGCAGCAATGCCAATGAATCATCAACAGATCCTTTCGATGAAAATTCTGATGGCATTAAGATCGTATGCACATTTTCCGGACCGAGTGCAGTGGCAGCAAGAACAGTAACAAGTGCAGAATCGATTCCGCCACTCAATCCTAAGATTGCCTTTTTGAAATTTTGCTTTCCGAAGTAATCACGGATCCCCAATACCAGCGCCTCATGTATATCAGCGATCTTAATGTGCTCATGTTTGATTACCGGAACGACTTTCGTGCAACTCAATTTTCCTGTGCCGGGATTAAAATCGAACATTGCAAAATCTTCATGGAAGTAGTTCATTTCATGAACGGTATTTCCTTCTGCATCCATTCCTATACTTCCACCGTCAAAAATAATTTCCGTTTGCGCTCCAACATGATTTACATATACCAATGGTAAATTGTATTTGATTGTATTTCGTTTCAGAATCGCTTTGCGGGATTCGGCATGGGAATGATCAAAGGGCGATGCAGCGATATTGATCATGAGCTTAGGATCTTCCTTAATAAGCGTATCCATTGGCGAATTGATGTACATCGGATCATCTTCTACATTCCACAGATCTTCACAGATCGTTAAAGCGATCTTAATGCCTTTGAAGCTGATGCAATGAAAATTTCTTTCAGGTTCGAAATACCGGTATTCATCAAATATGTCATAAGTAGGAAGTAAAGCCTTATGGACTTCGTCTGCAATGATGCCTTCTGTCAGAAGAACAGCAGCATTAAAAAGATTTTTACCCTCCGGTTTTTTGTTTCTAACGGGCAGGCCAACAATTGCAGCTATTCCAGTACATTCCTTTGCAATTTCTTCGGCAGCTTCGTAGCATTTTTTTATAAAGTCATCGAACTCCAGAAAATCCTGCGGCGGGTAAGCGCTGATACATAATTCAGAAAAAATAATAAGTTCAACCCCGCCATTCTTTGCTTTAAGAATATTTTGTTTGATAAAAGAAACATTTCTGTCGAAGTCGCCGACAGTATAATTAAGTTGGGCGAGAGCAATACGCATTTGTCCGAGAATCGTAATTTGAAATCCGAAATTCGAGATTCGTGTGATGATTTCAAATTACGAATCTCGAATTTCGAATCTCGATTAAAATAAAATTCCAACCGATAACCCAAGCATATTGCTGTTCATCTTTAGTTCTTCATCATCTGAAACATCAAGGAATCCATTATTGAATTGAATACCTACCAGAAGTACTGTTGAGCCACTTAATGTATATTCAATACCACCACCAATGATCATTGAGAGGTTAATATTGTTGATGTCGTCCTGAATGTCTTCATCGTTAAATTCAACATTTGATGTAACTTTATCATCTGTAGCGATGGTCGTTGTTTGTGTATTAACAGCTATATCTCCTCTTGCCCGAATATTGATGGCCGGAGCAAGACCTGCTTGTAAATAATAAGTCAGATAACCAATTTCATTTGTTTTTAACTTCAGTGTAATTGGTAGTTCGATATATTGTAAAGTTAATGCTGACTCAGAGATTACAACAGTTTTCGTTATGTTATCAGTTGACTCAGAAGTAGTCCGCAATTTTCCTCCACGATATGTAACATCGAGTCCGGTTGCAAAAGAATAATTGTCTGAGAATCTGAACTCAGTCATCAGACCGTAGCAAAAACCGAATTTCGAGCCATCACTTTCTGTTCCTTTTGTATCAGTCCTTAACCAGGCCATAGAAGGAGTGATTTTTAATCCGAAATGTAATCCTTCGTTATTCTGTGCCTGTGAAACAAAACCGGTTAGGATAAGCAAGGCAATGACAGTTAACTTTTTCATGTTATATAATTTTTTAGTGATTAGACGTTTGATAGATGAATACTGATACTTTTGTAATAATTTATTACAATATTAATGAAAAAACACTTATCATCTCCTATTGCAGTACTATTGGTTATTTACACGATCGTGTTGATTTCAGCCTGCGATCAGAATCTTCAGAAACCTGATATTTCGACTGTTTCTACTGAATTGAAGGTGCAGCGATTTGAGTCTGACCTTTTTGGGATGGATATTGATCATCCGGCAGAGTCAATTGCAAAATTAAGATCAGAGTATGGTGACTTTTTTGACTTGTACATGTTTAAGATCACTTCATTAGGTACACCGGATAGCATCCTGATGCAAGAAAGAATTGTTTCGTTTGTTACGGATACAAATTTCCGTGCCGTAGTGGAGGATGTGAAGAAAACGTTTGGTGATTTTGAACGGGAAAAAGAGGATCTGACTCAGGCCTTCAAATATTATCATTATTATTTTCCGCAAAAATCTATACCGGGAATAGTTACTTTTCTTTCTGCATTTTCATACCCTATTGTTTGTGATTCTTTTAATCTGGGAATAGGTCTCGATATGTATCTGGGAAAAAACTATAGTTATTACAATACTTTGGAGCCACCACTTCCGAATTACCTCAGGATCCAGATGGAAAAAGAGAATGTAGTGATTGATGCCATGAAAGGCTGGGCATTGAGTGATTACCAGATCGATGAATCCACTGCTAAAGTGATCGACATGATGATCAGTGAAGGTCGGATCGTCACTTTTCTTGAATATGTTGTTCCTGATGCAGATCAGTGGCGCAGATTAGGTTTTACGCAGTCACAGTTTGAATGGTGTGAAAAAAATGAAAAGAACATCTGGACATTTTTTGTTGACAATAAACTTTTATTCAGCACCGATCCGAATATCCTTTCTAAATACACGAATGATGGTCCAACTACAAGCGCTTTTCCAAAAGATTCACCTGGAAATATTGGAAAGTATATTGGCTGGAAGATCGTTACTGCCTACCTGGCAAAACATCCCAAGACGGAGTTACAGGACCTGATGAATCTGGAAGATATGATGAAGATCTATCAGGAGTCGGGGTATAAGCCGGCGAAGTAGTTTTTTAGGTCAAAGGTCACGCTGCATCCTTGCAAGCAGCGTGACCTTTGACCTTCTTTAAAATAAGGCAAGAACTATCATTACAAAATCGGTTTTTCAATACTACGACCAAATTCCTCCGCAAACTTCTTAATATTCTTCGCATTCACCTCGTCGTTCGTTGCGCGTTGGTAGGTGTCAGCCATGGTCATAAAATTTTCATAGAAGAAACGCTTCATGTCATCGACCAGCATTTCTTTTGTCCATAGATCGATACGCAAAGTTGTATTTTCTTTCGGGTCCCAGATGCTCATCATAACAGCATTACAAGGTTTAACTCCCGTCATGCCGCTATCAGATGCTTCCCATGCGATCGTCTCCGGGACTCTTTCTTCATCAAGTTTAACGTGGAAATTTATTTTTGAATTCATTTTTTGGGTTGTGTTTTAAGGTTGATATTTAATCGTCTTTCGTCTTTCGTTCTTACCCTGTTTCAAGGTGGTATATTTAATCAGACTCAATCCGCAACGAATTTAATTTTTTAATTAGCACCATTCATTTTTCATTTCTTTTTAAATGCCTTATTCACCTCTTCGATATAATCCAGTATCTCGTCTCTTCCAATATTTTTTTCAGCAGACGTGATAAAGATTGAAGGGAGCTGATCCCATGTCTGAAGAAGTTCTTTTTTATATGCAGCAACCGAAGAAGCGACTAATTGCTTTGAGATCTTATCTGCTTTTGTAAAAACGATAACGAAAGCGATTTCTTTTTCACCCATCCAGTTGATGAATTTCACATCGACTTTCTGAGGCTCGTGTCTGATATCGATCAATACAAAGACTGTCATCAGATTCATTCGTTTCTCCAGGTAGTCTTTGATCATTTTATCCCATGCAGCTTTGTTGTCTTTCGACGCTTTTGCAAATCCATAACCAGGCAGATCCACGAGGTACCATTTTTCATCGATGATAAAATGATTGATGAGTTGCGTTTTTCCCGGTGTGGAAGAAGTCTTTGCCAACGATTTTCTGTTGGTAAGCATGTTTATCAGGGATGACTTACCGACATTCGACCTTCCGATGAATGCATATTCCGGAAGATCCGGCTTGGGGCATTTGTCGTAAGCAGTATTGCTGGCGAGGAATTCGGCTTGTTTGATGTTCATTTTTTCTGGTAAGTAGTAAGAAGTGATTGGTAACTAGTGAAAGGCTTAATTTTTTTGGCACGGAGAAAAAGGAGAAATAAATGGAGAAAAAAGAGGTTTCCATTTTCTCCATTTATTTCTCCTTTTTCCCTGTGCTAAAATTTCTACTTCCCATCCGGAAATGTCCTTGCCAGCCAACCATCCAACACAGTATTAAATTCAACCGGTTGCTCCATCATCGGTGCATGTCCGCATTTGTCGATCCAGTGTAATTCGTTTTTAGGTAAAAGGCGATGGAATTCTTCTGCTACATCGGGAGGAGTGATGGTGTCATTCTTTCCCCAGATCAGGCAGGTAGGAAGTTTCATGTACTGAAGATCATCGCTCATGTTGTGGCGGATCGCCGATTTTGCCAAAGAGAGTATCCGGATCAGTTTTCCTTTGTCATTTACTATTCCATATACTTCATCTACTAATTCCTTTGATGCAGATGCCGGGTCGTAAAAAGTATATTCAACTTTTTGTTTTATAAAATTATAGTCTTCTCTTCTGGGAAAAGATCCTCCCATGGCATTTTCATATAAACCACTGCTTCCGGTCAATACCATACCACGTATATTTTCAGGATGATTTTTTACATAAACAAGAGTGACATGTCCGCCAAGTGAATTACCGATCAGGATGACGTCCTTATACTTTTTAAATGAAATAAAATTGTGTACGAACTCAGCCAGTGCCTTCACATTCGTATTCAGAATAGGAAGAGTATAGATCGGCATAAGAGGGATGACGATACGATAACGTTTTGAAAAATGGCTTACAACATCCGTCCAGTTACTGAGTGCTCCGAACAAACCATGCAGAAGTAACAGAGTAGGTCCGTTTCCTTCTTCAATGTAATGAAAGTCATTCTCCTGTTTGATTTCGTATTGCATAAAATCTTTTTTCCAAATGTATAGAAAAAATGAGACGGTTAGAGAGGGCGAGCGGCAGGCTTTATACAATGGAAGTTGTTGATTTTATTTTCCCACCGGCTTAAATCTGACATCCACAGAGGTCTGAAAAGAGGGGTTTCCGGAGCAATTTTTCCCGCATATGTGTGCGGACCACATTCTGAAAGCCGCACCCATGGCGGGGTTCAGAAAGTTTTCAACAAAGTGGTAAAAAGTGGTAGAAAGTGGTAAAATTTGGTTTACATTAGCGCAAAGAAAAAATCTTCGAATGGCGGGATTCATCGGTGAATTTCATTGTACAGTGGATGCAAAAGGACGGTTCCTTTTGCCGGGTGGCTTGAAAAAGCAGATCCCGGCGAAAGAGCAGAAGTTCTTCGTTGCCAACCGTGGAATGGAAAAGCATCTGGTGATGTACACACGTAAGGAATGGGACAAGATCAGTGATGAAGTAAATTCTCTGAACATGTTTGTCCGTAAGAACCGTGAGTTCTTACGAAAATTCAATAACGGCGCCACTTCAATGGAACTGGATACAACAAACCGATTACTGCTGCCAAAAACACTGACGGATTATGCAGGGATCGAAAAGGATATTGTGCTCTTTGCTTATGGGAACCGGATTGAAATATGGTCAGAAGCGGAGTATGCTCGGATGATGAAGGATGACTCAGAAAACTTCTCACAATTGGCAGAAGAAGTGATGGGAAAGAAGAAGAAGAAGGAGGAAGAGGATGACGAATTATCATGAGCCGGCTCTGTTGAATGAATGTATTGAAGCCTTGCAGATCAAATCTGACGGAGTTTATGTCGACGTCACTTTTGGTGGCGGCGGACATTCGAAGGAAATATTAAAACGACTGGGTGAAAACGGACGACTGATCGCTTTTGATCAGGATGAAGATGCTGAACGGAATTCAATTAAAGATCCACGTTTTGTGCTGGTCAGACAGAATTACAGATTCATAAAAAATTTTCTCCGCTATTATGATGCAATTCCTGTGGATGGAATTTTAGCGGACCTCGGGATTTCTTCCTATCAGATCGATGCAGCCGACAGAGGCTTCTCTATCCGATATGAAGCAGAGCTGGATATGCGGATGAACCGTGAATCGAAAGTTACGGCAGCTGATATTTTGAATACTTATTCTGAGGACAAGTTGCTCAAGATCTTCTCTCAATATGGAGAAGTGCATAATTCCAAAACACTTGCCCGGAAAATAATAGAATACAGAAAGACAGAGAAGCTGACGCATATTGAGCAGTTTAAAACAGCTATCAGCTCTTGTGTCGACAAAAAAGCGGAGAGTCAGTATTACGCCAAGGTATTTCAGGCATTGCGGATCGAAGTTAACGAAGAACTGGAATCACTGAAAGAAATGCTGCTTCAGACAACCAATGTGCTGGCGCCGCAGGGAAGATTAGTAGTCCTTTCATATCATTCCCTTGAAGACCGGCTGGTAAAGAATATTATTTCAAAAGGAATATTTGAAGGAGAAGTTGAGAAAGATGTTTTCGGAAATCAAACCAATAGTCCTTTGAAAGCAGTTAACCGGAAACCCATTGAAGCAACAGAAGAAGAAGTGTTGAGAAATCCGCGTTCACGCAGCGCCAAATTAAGAATAGCTGAAAAGAATTAAGAGATGGCTGAGAATAAAAGAAAACCTGCTCCCGTAGTTGAAGAAACTGAAGATGTGGAAGAGGTTGCTCCCAAAGCAGAAAAAAAACCAAAGAAGAAAGCAAAGCCGCCCATGTTCATTACACGTTTCATGGATGTCTTTGGAATTTTTCAACGCAATGAAATTGCAAAGGCAATGCCATTTGTATTGTTTGTGACATTTTTAATTATCTGTTATATCGGAAACAGTTATTACGCAGAAAGAGTGATACGTGATATTGAAAAGTCGAAGAATGAATTGAAAGAGCGCCGGGCCGAATACATCTCAACCATGTCGCAATTGATGGCAGAAAGTAAGCAGTCTGAACTTGCCCGGGAATTGTCGGCATCCGAATTAAAGGAGAATACCCAGCCTACACAGAAAATTTTTGAACCAACGAAAGAGAAAAAATAATCAGAGTACCCGCACGAACATGGAAGTAAAAAAGGATATAATGTGGAGAATAAACATATCATTCATCTTGATGTGTTTAATGGGAGTAGTGATCCTTGTCCAGATTTTTCGTATTCAGTTTGTGCAAGGTGATTACTGGACTGCGCAAGCAGATAGTTTTTCAACACGTTATAAGCAAGTGGAAGCCAGCAGAGGAAATATTTTCTCGAGTGATGGCCGTTTGCTGAGTACATCTATTCCTATTTATGATATCAGGATGGATCTTCTTGCAGATGGATTGACTGAAGAGAATTTCAACAGGAATATTGATTCGCTGGCAATTTGTCTTTCCATTCTTTTCCCGGATAAAACAGCTGCAGATTTTAAATCGTCTCTTCGTGAAGCCCGGACGTCTAAGGAAAGGTTTTTCCTTGTGCGGAGAAATGTCCGTTATGCTGAATTACAGGCATTGAAAAAATTCCCTCTTTTCAGAATGGGAAGATACAAAGGCGGCTTGATGGTTCTTCAGAAAGAGATCCGTGAAATGCCTTTCAAAATGCTTGCCTCCCGGACGATAGGAACGATGCGTGATTTTAAGCCTGTCGGAATTGAAGCTGCATATAATAATGAGTTGAAAGGCGTCGGTGGACGACGACTGGAACAACGCATCAGTGGCGGAATGTGGAAGCCATTGAATGATAAGGAAGAGATCGAATCAAAGGATGGTCATGATATCGTTACAACGATTGATATCAATATCCAGGATGTTGCTGAAAATTCTCTTGAAGAGCACTTGATCAGACATAATGCTGATCATGGTTGTGCAGTTTTGATGGAAGTTGCAACAGGAGAGATCAAGGCAATTGCGAATCTTAAAAGAAACGCAGAGGGAAATTATGTAGAAGACTTTAATTATGTAATTGCTGAAGCAACTGAACCGGGCTCTACTTTTAAGATGGCATCTATGCTCGCTGCCTTTGATGACGGATTGATAGAGCCGGAAGACACAATATTTGTAGGAAACGGTGAACGTAAATATGGTTCAATCAAAATGGAGGATGCCCATCCGCCTCATTTTCCGAAATTATCAATTCAGCAGGCATTTGAAACCTCTTCAAACGTAGGAATTTCATCTGCAATCGTTGCCCGCTATTCTAAAAATCCGCAGGCATTTGTAGATAAGATTAAATCATTTGGACTTGGAACGCCGCTAGGACTGGATATTGAAGGGGAAGGTACTCCGAGAATTAAAAGCATCACTGCAAAAGACTGGTCAGGAATTTCTTTGCCTTGGATGTCGATCGGATACGAAACAAAATTAACACCGCTTCAGATCCTTGCTTTTTATAATGCTATTGCAAATAATGGCCGGATGGTTCGTCCGCATTTTGTAAAAGAAATTCAGAGTCATGGCCGCACAATTAAGAAGTTCGGAACAGAGATCATTCGTGACTCCATTGCTTCGCCTGCTGCTCTTGCTAAAGCGAGAAAACTGATGGAAGGTGTTGTTGAAAGAGGATCAGCAAAAGAATTGAATAAATCACCATACCGAATTGCCGGAAAAACAGGAACAGCACAGATCTCAGTAAATAAATTTGGCTACGATAAGACTCATCCTTCTTATCAGGCATCTTTTGTTGGATATTTTCCTGCAGACGCACCAAAGTATTCATGCATGGTCGTAGTATACGCACCTTCAAAGGATGTTTATTTTGGTGGAGCAGTTTCTGCACCGATTTTCAAAGACATCGCTGATAAAGTTTACAGTAATCACGTTGACCTACACGATGACAAGCCTGTTTACCGTGATACTACTGTTTCACCTTTACCACTTGCTAAGGCAGGACAGCAAAAGGACCTGAAAAAAGTTTTTGCACTTCTCGATATTCCGTCTTCTACAAAAGACATGGACGCAAATTTAGTTGCACCGGTAATTCAATCTGACCGCATTGTAATGAGTGAAAGAAAAAGCGTTGCCGGAATTACTCCCAATGTTTTTGGAATGGGCTTAAAAGATGCCGTTTACCTTCTTGAGAATGCAGGTTACAGAGTAAAAGTTAACGGAAGAGGAAATGTTGTTCGCCAGTCGATCAGTTCCGGTACCAGGATAATTAAAGGCCAGTTGATCATTCTTGATCTAGATATATGAGGTTACTAAAAGATATTCTTTATAAGACCGGAATTGAAGAAGTGTCAGGAAGTACTGACCTCAACGTTATCGATGTCTGTTTTGATTCACGCTCTGCCAGAGAAGGCGGATTGTTCGTTGCTGTCAGAGGATTGCAGTCGGATGGACATAATTATATTTCTTCTGTAATTGAAAGAGGTGTAGTTGCAATCGTGTGTGAGCAATTTCCTGATGAATTGATCAATGGGATAACTTATGTTCGTGTAAACGACAGCGCGCTTGCACTTGCCATCATTGCCTCAAATTATTTTGGCAATCCTTCCGAGAAGTTAAAATTAGTTGGAGTTACAGGGACCAACGGCAAGACGACGACAGCAACATTGCTGTATCAGTTGTTCCGCAAACTTGGGTATTCAGTTGGGTTATTGTCAACAGTAAAGAATCAGATCAATGATCAGGTCATACCTGCAACACATACGACTCCGGATCCTATCCAGCTGAATGGAATGTTGTCAGCGATGGTTGATGCCGGATGTTCACATGCTTTTATGGAAGTGAGTTCGCATTCAGTAATACAAAAGCGTATTGCAGGACTTGTCTTTGCCGGAGGCGTTTTTACCAATCTGACGCACGACCATCTTGATTATCATAAAACCTTTGAAAATTATCTGAAGGCGAAAAAAGAATTTTTTGATCATCTGCCTGCTGAAGCTTTTGCACTGACAAATCTGGATGATAAGAATGGCGCAATCATGCTGCAGAATACGAAGGCTAAAAAATATACTTACGGTTTAAGATCAATTGCTGATTACCGTTGCAAGTTGATAGAAAATCATTTTTCCGGATTACTTCTGAATCTGAACGGACAGGAAGTGCTTTGCAGACTAGTAGGAAGTTTCAATGCCTACAATCTTACAGCTGCGTTTTCAACAGCAACTTTATTGGAAGAAGATAAACTTGAAGTATTAACGGCACTAAGTACTCTTGAACCTGTTGAAGGAAGATTTGATTTTGTGACATCACCTTCGCAGATTGTTGGTGTTGTGGATTACGCACATACGCCGGATGCTTTGCAAAATGTTCTTTCGACTATACATGATGTGAACGACGGACATGGAAAGATCATAACAGTAGTAGGTTGTGGTGGTGACCGGGATTCGGCGAAGCGACCTGTCATGGCAAAGATCGCCTGCGAAAAAAGTGATCGCGTGATTCTGACAAGTGATAATCCCCGTTCAGAAGATCCTTCAGAGATCATTCGTCAGATGGAAAAAGGTGTTCCAATTGGCGAAACGAGAAAAACCCTTTCGATAGCAGATCGTCGAGAGGCGATCAAAACTGCCGTTTCACTGGCTAAACCCGGCGATGTGATCCTGGTAGCAGGAAAAGGTCATGAAAAATATCAGGAAGTGAAAGGAGTTCGCACTCCGTTCGACGATAAGAAAATTTTACTCGAGTTATTTCAAATAATGGCTTAACATGTTATACTATCTGTTTGCTTATTTACATGATGAATTAAAGTTCCCCGGAGCCGGAGTGTTTCAATACATTTCATTCAGGGCTGCTTTAGCGTTGATCATGTCTTTGATCATTTCACTTTTATTTGGAAAAAAGATCATTGGCATATTGTTAAAGAAGCAGGTTGGTGAAACTGTCCGTGATCTTGGACTTGATGGCCAAAAAGTAAAGCAAGGAACGCCAACTATGGGCGGCTTGATTATTATCGCCGCAATTCTGATTCCGACATTGTTATTTGCACGTCTTATTAACGTGTATGTCATTATCATGATCGTTACTACGATCTGGTTAGGAATCATCGGTTTTATCGACGACTATATAAAAGTTTTCAAAAAGGATAAAGAAGGTTTAGCGGGAAGATTTAAGATCCTGGGTCAGGTTGGTTTGGGAATTATTATCGGAATTACTTTATACTGGAATCCGAATGTTGTTGTAAAAGAAAAACTCGTAAGTAAGTCAATAGTAATTCAGCATAGCAATGAGAATGTGATTGAAGACATGCGTCAGTCGGAGAATGCGCTTTATTCATCTAAAGCCGTGAAGTCGACAACAACAACAATTCCATTTATCAAGAATCACGAATTTGATTATGCCTCTCTGATCAGTTGGATGGGTCACGGTTATCAGAAATATGCATGGTTGGTTTTCATTCCGATAGTAATATTGATAATCACTGCAGTTTCAAACGGTGCGAATATTACGGATGGTATCGATGGCCTCGCTACTGGAACAAGTGCCATAATCGGAGCCACACTTGGAATACTTGCATATGTTTCCGGTAACACAGTCTTTGCAAATTATCTGAACATAATGTACATCCCGCATGCAGGAGAACTGGTGGTATTCATTGCTGCTTTTGTTGGTGCCTGCGTTGGGTTTTTATGGTACAATGCTTATCCAGCTCAGGTTTTTATGGGAGATACAGGTAGTCTTGCTTTAGGTGGGATCATTGCAACGTTTGCTATTGCCATCCGGAAAGAGTTGCTCATTCCGATTCTTTGCGGAGTGTTTTTGATAGAGAATCTTTCAGTGGTAATGCAGGTAGGATATTTTAAATACACAAAGAAAAAATATGGTGAAGGCCGGCGCATTTTTAAAATGTCACCGTTGCATCATCACTATCAGAAACTGGGATATCATGAATCAAAGATCGTATCACGTTTCTGGATCATTGGGATCATGCTTGCAGTACTTACAGTAGTAACATTAAAACTTCGTTGATCAATTGAATACGCAGACAGAGAAAAAGAAGATAGTTGTACTTGGCGCCGGCGAAAGTGGTGTCGGCACTGCTGTGCTTGCACAAAAGCAGGGCTTCGATGTTTTTGTTTCTGACAAAGGAGAGATCAAACCGGAGTATCGTACGGCACTTGAAAAATACAAGATCCGTTTCGAAGAAGGCCGTCATGATGAGGAGGAGATCCTTTCTGCAAATGAAATAGTAAAAAGTCCCGGTATACCTGAGAAAGTAGAGATCCTGAAAAAGATCCGCGCAAAAGGAATACCTGTTGTCAGCGAAATTGAATTTGCAGGAAGATATTCAAAAGCAAAGATGATCGGTATTACCGGAACAAATGGTAAGACAACGACAACAATGCTTGTGTATCATATTCTGCAAAAGGCAGGATTGAAAGTAGGTCTGGCAGGAAATGTCGGGAAGAGTTTCGCTCTGCAGGTTGCAGAACAGGACTACGATTATTATGTACTGGAATTAAGCAGTTTTCAACTGGACGACATGTATCATTTCAAATGTGATATAGCCATCCTTACAAATATTACTCCTGATCATTTAGACCGGTATAATTACGAATTGAAAAATTATGTAATGGCAAAATTCAGGATCGTTCAGAATCAGACTTCAGCAGATGCTTTCATTTACTGTGCTGACGATGAAATAACAACAGCGTATCTCCCTTCTGTTGAAGTGAATTCAAAAAAATATCCCTTTTCTCTGAAGAAAAAAATTGAACAGGGAGCTTACGTCGAAGATCAACAACTTAACATAAACACAAACAACAACCAATTTACTATGCTGATACATGAACTGGCCCTACAAGGCAAACACAATTTACACAATACAATGGCTGCGGGAATCACAGCGCAACTTGTAAACATCCGTAAGGAAGTGATCCGCGAGAGCATGATCGATTTCCGCAATGTCGAGCATCGCCTTGAATTTGTAAATACGATCCACGGAATCGAATTCTATAACGATTCGAAAGCAACAAATGTTAACTCAACATGGTTTGCACTGGAAAGTTTCAATAAGCCTGTAGTACTTATCCTGGGTGGAGTTGATAAAGGAAATGATTACGAAATGCTGCTCGACCTTGTTAAGGAAAAAGTGAAAGCGATCGTTTGTCTGGGAAAAGACAATAAAAAGATCCTGAAAGCATTTTCAGGAATAGTTGAAGAGATCGTTGAAACTGAATCAGCAGAAGCTGCAGTGAGAGAAAGCTACCGTATCGGTAAGAAAGGTGATGTTGTTTTATTGTCACCGGCCTGCGCAAGTTTCGATCTGTTCGAAAATTACGAAGATCGTGGCCGACAGTTTAAGAAAGCTGTCAAGTCTCTGTAATTGCCTTTTGTTTTTCGTCTTTCGAATGGCGAAAAATAAAATAATAAACACCTTCCCAAATTAACCAAGAAAATGCAGGCAACCTGGCTTGATAAGTATTTTAAAGGCGACAGAACGATCTGGATGATCGTTTTCATATTGTCGATCTTCTCGTTACTTGCTGTTTATAGCAGTACCGGGACTTTGGCATATAAATATAAAAGCGGGAACACGGAATATTATCTGTTCAAGCATTTGTTCATCCTTGCATTTGGTATCGGTTTGATGTATGCAGCCCACCTTGTGAGGTATACATATTATTCGAAGATCTCCATCATAGCGTTGTTTGTTACCGTTCCATTGCTCGCACTTACTCTTGTATTGGGAACTAATCTGAATGAGGCCAGCCGATGGCTGACTTTGCCGGGGACAAATATTACATTCCAGACCTCAGATTTTGCGAAGCTTGCATTGATCATGTTTGTTGCGCGGATGTTATCGAAAAAGCAGGACGAAATTAAAAGTTTCAAATCAGCATTCCTGCCTGTGGTAATTCCCGTGCTTATCGTTTGTGCATTGATCCTGCCAGCCAATTTCTCAACGGCGGCTGTAGTTTTTTCTTCTGCGATCTATCTGATGTTCATTGGAAGAATCAGCATGAAATACATTGCTGCAATGATTGGAATCGGTGTTGCAGCGTTTGTCTTGTTCGTAGTTATTTCACTTGCAATAGGCAATACCGGAAGGATTGAGACGTGGAAAGCGCGTATCGAGCGTTTTTCCGGTGACGAGTCTGCAGACAATTACCAGTCAGATCAGGCGAAGATCGCAATAGCAAGAGGCGGATTGTTTGGAGTTTTCCCTGGCAACAGTATGCAAAGAAATTTTCTTCCACATCCGTATTCTGATTTCATTTTTGCCATCATTATTGAAGAGTATGGTTTTCTGGGAGCAATTTTTCTGATCTCACTTTACTTACTTCTCTTCTTCAGAGTCATTCGGTTCATTCATCATAGTCCTATGGCCTTCGGAACGCTACTCGCCGCCGGCTGTACATTCATGCTTGTCTTTCAGGCATTGATCAATATGGCAGTAGCAGTGAATTTATTTCCTGTAACCGGGCAGCCGTTGCCATTCCTGAGTATGGGTGGTACATCGATCTGGTTCACAAGTATAGCATTGGGAATTGTGTTAAGTGTAAGCCGACAAGTCGAAAAAGAAAAGAAAGAAGGAGGAGCAGAACTTGCAGCGGCCTAGTTTAAGAGTGATCATTAGCGGTGGAGGCACTGGCGGACATATTTTTCCTGCAGTAGCCATTGCAAATGCATTAAAGAAAATGAATCCGGCAACAGAAATATTGTTTGTCGGTGCAAACGGCAGAATGGAAATGGAAAAAGTTCCTGCAGCCGGATATAAAATAATTGGATTGAACATAAGTGGTATTCAAAGGAAATTGTCATTGCAAAATCTCTTGTTACCGGTAAAAATATTTCAAAGCGTATTAAAAGCAAGAATGATCATTAAGGAATTCAATCCGGATGTAGCAGTAGGTGTTGGAGGTTATGCTTCCGGACCGTTATTATATGCTGCAACAGGAATGAATATCCCCGCATTGATCCAGGAACAAAATTCTTTTGCAGGAATTACAAATAAACTAATTGCAAAAAGAGTTAAACGTATTTGTGTAGCATACGATGGAATGGAAACATATTTTCCTTCTGATAAGATCAAGATCACCGGAAATCCTGTCAGGGAAAATATGGTCGATATAAGAGGTAAACGTGAAGAAGCTTTACGCTTTTTCAGGTTATCACCAGATAAAAAAACAGTTCTGCTCATAGGTGGAAGTCTTGGAGCAAGAACTTTGAATCAGAGTATTGCAGAAGGAATAAAGAATTTAGCTGAGAAAAATATTCAGTTGATCTGGCAGACAGGAAAAGCTTTTTACCCAAAAGCACAGGAATTGACATCGGAATTTTCTTCTAGCGGAATTTCAGCGTATGACTTCATCCAGAGAATGGATCTGGCATTTGCAGCAGCAGATGTTGTGATCTCAAGAGCAGGAGCGAGTTCTGTTTCTGAACTGGCCTTGGTTGCAAAACCGGCGATACTGGTTCCTTCACCGAATGTAGCAGAAGACCATCAGACAAAGAATGCTATGTCGCTGGTAAAAAAAGATGCTGCAATCCTGGTTACTGATTCTGAAGCATCGTCAAAATTAATTGCTAAAGTTATTGAATTGGTCAATGATCAATCAACTCAAAATAAATTACAGCAGAATATTTCTAAGCTGGCACTTGCAAATTCAGCAGATGTCATAGCGGAAGAAGTGTATGCTATTTCAGGAAAATAAAGTGTTCGACAATAAAACACATATCTATTTTGTAGGCATCGGTGGTATCGGTATGTCGGCCATTGCCCGCTATTTCAAGTCAATTGGAAAAGAAGTCAGTGGTTATGATAAAACCCCTACACCTCTTACTGATGAATTGATCGATGAAGGCATTGCTGTACATTTTGAAGATAATATTTCGCGGGCTGAACAGGTCTATTCGGATCTTCTCAGAAAAGAGAAAGTACTTGTTGTTTATACTCCTGCAATTCCAAAGGATCATACGGAGTTGAATTTCTTCATGGATAATCGTTACGATTTGAAGAAACGTTCAGAAGTTCTGGGCATGATCACCAGAAGCAGTTATACTATTGGTATTGCCGGAACACATGGCAAAACAACAACTTCTTCTATGGTAGCGCATATATTAAAGAGTGCAGGGTTGAATTGCACAGCATTTCTGGGCGGTATCACAAAGAATTATCAGACTAATCTGTTGCTGGGAAATGCAACCGGTAAAAAATACACTGTCGTTGAAGCGGATGAATACGACCGTTCCTTCCTGGCTTTATATCCGGATCTGGCAGTGATCACCTCCATGGATGCCGACCATCTTGACATCTATGGCGATCACAATTACATGATAGAATCGTACCGGTTGTTTGCCGGACAAGTAAAGGATGGCGGTTTGTTGATTCACCGGACAGGTTTACCGGTAACAGATCTTGAAATTGATCAAAGGTCATATTCGATCAATGCAGTGGCAGATTTCAAAGGAGAGGATATACATATAAAAGACCATCGATATCATTTCAACTGGACGAGTTCAAATGATGTGATCCGGGATCTGACAAGTGAGATGCCGGGATTGCATAACGTTGAAAATGCTGTGGCAGCTGTCGCAGTTGCCAGACATCTGGGAATTGAAAATGATACTATAAAAAAGGCACTTGCCACTTATAATGGTGTAAAGCGACGTTTTGATTATCAATTAAAGACAGCTGATTGTGTTTACATCGATGATTACGCTCATCATCCGGAAGAATTGCGGGCATGTATTTCCTCAGTACGGGAATTGTATCCGGGAAAAAGGATCACCGGAATATTCCAGCCGCATTTGTATTCCCGCACCCGTGATTTCGCAGAAGGGTTTGCAAAAAGTTTGTCAATGCTGGATTGTCTGATCCTTCTAGATATCTATCCTGCCCGGGAGTTACCGATTCCGGGAGTGACATCTGAAATTATTTTTAATGATGTGACCTGTGAGAAGTATCAATGCTCGAAGAATATAGCATTGGAAGTTTTAGAAGCCCATCCTTCGGATGTTGTCTTGACTTTAGGAGCAGGTGATATTGATCAGCTGGTAAAACCAATCCGTGAATTTCTACAAAAAGCAATCAAATCATGAGTGAGAATCCGAAACGTAAAAGAATTTTACAAATAACAGCGTATGCTGTAGTAATAGTGGCGTTTTTAGTCACGCTGGGTTTTTCTGAACATCGTCAGGATGTCATGCCTTGTACTGAAGTGGAAGTTGTCATCATCGATACCCTTGGACACAACTTCGTAGAAGAAGGTGAGATCATGGAATTGGTCAGGAATAAGTTCGGATCTCTGAAGGGAAAACCGTTAAGTTCTATTAACATTAGTTTGTTGGAAAAAATCATTAATACAAACCCATTTATCGCTGACGCTGAAGTATTTTCAACCATTGATGGAAAGATCAAAATTGAAGTAAAGCAAAGGAAACCGGTCGTTCGGATAGTGAATGTAAGAGATGAAAGTTTTTACATTGACGATCAGGGTGAGTTCATGCCGCTATCAAAAGAGTATACAGCACGGGTAGCAATTGCAAATGGATTTATCTTCGATACGGAATCTGAACGAAGAGTAACATTATACGACGGGGAAAAAAGAGATACTGCAATTAAGCTTTCAAGGATTGATGAAATATTTCATGTCGCAGATTACATCTACCATCATGAATTCTGGAATGCACAGATCGAACAGATTTATGTAAATGCAGAAGGTGATATTGAACTGATACCAAGAGTAGGAAGTCAGAACATTGTTTTAGGTAGCAGTGAAAAATTAGAAAAGAAATTGAATAAACTGTTTTTGTTTTATCGAGAAGGATTGAACAAAACAGGATGGAACAAATACAAAACTATCAATCTGAAATACGAAGGTCAGGTTGTTTGCACAAAAAAGTGATATGGAAAAAAGCGAAGACATCGTAGTTGGTCTTGACATTGGTACAACGAAGATTTGTACAATTGTAGGTCGGAGAAATGAGTTCGGCAAGATCGACATTTTAGGTTATGGGAAAAGTGAATCACTTGGCGTAACACGCGGCGTGGTCACTAACATTGTGAATACTATTGAGTCGATCAAGATGTCGATCATAGAAGCTTCCGAGAAATCGAAAGTAGACATCGGGTCAGTTTACGTTGGTATTGCAGGTCAACACATAAAAAGTTTACAGCATCGCGGAATGCGCACCCGTAATTCTCTGGATGATGAAATCAGCCAGGAAGATATCGATGCCATTGTAGATGACATGTATAAACTGGCAATGCCTCCGGGAGAAAAGATCATTCACGTTATTCCGCAGGAATACATTATCGATAACGAGCAGGGAATCAAAAATCCGATCGGTATGTCGGGTGTTCGGTTAGAAGCAAATTGTCATATCATCACCGGACAGATCACAGCTGCAAAAAATATTTACAAATGTGTTGACAGAGCATCTCTCGAAACAAAAGGTTTGTATCTGGAGCCGCTTGCATCATCAGAAGCTGTTTTGACAGAAGAAGAGAAAGAAGCAGGTGTGGTATTGGTTGATATCGGTGGTGGAACTACTGATGTTGCAATCTTCCAGGATGGCATCATTCGTCATACTGCCGTTATTCCATTCGGCGGAAATGTGATCACAGAAGATATTAAAATGGGATGTTCGATCATCCGCAATCAGGCTGAACTTTTGAAAATAAAATTCGGTTCTGCACTGGCGAGTGAGAATCTGGAGAATGAAATCGTTTCTATTCCCGGATTAAGAGGAAGAGAACCACGTGAGATCTCGGTGAAAAACCTTTCTCACATCATCCAGGCCCGCATGGAAGAGATCATCGAGCACGTACATTTCGAGATCCGCAATTCAGGTTTTGAAAAGAAACTGATCGCAGGTATTGTTATCACCGGTGGTGGAGCGCAATTACGTCACATCGTTCAGCTTGTAGAATTCATTACAGGGATGGATACACGTGTCGGATATCCGAATGAACATTTAGGAAAAGGTGCCGATGATCTTAAGAGTCCAATGTATGCAACAGGTGTCGGACTTGTGATCAAAGGTTTCCACGATCTTGACAAAACAAGAAAAGGTCAGCTTACAAAAGTACTGGAAGAAGCACCGAAGTCATCACGTGCAGGAAAGTTGAAAGAAGACAAGGTAAAACAAGGAACACCACGTCCTTCTCTTTTTGAGATCATCGCTGATATTTTCAAGGAAGAGAAAGATAAAGAACTGTGATCTGAAAAAGAATCATAACAAGAAACAAGAATAAACAAACGGAACAATCAACAATACTTAACACAAAAAAACATTTTTAACATGGAATTCGATCTTAATAAGGACAAGGGGTCCATCATCAAAGTAATTGGCGTAGGTGGTGGTGGCAGCAATGCTGTAAATCATATGTATCGTCAGGGAATCAAAGGCGTAGAGTTCGTGGTGTGTAACACCGATGCTCAGGCACTTGAAATGTCGCCCGTGCCGACAAAAATTCAACTGGGAAGTAGTCTGACAGAAGGCCGTGGCGCCGGGTCAATTCCTGAAGTTGGAAGAAATGCTGCAATCGAGAACATCGAAGACATCCGCAAATTTTTATTAGCGGATACTCGCATGGTATTCATTACAGCAGGAATGGGCGGAGGAACCGGAACCGGTGCTGCTCCGATCATTGCACAAACGGCAAGAGAAATGGGGATTCTTACAGTTGGTATCGTTACTATTCCTTTCGAATTCGAAGGAAAGAAAAGAAAGCAACAAGCCGACGATGGAATTGAAGCATTAAAGAATAGTGTAGATACTATTCTTATCATCAGAAATCAAAAGCTGCGTGAAATGTTTGGCAATCTTAATTTGTCAGATGCATTCTCGCATGCAGATAATATTTTAACAACCGCTGCAAGAGGTATCGCTGAGATCATCACTGTGACCGGCTATATCAACGTCGATTTTGAAGATGTGAAAACAGCAGTTCAGAATAGCGGCGTGGCAATTATGGGTTCAGCAGTCTCTGAAGGAGAACACCGTGCTACCAAAGCAGTTGAACAAGCACTTGCTTCACCATTATTGAACGATAACAATATTAAAGGTGCCCGTTACATATTAATGAACGTTGCATCAGGTTCAAAAGAAGTTACAATGGATGAGATCGGTGACATTACAGATTTCATTCAGGAACAAGCTGGTCTTACTGCAGATATCATCTGGGGAAATTGCACCGATGAAAGTCTTGGTGAAAAATTATTGGTGACGATCATTGCAACAGGATTCAAGACCCGTGAAGAGATCGGAACTGAACAAATTAAGGCAAAAGAGGCTGTGAAGACAGTGCATAAACTGGATGATGCAGTTGCACCTGTAGCTCCGTCTCCCGCTTTACCTGAACTGAATTTCAACGAACCGATTCTTAAGAAAGATATTCCTGAAACAACTGTCCCTTCTAACGAGTCTCGTGAAGTTACATTTGAATTCGGACAGAACACACTCCGTGAAAACCCGGTCTCAACACCTGTTGCTGAAAGACACGATGATAATTCCGCAAAAAATGAACAGGTGGTTTATGACCTGTACGATCATACTGTGGAAGATGAAACAGATGAACAACTTCGTAAAGCACGTGAGCGTGTAACAAAATTAAAGCAGCTTAGCTATCGTATCGGAAATGCAAACATTTCAGATATGGAAAAAGAGCCTGCTTTCAAGAGAAGAAATATTAAACTTGATTCAGTACCACATTCAAGCGAATCAAGTGTATCAAGATATACATTAAGCAACGAAGAAGAGAAGAAGACGGAATTGCGTCAGAACAATTCATTTCTTCACGACAACGTCGATTAATAAAGATCTCGTGTAAGCCGTGTTAACATGCGGCCCAAAATAGTTTCCATGTTAAGTTTCGTTTTGTTCCAAAAAGCCTCCTCCCCGGGAGGCTTTTTTTTGATTAATTTTAACACAAAGAACACAAGTTCACAAAAGTACACCGAACAATTCAGTGCTCTTATTGTGAAATTAGTGCGCTTAGTGTTTAATTTTTCAAACGTTCAAATCTCTGTGTTTTACCTTATCAGAATCACCACTAAATATTTTTTCTACCTTCGTTCCGTTAAAACATAATACTATGTCCCTCGAAGAAAAAATAAACACCGACCTCAAAGCAGCTATGCTTTCAAAAAATGAAGCAGCATTACGCGGATTGCGTGCTGTGAAATCGGCATTACTCCTGGCAAAAACTTCCGGTACAGATGGAGTTTCTGCTGAAGATGAGATCAAGATCCTTCAAAAGTTGGTAAAGCAACGTAAGGAATCTGTGGAAATTTATAAGCAGCAAAACCGTGAAGATCTTGCAAAAGGAGAAATCGAGGAGATAGGTATAATTGAAAAGTACCTTCCTCAGATGATGAGTGAGGCGGAAATAAAGACCGGGATTCAGGCCATTATTGCACAGGTCGGAGCAAAAGGACCCGGTGACCTGGGTAAAGTTATGGGGGCTGCATCCAAAAATTTTGCAGGAAAAGCCGATAATAAGATGGTTTCGCAATTGGTGAAGGACCTGTTGTCAGCTATGTAAATCGTTAATTTGGTGGATATTAATATTATCCTACCTTTGACTCGCTAATAAACGCCCGCTATTTAAACAATCAATTATTCACAGGGACAATCGAGTTGCGGGCCCGGTTGCTTCTTGTGAGAGATTAATATTTATTACCAAATGAAAACCGGTAAAGTAAAATTCTTCAACGAATCTAAAGGATATGGATTCGTTGTTGTAGACGACAACAACTCTGAAGTTTTTGTTCATCACAGTGGATTAATCGACAAGATTCGTGAAAACGATGCTGTTGAATTTGAAATCGTTGATGGTAAAAAAGGACAGAACGCTGTAAACGTTCGGAAAATCCAATAACAGCACTTGCTGTTTAAAGGAAAGGCTGCTCTTTTTAGAGCGGCCTTTTTTTATGTCCCTTGTTTCTGAAATCACTATTTACTCTTAAAGAACTCAAAACAAATTTCTACATTCGTCAGGAGAAACCAGTTTATGAACAGATCATTTTGTGCTGCTGTTGACATTGGCGGGACCAATACAAAATTTGCATTTGTAGATAGTTCAGGAAAGATCATATTTAAAGGAGAAGTACCAACAGGAAATTCTGCTGATCCAAATGATCTCATTGGAAGAGTCTGTAATGAATTACAACTTTCAGCGGTTAATTTAGGCATTGAAAATGATTTTGCCGGAATTGGAATAGGAGCACCCAATGGCAATTATTTTTCAGGAACTGTTGAGTTTGCTCCAAACCTGAACTGGTATGGAATTATTCCTGTGGCAAAAATGTTTGAGGAAAGAATGAACGTCAAAGCGTTTCTAACCAATGATGCCAATGCAGCAGCAATGGGCGAAATGTTTTTCGGTTCAGCAAAAGGGATGAAGGATTTTATCTTCATCACATTGGGGACAGGGCTTGGAAGTGGAATCGTCGTTAATGGTGACCTGGTGTACGGTCATGATGGATTCGCCGGCGAAATGGGACATGTGATCATTTTTCAGAATGGCCGCCATTGCGGTTGTGGAAGAAAAGGATGTCTGGAACAATATTGCAGTGCTACCGGATTGGTAAAAACATATCTTGAATTTATTTCAACAGGAGATCCGGAAAAATATTCCGCACTTGACAAAGCAAAAGTGAATGCTAAATATATTCATGATCTTGCTTTATCAGGCGATGAAGTTGCAATCAGTTCTTTCAATTATACAGGTGAAATACTTGGATTTGCTTTGGCTAACAGTGTTGCTTATACCAGCCCTCAGGCATTTTTTCTGTTCGGAGGACTTGCTAATGCAGGCGAATTGCTTCTTAAACCTACGAAAATAAGTTTCGAAGAGAATTTGCTCAATTTTTACAAGAATAAAATTTCAATTAACGTTTCAGGTCTACCGGAAAATGATGCTGCCCTCCTGGGAGCAGCTTCACTTGCATGGAATGAACTGAAAAAAACCGCATAGTATATTTACAATTGACATGAAAATAATATCCATTGGATTTCTCGTCTGCATGCTTTCATTTAATATCGTAATGGCTCAGAAGAAAATGAATTTACCACTCATTCCGCTTCCTGAAAAGATGGAACCCGGCAAGGGGAATTTTGAGATCAATGAATTTACTGTCTTGTTCAGTAACGATGAAAACACATTGAATGATCTGAATTTTCTGCAAGCTTATATTGTCGATCATTACAATATTACATTGAAAGCTACAATTGGTGCACCCATGAAAAAGTCTGTTTTTGTAAAACAGAATACTTCAATGGAACCGGACGAATATTCTTTGATCATCGATTCCTTAAATATCAGGATCGAAGGAGGAAGTGGTGCAGGAGTTTTTTATGGTATACAGACTTTGATACAACTCTTGCCTGCAGGCCGTACTACGAAACTTTCTGTTCCTGCGATCAGTATTTCAGACCAGCCGCGTTTTGAATGGCGAGGAATGCACCTCGATGTCTGTCGTCATTTTTTTACAGTCAAAGAAGTAAAAAAATATCTCGATTATCTGGCTATGTATAAAATGAATGTTTTTCACTGGCATCTCACAGATGATCAAGGCTGGCGGATTGAAATAAAAAAATATCCGAAGCTTACAGAAATAGGTGCATACAGAAAAGGAACTTTGATCGGACACTACAGTGAAACTCCGGAACGATATGATACCATCCGGTATGGTGGTTACTACACGCAGGTGGAGATCAGGGATGTGATTGAATATGCTTCTGCCAGACATATTCAGATCGTTCCCGAAATTGAAATGCCGGGACATGCTCTGGCTGCACTTGCTGCTTATCCGATGCTTGCCTGCACACCGGGACCATTTGAAGTTGGAAGATCATGGGGAGTTTTTAAGGATGTGTTTTGTCCATCAGAAGTGACTTTTAATTTTCTGCAGGATGTTTTAACAGAAGTAAGCGAATTGTTTCCCGGAAAATATATTCACATTGGTGGCGATGAATGTCCTAAAGATAGATGGAAAGAAAGTTCATTCTGTCAGGAGTTGATGAAGAAAGAAGGTTTGAAAGACGAGCATGAATTACAAAGCTATTTTGTTCAGCGAATGGGAAAATTCCTCCAGACAAAAAATAAGAAACTTATCGGTTGGGATGAAATTCTTGAAGGTGGAATTGCTGAAGATGCAACGATCATGTCATGGCGCGGATATGCCGGTGGTGTAACTGCAGCAAAACAAAAGCATGATGTTGTGATGACGCCAACAGCATATTGCTATTTCGATTATTATCAGTCAACAAGTCCGAATGAACCTTTGGCAATCGGTGGATACCTTCCTCTGAATATGGTCTATCGTTTTGAACCGGTTGCAGATGTTCTTACTGCAGATGAAGCAAAGTACATTCTGGGAACACAAGGAAATATCTGGACGGAATACATCGACAACTGGAAAAAACTGGAATACATGGCAATGCCCCGCATGGCAGCATTAGCAGAGGTTGCCTGGACGAAAAAGGAATTGAAAGATTATGATTCATTTGCTGGTCGTTTGTCAGCACATACAAAGCTTCTTTCATTCCTGAATATAAATTATTCCAAAGCATTCTATGACATCAGCACGCGTGTTACTCCAAATGGGAGCAGAGGAATCAATGTTGAATTGTTGTGTAATTATCCGAACGGACAGATCCGTTACACCACGAATATGTCAGAGCCGGATGCAACATCTCCGGTTTACACATCTAAATTTAATTTCGATCAGTCGATGATGTTAAAAGCAGCATTGTTTGAAGGACGCCAGATGAAAGGAAATGTTTTTTCGCAGAAGTATCTTGTTAATTATGCTACCGGAAAAGAAGTGACATTGAAAGATCAGCCCGATCCGGAATACAGCAAAGGCGGAGCATTTACGCTTGTAAATGGAATCGTTGGAAATCTACCATGGAATGGAAATGACTGGTTAGGCTTTCAGAAGACCGGAATGGATGCAACGATCGATTTAGAAATGGTTCGTGAGATCACGCAAGTCAATGTTGATGTATTAAGTGACTCTGTTAGCTGGATCTATCCGCCTGCATCGATTGAAGTATTGATCAGTGAAGATAACCTGGAATTTACAACTGTCGGAAAACTTAATTCAAATGAAATAAAAAAATCCGGAAGACTAACTTCAATTAAATTTGCGAAACGCTCAGCACGTTACGTAAAAGTAGTAGCAACGACAAAAGGTAAAATAGAAGCAGGAGCACCGGGTGCGGGAAATGATGCATGGATTCTGGTTGATGAAATTCAAATCAACTAAATGAATGAGTACCATATTTTGAAAAATTTGCATTTGTTCCCAAACAAACTGATTTTTCCAAGGAAATTGACCTCAGAGAGGTCACATGTTTGTAGAAATTGAATAAGGATGCGGCTCCGACTCCGGAGGAGTCGCATATAAATTTATCGAATTGTATGATTTAAGATTCACAAATGTATGCCGAAAGAAAATTAAATATTAAATTTCAATTGATAGTATCAATAAATTACCTTAAACCTTTATTAGAAACAAAAGTCCTAATGCCACCTAAACCTTACTAAAAGATCAATATCTACATATACAATCCAACATTGAACCATACATTGCCCTAGTCTTAACTCTAAAACCACATGGACAGACGAGAATTTTTAACTCTGGAAACGGAGCAGTCACCTATTAGCAAACATCAGGATTTTTCAAACATTTACAGGACTCAATCAGGTCTTGCACCTTATGCCGGAACCTGGTCGATAAATGAAGTGAAACATCTGTTGCGGCGAACTCAATTCGGCGCAAAAAAAGCGGATATCGATTATTTCCTGTCCATGTCAATGAGTGATGCTGTAGATACTTTGCTTGAATTGATCAATCATCCGCCTTTTACAGCTCCTGATCCTCCGGTAAATAATTACAGTTTACTGATTACCGATCCAAACTGTGCGGCAGGCTTACCATGGCCGGGTACAGCGGATACAAATAATGGTACAGTATATACATACAGTCACAGACGGAAAAGTTTGAAGTCATGGTGGATCTCACAAATGCTGAATCAGCCGAGAAGTATCCGGGAAAAAATGGTTTTATTTTATTCAAATCATTTTGTGATCGAATTTGACATGGTCACTGTTTCAACATACGTTTACAAATACAATGAACTATTAAGAAATTTTGCTCTAGGGAATTTTAAATCACTGACTAAAGAAATTACTGTTAATTCAGCTATGCTGAAATATCTTAATGGTGATAAGAATACCAATACAGCGCCTAATGAAAATTATGGTCGTGAATTGCAGGAATTGTTTACAGTTGGTAAAGATGAGTTCGGAAATCCACCATATACTGAGGATGATGTAAGAGCTGCGGCGCGTGTTTTAACAGGATGGAAAAATGATCTCGTTGGTGGATTAACATCAGCAAATGGTTTTAATTCGTATTTCGAACCGCTGAAACACGATGTAAATGATAAATTGTTCTCAGCATTTTATGGCAACACTGTAATAACCGGTCAGTCAGGAATGAATGGTGCAAATGAAACGGATGATCTGTTGAACATGATCTTTGCAAAGGATGAAGTTGCTTTGAATATCTGCCGTAGACTTTATCGTTTCTTTGTTTACTATGATATAGATGCAGCAACAGAGGCGAATGTTATCGTGCCGATGGCTCAAATTTTCAGGACAAACAATTATGAAATTGTACCGGTACTTTCTGTACTCTTTAAGAGTGAGCATTTCTTTGACGTACTAAACCGAGGGTGTGTAATAAAAAGTCCTATTGATTTTACAGTAGGCCTCTGCCGTGATTTTGATGTTGCATTTCCTGATTCAACAAATCTTCCGGGGCAATATGCTGCATGGGACAGACTACGAAGCACGTCTTCGTTAATGTCACAGGACGCCGGTGATCCACCGAGTGTTGCAGGATGGCAGGCATATTATCAACAGCCGCTTTATCATGAGATCTGGATCAATTCTGACTCACTTCCAAGAAGAAATCAATTTACAGACAGGATGGTTTCCAATGGTTATACTTCCAATGGAGCAACATTGAAGTTTGATCCTGTACTATTTACCACAACCCTTACGAATCCCGCTGATCCGGTAATGTTGATAGATGAAGTTCTAAGTCTGTTGTATTCGATAGATGTATCACAGGCATTGAAAGATTATTTACTTACTATTTTATTGTCAGGTCAGACTGCTCATTATTATTGGACCAATGCCTGGGATGATTACATGGGAGATCCGACAGACGCCGGTTTTCTGACGATCGTTCGGACAAGGTTACAATCTTTCTATGGTTACATTATGGATTTGTCAGAATACCAACTTTCTTAATCTTGCAAAAAAATGAAAAGAAGAGATTTTTTTAAAAAAGCAGCGCCGATCGTCACACTTCCGGCATTGATAAATGGATTTTCATTCAGGGCTTTTGCAGGATCACCAATGATGCAGGCTCTGTCGAATTCTGTTCTGACAGATCATGTTCTTGTTCTTATTCAATTGAACGGAGGGAACGATGGATTGAATACTGTAATCCCCCTTGATCAGTACAGTAATCTTTCTACCGCCCGTGGGAATATTTTAATTCCGGATACGCAGGTGCTTCCATTATCAGGTATTACAGGAACCGGTTTACATCCTGCTATGACAGGCATGAAACAATTATTTGATGATGGGAAAGTAAATATCATTCAAGCGGTCGGATATCCTTCACCAAATTATTCTCATTTCAGATCAACAGATATCTGGTTGACTGCTTCCGATTCCAATCAGGTTCTTGACAGCGGTTGGGCAGGTAGGTATCTCAACTATGAGTACCCGAATTTCCCAACCGGTTATCCGAATACGACCATGCCTGATCCATTGGCAATACAGATCGGTTCCAGTGTTTCTCTTGCATTGCAGGGACCTGCAGCCAGTATGGGAATGGCGATCTCTGATCCGACAAGTTTTTACAATTTAATAAATGGGATACAGGATCCGGCGCCAAATACTCCGGCTGGAAAAGAGCTGACATATGTCCGGCAGGTTGCACAACAATCTACAGCTTATGCAACAGTGATCTCAACTGCCGCAAGTAACATTACAACTCAAAGTCCGAATTATCCCGCAGCCGGAACAAATTCTCTTGCAGATCAATTGAAAATTGTTGCACGTTTAGTTGCAGGTGGCTTGCAGACTAAAGTCTATATGGTTAGCTTAGGTGGTTTTGATAATCATTCAGCTCAGGTTGATGCTGCAAATACTGCAACCGGTACACATGCAGATCTGTTAAGTAAAGTGTCTGTTGCTGTGAAAGCATTTATGGATGATCTCGCTTTCCTCGGTGTCGATGAACGCGTTGTCGGACTTACATTTTCCGAATTTGGTCGACGTATAAAATCAAATTCTTCCGATGGTACTGATCATGGTGCAGCTGCGCCAATGTTTGTATTTGGAAACGCTGTACAAAGTGGAATGTTAGGAGTAAATCCTACGATTCCGGCTACTGTTGCTACTAGTGATAATATTCCAATGCAATATGATTTCCGTTCTGTTTATGCATCCATTTTGCAGGATTGGTTATGTGTGCCTGCTGCAGACCTGAATTCAATCATGCTGCAGAATTTCCAGAATCTGCCTATTATACAAAGTACTGCTTGCTTATCAACTAATGATCATGAAGCAAATAATGCAGCCGGAGAAAATCTGATCAGCAATTACCCGAATCCTTTTGTAGAAAGTACATACATTACCTTTAAAAGTAAAGGTGGTCATACCTGTGTACAGATCTTCGACAATGAAGGCCGATTGATCAAGACTCCTGTTGATGGTGAATATCCTGAAGGCGAATATAAGATCTGGCTGGAGAATGAAAACTATTCAGCAGGATTATATTATGCGCGCTTGCAGAATGGTACAGTGCAGCAGGTTCGGAATATGGTGATTGCGGAATAACACTTAAAAATTTTAACACTAAGATCACTAAAATTCGTCACTAGAACACAAATGAACCATCACTTGTGTTCTAGTGACGATTTTTAGTGATCTTAGTGTTTTAAAAAATCAGGGCGATTACTTTCCAATTTAACACTTAGATTTTTTTTCTACCTTTCGCCAAATCATCCGATATGGCAACCCGTAGGAATTTTATAAAATACACTTCCTTTGCCACAGCATTTTTATCAATGCGCTCTGCATTTGGGAAAAAAATTGCTGATGGCCCCATCCGTAAACCTGTAGTTATTTCAACCTGGCGCCATGGAATTCCGGCTAATGAAGCTGCATGGAAAATATTATCCGAAGGCGGAACTGCTCTCGATGCTGTTGAAGCAGGAGTAAAAGTTCCGGAAGCTGATCCGGAGGTTACATCAGTTGGATATGGTGGATTACCTGACCGCGACGGAAGGGTCACGCTTGATGCATGTATAATGGACGATAAATTCAACTGCGGCTCAGTTGCCTATCTTGAAAATATTAAGCATCCGATCTCTGTAGCCCGGATGGTAATGGAAAAAACTCCGCATGTCATGCTTGCCGGTGAAGGTGCATATCGTTTCGCTCTTGCAAATGGTTTCAAAAAAGAAAATCTTCTGACCGAAAAATCGAAGCAGGCATGGAAAGAATGGCTGAAAACGTCAGAATACAAGCCGGTGATCAACAGAGAAAATCATGATACAATTGGAATGCTTGCACTTGATCAGAATGGAAATTTATCCGGAGCATGTACGACAAGTGGTATGGCATACAAACTAAATGGCAGGATAGGAGATTCACCGATCATTGGAGCCGGATTGTATGTCGACAACGAAGTAGGGGCGGCAACAGCAACTGGTGTTGGGGAAGAAGTGATCAGGATATGCGGATCTCATCTTGTTGTTGAATTAATGCGCCAGAATTATTCTCCACAGCAAGCCTGTGAAGAAGCGGTGAAAAGAATTATAAGAAGAAGAGGCGAAAGCGTAGCAAAGAAGATCCAGATCGGTTTTATCGCTCTTGATAAAAAAGGCGAGATCGGTTCATATTGTATTCATTCAGAATTTCAATATGCTCTCTACACAAAATCGATTGGAAGTAAACTGCTGGATTCTCAAAGTTACTACTGATGAAAATCGAAATTGCTTGCGCTAATTTTGAATCTGTTCGTAATGCATACAACGCCGGTGCAGACAGGATTGAATTATGTGCTGCACTTGAAGTTGGTGGGATCACACCCTCTTTCGGTCTTATAAAAAAAGCTATAGAACTTTTTCAGAAAAATGTATTTGTCCTGATCCGGCCAAGGTCAGGAGATTTTGTTTATTCTGATGAAGAGGTTGAGATCATGCTCAGCGATATTCATCTGGTTAGGGAAATGGGAGTTGGTGGTATTGTGTCAGGAGCATTATTGCAGAATAATAAAGTCGATATAGAAACAACCCGCTTGTTAATTGAGGCTTCAGGAAATTTACCATTTACATTTCACAGGGCTTTCGATCTTATTCCCGATCCTATTTCAGGATTACTTGCATTGGAGGAAATGGGAGTGAAACGAATCCTGACATCCGGACAAAAAGAAAATGCCCTTGCAGGAAAAGAATTAATAAAAACTTTGTGTGAAAGAGCAACCACAATTTCAATTTTAGCAGGAGCTGGAATCAACCCGTCTAATGTATGTGAAATCGTATCCTATACAAATGTCAGAGAAGTCCATCTTTCAGCAAAGCACAAAACTGGAATTGGTTCGTCAGTCTCAATGGGAAATTCTGATACAGGTATGTATGAGGTTTCTGATGAAAGAACGATCAGATTGGTTATCTCAGAATTAAAAAAGATTCTATGAGGTATTTATTTTTTACTCTGTTTTTTCTTCTGGTTAAATTATCTGTCGCTGACTCTTCAAAGGATACACTGCTTTTATTCCAGTCGGCACACCTGATCCGGGTTGATTCATCAGAAGTATTTAATGCAAGTGTTCCCGGATCCATCTATACTGATCTTTTTGAAAGCAAAAAGATTCCGGACCCTTTTTTTGGAGATAACGAAAAAAGTCTGAAGTGGGTGGAAAAGGAGAACTGGATCTATGTAGATACTTTTCACTTATCTGATCAACAACTTTCAGAAGAGCGGATAGCACTTTTGCTGGAAGGAATTGATACGTATGCTGATGTTTATCTGAATGCTGAAAAAATAGTGTCTTGTGACAACATGTTCATTTCATATAAAGTGGATGTAAAGAAATTCTGCAGAAAGAAAAATATTTTAAAAATTCATATTAAACCAATTGATCACTTAGCTGATTCTTTAGCACAGCGGAATGGCGTCCGGCTTCCCGGAGGAAACAGGGTGTTTGTCCGAAAGGCTGCTTTTAATTTCGGATGGGACTTTGCACCTGATCTGAGAGCAGGGGGCATATGTAAGCCTGTTAAATTGATCTTTGAAAAGTCACTTGCAATTACAAATATCAGATTTAACCAGTTAAAGCTAACAGAGTCTCTCGCTACAGCAAATTTTGAATTGCTTGTATATTCAGCACTCAAGAGAAATGCAACGATCAGGATAAATTGTAAGGAAGCACAGGTAGATGATATTAAGTACTGCGAATTAAATGCCGGTGAAAATAAAGTGACTTTCAGTCTTAAAATTGCTGATCCCCTTTACTGGTCGACAAAAGAAATGGGTGAGCCCAATCTTTATGATTTCAGTTTTGTTGCTAATTCCGAAGGAACTTCAACAGCAAGTCAAAATATCAGAGTAGGGTTCAGGGAGGTTAAACTTATTCAGGAAAAAGATTCAATCGGACAGTCATTTTATTTTTTGCTAAATGGAAAGAAAGTATTCTGCAAAGGAGCAAACGTTGTACCGCCAGACTATTTTACCGGAAATGGTACTGATAGTTCATGGATTTCGCTGGTTAAAAAGGCAGCCGAAATGAATATGAATATGCTGCGTATCTGGGGTGGTGGCGTTTATCCACCGGAAGCGTTTTATAATGCTTGCGACGAAAATGGAATTTTAGTCTGGCAGGATTTTATGTTCGCCTGTGCCATGTATCCCGGCGATACTGCCTTCATTAATTCTGTTGCAACAGAAGCAGAACAAGCTATACTCAGATATAGAAATCATCCCTCACTTGCATTATGGTGCGGAAATAATGAAAATATAGAAGGGTGGTATAATTGGGGCTGGCAAAAGGAATTCCAATATTCCAAGGAAGATTCTGTTACTATCATTTCGAACTATGAGAATCTGTTCGGAAAGTTATTGAGAGAACAGGTTCACAAATTTGATGGCACTACTTATTATTGGCCATCCTCTCCATCGATAGGTTGGGGACGAAAAGAAAGTATGCACAGAGGAGATTCGCACTATTGGGGAGTATGGTGGGGAATGGAACCATTCGATATTTACAAAACTAAAGTTCCGCGATTCATGAGCGAATATGGATTTCAGTCCTTGCCTGCTTACAGGTCAATATTAGAATTCGCAGGTTCATCAGCAAATAGTTTTTCAAATCCTGGCTTGCGAAATCATCAGAAGCATCCAAAAGGATTTGAGACGATTGATTTTTACATGAATGATCATTATAATCCCGCAAAGGATTTTCGTTCAAAAATATATTTGTCAAATATATTACAGGCAAAGGGGATAAACATAGCGATACAAGCTCACCGTGGCAACATGCCCGATTGCATGGGTTCATTGCTATGGCAGTTGAACGATTGCTGGCCGGGAATATCGTGGAGTTTGTTTGATTACTATGGTACCAGTAAAGCCACAGCTTATCAGGTTAAAAGAGATTTTGAAAAAGTTGTACTTGATGGCGAATTGAATGATGGTTCGCTTACTGTCAAAATTATTTCGGACAGTTCTACAACATTTATGGCGGACCTGACAATTAGTTTGATTGATTTTGATGGTAATGTCAGGTGGACAGAAAGGTCAGGTGTGATTGTAAGATCAAATGCAGTAGTAACCGGTATGAATAAGAATTTGAAGTTCCTGAAAAGTTTATATAAAAGCGAAAGTGCATTTGTTTCTGCTGATCTAAGCTATGAAGGGAAATCGATTTATACTGATATCATATGTTTTGAAAAAGATAAAGACCTCAGCTTAAAACGACCGGCTGTATCTATGAAGCGTATGGAATTACCTGACAACAAACTTCTTTTTGAGATTTCAGTGAATACTTTTGCAAAGAATGTTGAACTGTCAATTAAGGATGATGTAAATGGTTTTAGTGACAATTATTTTGACATGATTCCTGATAAGAAGTATTTTATTGAATTTTCGCCATCCTATCAGCTAGTACCGGGAGATGGATTAAATTTGCGATCTCTCATAGATACCTTCTGATCGCAATTCAATTATTTTCTTGAATAAAATAATTACCTTGCCTTTATAAATTCCCATAAAGTGAAGTTCAATATTATTATATCCTTAATTGTACTTGCCAATTCAGTTGTCGCTCAGCCTGGACCGGCCTCCTTAGTGAATCCTTTTGTTGGTACCGGTGGTCATGGTCATACTTATCCGGGTGCAACTGTACCCTTTGGAATGGTGCAGCTAAGTCCGGATACCCGTATCGATGCAAGCTGGGACGCATGTGGCGGGTATCACTACGATGATAGTCTCATCTATGGTTTTTCGCATACGCATTTAAGCGGAACCGGTGTAAATGATTATGGTGACATTCTTCTCTTTCCACTCAGTTCAGAGTTTGATCCGGCTAAGAAAATATCTTCCCGCTTTTTACATTCTCAGGAAAAAGCAAGTGTTGGATATTATTCAGTTTACTTGCAGGATCCGAAAGTTGATGTTGAACTTACTGTTACAGAGCGTACCGGATTTCATTCTTATTCGTTCAGGAATGCTGCAGATAGCGCCGGGATTTTCATTGATCTCAGGCATCGCGACAAGGTAATTGATGCCCAGCTCTACCAGATCGACGAAACGCATCTTGCCGGATTCAGGAGAAGTTCAGCGTGGGCAAATGATCAGTTGATCTATTTTTATATGGAGTTCTCGGAAGCAATTACGCCTGAGTTAATAAAATTTGATTCAATGGCTACTGCTATCGACGACAAAAAGCTTTCCGCATATTCAGGAAATGTCTATGGTTCTTTTCGGTTTCGCCTTAATCAGGATAAAAATTTACTTGTTAAAGTGGCTTTATCTTCTGTTAGTGTAGATGGTGCCAGGAAGAACATGAAAGCTGAGAACAGAGGTTGGGACTTTTCACTTGTGAAGCAAGCCGCTGTTTCTTTGTGGAATAAAGAGCTGGGAAAGATCGAAGTGATCAGTGAGGATACAGAAAAAATGAAGGTCTTTTATACTGCACTTTATCATTGTATGGTGGTTCCGAATATTTTCAACGATGTGGATGGAAGGTACCGTGGTCGCGATGGTAAAATTCATAAGACAGCCACAAACTATTATACAGTTTTCTCACTCTGGGATACATTCCGTGCATGGCATCCGCTAATGACGATCATTGATCAGAAACGTTCACTGGATTTTATCAGAGGCTTCCTTGCTCAATATGAACAGGCAGGAATGTTGCCGGTATGGGAACTTGCTTCCAATGAGACTGAATGTATGATTGGTTATCATTCTGTAAGCGTAATCGCCGACGCTTATGCAAAAGGAATAAAGGAATTCGACACAGAGTACGCACTTTCAGCAATGGTGAAAAGTGCTACTACTAAAAGTCGGTTTGGTTTGGATGCATACATGGATCATGGTTATCTCGATGTCTTGGATGAGTCAGAATCTGTATCCAAGACTCTTGAATATGCCTACGATGATCATTGCATAGCACTTTTTGCAAAGTCAATCAACAATGAGGAGAAGTATGCAATTTTTGAGAAGAGAAGTAATAACTGGAAAAATTTATTTGATAATGAGACCGGATTTATCAGGCCACGACGTAATGGAAGATTTCTGACTCCTTTTGATCCGAAAGAAGTGAACAACCATTTTACAGAAGCAAATGCATGGCAGTATACCTTTTTTGTCCCGCAAGATATTGCCGGCTTGATTAGGAAAGTCGGAGGGCAGGAAAAATTCAAGGCAAAACTCAATCAGCTTTTCTCAGAATCTACTCAAACATCAGGACGGCAGCAAGCGGATATTACAGGACTTGTTGGCCAGTACGCACATGGCAATGAGCCGAGTCATCACATGGCCTATTTGTATAATTTTACAAATGAAAAATGGAAGACGCAATACATGGTAAACAAGTTGCGTAATGAAATGTATTCAAATACACCCGGTGGATTGATAGGAAACGAAGATTGCGGACAAATGAGTGCATGGTTAGTAATGAGTGCCCTGGGGATTTATCAGATTTGTCCCGGTGATCCTGTCTATGAATTGACATCTCCAATGTTCAGGGAAGTGATCCTGCATCTTGAAAATGGGAATAATGTAAGGATCTTATCCGAGCGTTTCGGAGAAGGAAACCCGTTTTTGGCAGATGTGTTGTTAAATGATAGATCAATTGACCGATTGGGACATTCTGATCTGATGTCAGGCGGTGAGATCAAATTCATGATGTCGAATTCAAGAGATGGTTGGTCAAGCAAAGCACAAGTAGTGCAGGAAAGTAAGCCTAATTACATTTCTGTCCCGACTATAAATTACTCATCAGACAATTTTAAGGATTCTGTAGTGGTAACACTTACTGCAGATTCTGCAACTACGATATGGTATTCAATTAAAGAGAATGGAAAAGAAAGTGCTTTGCAAAAATATGAACGCCCGTTACTGATCACCAATTCGTGTTTCGTGAAAGCTAAAGCAGTCGATAGCTCAAACCATTCGGGAAATTTTGTTGGAGCAGCATTGCACAAACATTTACATCCGGACTGGAAGATCGCTATCAAATCGGAATACAACAAGCAATATACAGCAGGAGGTGATGACGGAATTATCGATGGTCTCTACGGTGATGAAGAATGGCGGAAAGGCGGATGGCAAGGTTATCAAGGACAGGATTTCGAAGCGGTGATTGATATGGGTGAGGAGAAAAATATTTCAGAACTCACAGCCGGATTTTTACAGGATACTCGATCATGGATCCTAATGCCTCTGAGCATTTCATATGAAATTTCAACCGACAATATTTCTTTTAAAAAAGTAGGTGAAGCAATAAATGATGTCCGAGATACAGTACTGACCAATACAGTAAAAAGATTTGTAACAAATTTCCCTTCTGAAAAGGCAAGGTATATCAAAGTAATAGCTAAAAATTACGGCGAACTACCATTATGGCATCAAGGGGCAGGCGGAATGGCATTTATTTTTGTAGATGAGATAGAAGTGAAATAGGTATTAGTAAAAAAAATCGATTTTAATAAAATGAAAATAATAGTATTTATTTGGAGTATAATTTTGTTGATTTCCTGCTCAGATAATTTGAATAATAAAAAGGATGGGAATAAAGAAAATCCTGAAATGAAAAGTGATTCAGTAAGTGGCAATGATCAATCTCTGCTAATTGCTCAGGAACTGATAGCAAAAATTGAAAGCGATACTCTTAACTATACAGTAAAAACTCTTGAGAACGAAGAGTTCATGGAACATGCAACAGATGGTGGTGGATCTTTGACAGGTTATTTTAAGTCCGGAGAGTTGAGAAAAATAATTAGTTGGGTCGGACTTTCAAGTTGCTATACAATTAAGACATTTTATCTGGAGAAAGAATCTCTTATCGCCGTTGCAGGACTTGAAATGGATTATAATTATGACCATGCGACTACAACAATTGATTATAGTTCATCCTTTAAAGCGTACGATTTCACTTTCTATTTTGAGAATGATCAGCTTGTCAGTTCTGAATTTGAAGGCAGACCAAGATGCAGTAAAAAACTCTCTGATGCCGATGCCGGAGCTTTACTGGAAGAATGCAAATCGTATATTTTTTTATTTTCAGGAAAATGATAAAGTAACAAGGTATTGTGGCAAGTGTCATAATAAGTTATCAATTCATTCAGTAATTAGTCGGAATCCGCCCACTGAATTGTCGCAATTTAGAATTGCAAATAATTAGATTTGCGCCTAATTTTGTATCATAAAATCTTAAACCATGAAAAAGCAAATATTCGTAAACCTTCCTGTTAAGGATCTGAAAAAATCTGTAGACTTTTTCACTTCATTAGGGTATTCCTTTAACCCGCAATTTACTGATGAAAATGCAACTTGTATGATCATCAGCGATGAGATCTATGTAATGTTGCTGGTCGAAAAATTCTTTCAGACATTTACAACTAAGCAAATTGCAGATGCTAAGAAGCAGGTGGAATCAATTATTTGTTTGTCGATGGACAGCAGAGCAGAAGTGGATGAAATTGTTAAGAAAGGGGTAGGCGGAGGTGCAACGGCGACAAAGACCAGTGATCACGGATGGATGTATCAGGGAGGTTTCGAGGATCTTGACGGACATCTATGGGAATTTGCGTATATGGATACAGCTGCCCTTGAAAAAATGGGAACTGCCGACGGAAGCTTAGCGTAATGAAAAGTTTAGTGGTCTGGATGCTCTAAAAATAAAGCACTAAACATGCTATTATTTTATTGAACAACTATTTTCTTCCGGATCATTTTACCGGATTGTAATTGAATGTTTACAAAGTAGATTCCGGGAGAAATGTTGTTTACAAATAAGACAATTTGTTTTGAATTATAGTTTTGATTGGAAACTATCCTTCCGGCTCCATCATATAGCGAAACAGATTTCACAACATCATCCGCACGAATAGTAAAATTATTTACCACAGGATTCGGGTAAAGTGAAATGTTGTTTTCTGCATCAAGATCATTTGTGCCTGTAATCAGGCTCATCAATGGAGCTGAAACTGCATTCAGTATTCTTCTGTTTAATATATCCGCATCATAATTCTGCACTAACCCTATCAAAGTAATGTTTGATGAGTCGATCAGGTTAGTCTGATTCTGCGCACCCCAGAATGTGGAAGGAATCTGCATACTGTATGATTGCCGGTAAACACTTCCTCTTACACATGAATCCGGAAAGATATTGTCTGTTCCCCAGGCTCCCCCTTGCATAGACATTAATACATGATGGTGTCTGAATCCTAATATCGGATTACCAAGTCCATAGTATGGATGTCCGACATCGGTATTTGAAGAATTGACCTGATCCCAATCGGGTCCTGTTCCATACAATTCATTTGCGACTACCCAGAAATTTAGACGCAGATCACCGGATACAGTATCAAACACCGAAGCTTCAACTGTAGCGGTAACAGTTTGCGTTGTACTATTCCAGATTACATCTTTTAATTGTACTTCGACAGGTTCATACATCAATGAACGTTCAAGGGCAAGATTTTGGAAGTTTGCAGGTTGTGTTGCAAGTGATGTGTAGTCAGGGAATTTGTATGCATCGCAACCAGCCTTCGGGTATCCGCCGCTGTACAATGTCCCAGCAAAAACTCCGCCTGTCCAGACTCCTGAACTTGAATCCATTTCATCACCGCCATGAATGGCAACTCCAATTGCTTCCGGAAATGCAATGATTGAATTGTCAAGCTGTAAACTACCATCTGCACAGAAAGTGCACCAAGCTCCCGTTTTATCAAGTAAAACAGGATGTCGAGCCGGTAGATCAGGAATAGCGTTAGCCTGAAATGAATTTACATTATTTCCGGGATTTTCATCTGCAGCTAAGCCATTAATATTTGTCAGTTCGATCCCAATTGTATGCATACCGGGTGACATTGAACCAATGGCACTGGAAATTTTGTAATCATCACTTTTCTGAAAGTTGAGTGACAACCCTGAATAATTTTGAGTACTTGCCAATATTCCGTCAACAAAAACATTTTCTGTAAAAGAGGTGATTGCATTCAGCCCATTGTTTTTTATCCTGTATCCCGTAAAAGCATTCTGGGTAGGCATGATGTCTGAGTGAAAACTCCTTGTAATTTCAAGGTCCACTGAGGGTGGATCATACAAGACGATATTTGTTACAGCGAGGCCCGATGCCTTCGTATTATTATCGCTGTAATAAAATCGGAAGCGGAAGTTCGCTGTCCTGAAAGCTGATGGAAGATTGATCTGATAATGGGTCCATGAATTGGATTCACTTAAACCATAAGCATAATTAAAAGTAGTACCATTACTTGAAAATTCAATTGCGCAATCACCATTCAGGTTCTGAGAAGCAACGTAATCGAAACTAATTGTCAGAGAATCCGTCCCGGAGCAATTTACAACAGGGGAGATCAGGAACGATTTTTCGCAAAGGTTTGCTGTACCCGTAGCATTATCATATTTATCATCATTGCAGGCAGCATAAGTGCCGTATGGAGGTATATTAAAGCCGGTAGATCCCAGTGAAGTGCCGAATTCCCATCCAACTGAAGGGGTTTGTGTGTTATAGGTAATCCAATTCAAGGGTAATGTCCCGGAAGAGAAATTTTCAGAGAGCAGGATGGTTTGTGAAAAGCAATTTGTGAAGTGTAAGAGTGATAAAAAAAGTAACGCCTTTTTCATAGCATGTTTTTAGCAAATATAGTATTTGATTTGAATTGGAATGGTTCAATTGAAGTTAATTGGTAAATAGCGGGATTTCTTAGGTAAATGAAATATTTTAGTTTAAAAATGTCCAGACAGTGAAATAATTTCTATTTTGTATGCAGTTTAAAATTCTGATATGAAAAAAATCTTGTTTCTTGTTTTCATACTGATTTCATTTCAAAGCTTCGGCGGGGATTGGGAACTGTTTCCTTTAGGTCAAAGATCTTATTTTTCTTATCCGGAT